>NZ_AODQ01000022.1 GCF_000348925.1 Cesiribacter andamanensis AMV16 | reverse complement strand
GGGTCTTGTCTCTGCCGGCTCACCCCTTTCTAAATACAATTGGGGCCACTTCTTCCCTTTTTAAAACCGCGTAGATGAAGCGCCTACAGCGGTTTTTTTATTCACTCCTTTCAATCTTACATAGGTTAAGTACAGGAAAAAGGTGAGTTTACCCCTATTTATTACAGCCCCTCCGGCCACAGGGATTTATTTGTTAATATTATCAAAGAATTAAGCGCTTTCGGGATAGGCATTGCACCTCTTGAGAGGTGCGTCACCCGTAGTGGGGCGTAATGAGCATCAAAAAAGCTTTTGCCGCCTGGCTATAGAACTTAAAAAAGGGCCATCCCCTATAGTAAAAGAAAGAAAGGCTGAAAAATCCAGGGCAAGTGCTTCTAAAAACTTACGGCACACGCACTGAAACGGCGAGGAAGTATGCGCGATATCGAGATAGCAGAATTAAGAAACCTTACCCAGGTCGTAAAAGATACCTACAACTACGACTTTACGAATTACGCCATGTCGTCATTCAAGCGGCGTATTCAGCGAGTTCTGGATGTATTTAAACTAAATTCCGTAGCCGAGCTCATTACCCGGCTGCAGAATGACCGTAGCTTTTTCCACGACTTTGTCTCGGAGATCACCGTCAATGTGACCGAGATGTTCCGCGATCCCTCCTTCTGGCGGGTAGCGCGCGATCATATTATCCCCAACATCCTGCTCAATGCCGATACCATCAGCATCTGGCATGCGGGCTGCAGCAGCGGCGAAGAGGTGTTCAGCATGGCGGTGATGCTCAAGGAAATGGGGCTGCTGGAAAAATCCAAGATCATTGCCACCGATATTGATACGGCCATTCTGGAGAAGGCCAAGTCAGGGGTGTATTCGCTCAAGAATATGGAGCTGAATGAAAAGAACTACATCCGCTACCAGGGCAATGGCAGCTTAAGCGATTACTATACCGTACGCGACGGCAAAGCCTATATGGATAAGTCGCTGGTGGCCAATGTATCCTGGCGCCAGCACAACCTGGTAAACGGGCCGGTCTTCAATAAATTTGACCTGGTGCTGTGCCGCAATGTGATGATCTATTTTAACCAGACACTGCAGAACGAAGTGCTCAAGCGCCTGCACGAGAGCTTGTTCAAATACGGCTACCTGGCCATTGGCTCCAAGGAATCGCTGATCTGGTGCGAGATTGCCAATAAGTTCATTGTGGTAAACAACGAGGAAAAAATCTATAAAAAGATAAAAGACTAGGGTGCTCCGGACAGCGCGTACGTTATGACGAAATTTAGTCTACATAACCGATACAAAGCCATCGTCATTGGTGGATCTGCCGGAAGTTTCCAGGGCATTACCCGCATACTGTCCAGTATTCCGGAAGATTTTACCCTGCCCATCATCATGTGCCTGCACCGGCTCAAGCATGTGCGCAATGGCTTTACCGAAGCCCTGTCGATCAAAAGCAAAAAGCCGGTGATAGAGCCGTATGATAAAGAAGGGATCAAAAAAGGGGGGGTATACCTGGCGCCAGCCAACTACCACCTCTGCCTGGAGCTGGGCAATTCCTTTTCGCTCTCTACCGAAGAGATGGTGAACAACTCGCGGCCCTCCATCGACATTACGCTCGATTCGGCCGCCTATGTCTATAAAGACAAGCTGGTGGGCATCCTGCTCTCCGGCGCCAACCGCGATGGCGCCCAGGGCATGAAGCGGATCAAAGAGCGGGGCGGCCTTACCATTGTACAGGACCCTGCCGAGTGCATGATTGATACCATGCCCACGGCCGCGCTGGAGCAAACCCAGATCGACCATGTGCTGAAGGTGGATGAGATCATCCGGTTTTTGAATGAATTAGATAAACACTACAAGTGATATAAGGCATGAATAAGCTAACCAAACTATTCGCCGTAAGTGCTGCTGTTCTCTATGTACTGGGGGTATTTGTCTGTGCCTGGTACCTGCTGGAACTGCCCGACAGGCTCATGACGGCCTCCGTTTCCATAGACCTGGGCGCTATCCGCGAGATCCGGCCTGTGCACAACGGCCTTTTGCTTATTGTAGGCACTACCCTGGCCATGGGGCTTTCTTCGCTCATCGGCCTGATGCTCTACTTTCGTAATCGGGAGGTAAATGTGGTGTATGTGGAGAAAAGTGAAGACAAGCAGCTCAGCACCGCCAAGCTGGAGGAAAGTGATACCGAAACGCATGACGTTAGTGCCATGAGCGAAGAGCTGCTGGCGGCCATCCGCAAAGCAGCTTCCGGAATGGAGTTTGCCGATACCAAGCTTGAAAAAGCCCTGCGTGTAGTATGCAACCAGCTGGGTGCCAGCCAGGGAGCCGTGTATGTATCTGTAGTGCAGCAGAACCAGCGCAGCCTGGAACTGCGGGCCGGTTATGCCCTGATGAAGCCTGATAGTGAACTGCTGCGCTACGAGTGGGGCGAGGGCCTGCCCGGACAGGTGGCTAAAGAAGGCCAGCTGGTAAACCTGGCCTCGGTGCCCGAAGGCTACCTGAAAGTACTCAGCGGCCTGGGCAGCGCCTCGCCCAAGCACCTGCTGCTGGTGCCAATCATGACGGGCGATAAGGTGGCGGCCGTAGTAGAGATCGCCTCCTTTACCCCCCTGCAGAAGCGGGAAGAAGCTCTGGTGAAACAATCCTTTGAGATCATGGCCAAGGTGCTGGAAGAAAGCAGCCAGCAGGCCGCCAAAGTGAATGAAGAAGCTGCCCTGGTGAACGAACCGGTAAAACGATAAGCAAGCAATACGAAGCGCAATAAATTAATGGGTGTATGATCAGGAAATTTAGCATAGGAAATAAAATAACCCTGCTGGTACTGGTAGTAGTATTGCTGAGCGTTGTAGCGGTCAGCTTTATTACCTACCGCTTTACCACTGTGTCGCTGCGGGACCGCTACCAGGAGAATTTAGGGGCCGTAAACAAATTCAAGGCCGATAAGATCAGCCAGGAGCTGCAAGGGGTAGCCACGCACCTGGTCAGCATCGGCCAGCAGGCCGAGGTACGTACTGCCCTGGACCTCTACACCGAAGCGGCCGATTCTACCGCCGACTATGCCACCAGCCTGGCCGGCGAAAAGCTGGCCCCGGTACTGGATGCGCTGCAGGAGGTGTGGGGCTATGGGAACCTGCTGGTCATGGACCGGGAGGGCCGCATTCTGCATGCCACCCAGCCCGAGCTGTTCCAGCTGAGCATTGGCACCCCCTTTAGCGATGCCGACGGACGCACGCTGGATAAAGCCGGCAGCGAACTCTTCTACAGCAATGTATACCCTGTGGGCGACGCCTGGTTTATGCATGCGGCACTCCCACTTAAAAACTCCAGTGGTCAGGCAGTTGCCATTGTACTGGCGCAGCTGAACATGGCGCCTATTTACACCATTCTGGCCGATACCACCAGCCTTGGCAACAGCGGTGAGAGCCTGCTGGTACAGCAGGGAGCCGGCACTCAGCTGGTCTTTGCCAGCCCGCTGCGCAACCAGCCTGAGCTACTACCCCTTATGCACAGCATCAGCCTGGGTCAGCATACCGAAATTGCCACACAGGAGGCCTTTAAGGGTAAATGGGGCTCCGATATCGATACCGATTACCGGGCACAGGAAACCCTGGCCATCCGCGGCCATATTGCCGAAACCGGCTGGGGCCTGGTAACCAAGATCGACACTGCCGAGATCAACAGCCTGTCCAACAGCCTGCTCACCAACTTTATGCTGGCCGGTGGCGCCATTCTGCTCATCTGCATGATGATCGCCATCATCTTCTCCCGCATTCTGATCAACCCCCTGCTCAACCTGAAAGCCAGCCTGCAACTGCTGGGCCGGGGCGTACTGCCCGAAAGCATTTCCGTACGCAGCAATGACGAGATCGGCGAAATGGCCGTAACCATTGATGGGGTGGTCAAATCCCTCAAAAACACCGCCAGCTTTGCCCACAAGATCGGTGAAGGCCACTTTGATGCCGAGTTTCAGCCCCTGAGCGAACAGGACACACTGGGCACCGCCCTGATCAGCATGCGCGATAGCATTCAGGAGGCCGAGGCCCGTGATAAAGACCGCAACTGGATTGTGACCGGGGTAGCCGAGATTGGCGAAATTCTGCGGATCCACAACAACCTGGAGGAGCTGGGCGATGCCGTAATTGCCTATGTAACCCGCAAGGTGGGCGCCATACAGGGCGCGTTCTATGTAGTGAATGATGATGACCAGCACAACCCCTTCATTGAACTGAAGGCCAGCTACGCCTACAATAAAAAGAAATACCTGAAAGGCCGCTACCGCTTTGCCGAAGGGCTGGTGGGCCA
This sequence comes from Cesiribacter andamanensis AMV16, assembly GCF_000348925.1. Taxonomy (GTDB): domain Bacteria; phylum Bacteroidota; class Bacteroidia; order Cytophagales; family Cyclobacteriaceae; genus Cesiribacter; species Cesiribacter andamanensis. Next base: position 42,099 of record NZ_AODQ01000022.1, on the reverse strand, counting down.
GGCCGCCATTGAGCAGGATACCCTGCTGCGCACCGAAATTCCCTACAACTACCTCAGCATCACCTCAGGCCTTCTGGGCGAGCAGCGCCCCGACTGCCTGCTGATTGTGCCCCTGATCACCAACGAGCAGGTATACGGCGTACTGGAGTTTGCCGGCTTTGGCAAATTCACCCCCAAGCATGTAAAGTTTGTGGAGGAGATCAGCCTTATTACCGCCCGTACGGTCTTCAACATCAAGGTAAACGAGCGTACGCACCGCCTGCTGGACGAATCGCAGAAAATGAGCCGGGAGCTGCAGATGCAGCAGGAGGTACTGCGCCAGAATGCCGAGGAGATGGAAGCCACCCAGGAGGAGCTTAAGCGCACCAACCACCGCCTGGAAGAACAGATCGATGAGGTGAACAAGACCCAGAAGCGCATGCAGCTGCTGCTGGAAAACGCCTCCGAGGTAATCACCATTTACGAAAAAGACGGCACCGTACGCTACATCTCCCCTTCGGTAGAGCGCATTTTGGGCTACAGCCAGGACGAGATGATGGGCAAGCGCGACATTGTATACGTGCATGCCGAGAACCAGGAAAGCGTGGAGGGCATGTTCCGCCAGCTGCTGGACAATCCGCACGAGCATGTAACGGTACAGTTCCAGTTCAAGGCCAAAGATGGCAACAGCATCTGGCTGGAAGCTACCGGCAACAACCTGCTGAACGACCCGGCCATTCAGGGCATTCTGGTCAACACCCGCGACATTACCGAACGCCGCCGTGCCGAGCAGGAGCAACGCATGCGCTCCCAGATGCAGGCCCTGTCGGAAAACTCGCCCGACCTTATTACGCGCCTCAACAACAAGAACGAGTTCTTCTACATCAACCCCATTATTCAGGCCTATACCGGCAACCATCCCGAAGAGCTGGTGAACAAGAGCCTGACCGAGGTAGGCTTCCACGACAAGATCGTAAACCAGCTGGTGGAGATTCTGCGTGATGTGCGCCTGAGCAACTCCAAGGTATCAACCGAAATGGAGTTCCCTACCCAGCAGCTGGGCGAGCGCGTGATGCAGGTAAATGCCATCCCGGAATTCAACGATTACCAGGAGCTGGAATCGGTACTGGTGGTATCGCATGATATTACCGACCGCAAGCTCATTGAGATGGAGATCCAGGCCAAGAACAAGAAGATCAACGACTCCATCAACTATGCCCAGCGCATACAGGGGGCCATTCTGCCGGACAACCAGCTGATTCGCCGCCTGCTGCCCGATTCCTTCATTCTCTACAAACCGCGCGATGTGGTAAGCGGCGACTTCCCCTGGTTTATGCAGGTGGGCGACGATATCTTCCTGGCGGCGGTAGACTGTACCGGCCATGGGGTACCGGGCGCGCTGATCTCGCTGATCGGCTACTTCCTGCTCAATGATATTGTACGCAGCCGCAAGATCACCGATCCGGGCGAAATCCTGGACGCACTGGATGCGGGCGTAACCCAAACCCTGCGCCAGGACGAGGAAGATTCCAAAACCAAAGACGGCATGGACATCTCGCTCTGTAAGATCAACCTGAAAAAACGCACCCTGGAGTATGCCGGCGCCCACCGCCCGCTCTACTACCTGCAGGGGGGCGAGCTGCAGGAGATCAAGGGAGACCGTTTCCCCATTGGCGGCGGTAAATTCAAGAACCAGACCAACTTTACCAACACCAAACTTAGCCTGGCGGCCGGCGATGCAGTATATTTCTGCTCCGATGGTTTCCCGGACCAGTTCGGGGGTGAGGACAACCGCAAATTTGGTCCCAAGCGCCTGCGCGACATGATCAATGAGCAAAAAGACAATAGCATGCGCGTGCAGATGATGGTGTTTGACGAACGCTGGGAACAGTGGAAGGGCGAACACAAGCAGACCGACGACATGCTGCTGATAGGCATCCGATTTTAAAAAATATAATTATTAACCCAGTTTTATTTTGCTGCCCTAAACCCGCAGTTAGTACAACACAATTTCCTGTTAAGTGCTATGAAATACATCTATGAACTGCATAAAACTATGCTGGCCCGGAATCTGATCCTCGTGTACGAGGGTGAGTTTACCCAGGAGATCACCAAGTCCGTACTGGCCATGGCCGAGCGGAACATGGACTCCATGGGCGAGGAATCCGGCATTAAGCGCAAGGTTTTCAATGTGATGGTAGAGTGCCTGCAGAACATCGTAAAGCACAGCGACGACTTCAGCAAACAAAGTGAACAGAAGCCTACCGCTATCTTTATGATCGGCAAGCAGGACAATGCCTACATCATTACCTCAGGCAACCCCATCAAAAATGAGGATGTGGACAATCTGCGCTCCAAGCTGGACCAGATCAATGGCCTGGACAAGGAGGGGCTGAAGCAGCTCTACAAAGACATCATCAAAAGCACCAGCCTGTCTGAAAAAGGCGGCGCCGGTCTTGGCTTTGTAGACATGGCCCGCAAATCGGGCAACCCGCTGGAATATGATTTTGAGCGTTTGGATGACCAATACTCGTTCTTCTCTCTCCGCACCAAAATTGCCAAAGAATAGTCACCTCAACCCTTATTAATCAAGATACAGTCATGCAAATTATAAATCTGGAAGGAACGGAGGATACTCCGAAAATCATACTGGACAAGAACAACGGCATCTTTGAGGTATCGGGCCGCTCGCTGCCCGAAGACTCCGCCGAGTTTTACCAGCCCGTGCTGGACTGGCTGGAGGCCTATAAGGAAGAAGCCAACAGCTCTACCGACTTCGTTTTCAAGCTGGAGTACTTTAACACGGCTTCCTCTAAACTGATCCTGGACCTGCTGTCGCAGCTGGAAGAGATCGAGGGGGTAACCGTACACTGGTACTACCACGAGGATGATGAAGACATGCAGGAAGCCGGCGAGGAATTCTCTGAGCTGGTAGAAGTGCCCTTCGAATTTAAAACCTACTAAGAGCCTGTCTAAATTTTGTTTTTAGATTTTTTTATAGTGCATTTCTTTCTCAGTCAAGACAAGCCGTCCGCAGCTCATTTCGAAACACATACCCAAAGGTACGGGTAGAGAAATAGCTGCAGAATGAGGAAGAAATGCGCATAAAAAAACTAAAGGATAAAGTTTAGACAGGCTCTAGGGGGTCCGGCAGGCAGCCGGATCCCCATAGGGGGTCCTACCCGACCCCGGTGAAACCCTACACCTCTGATTATTTTGCAACATGAGTGAGGAAATATTAAAGGCCCTTACCCAATTATTTGCCATCATCACCAAACAGGATGGCGGCGCTACGGAAGTAGAACGGAACTTTGTGATCCGCTTCTTTCAGCAGGAGCTGGACCAGGACTCTGTGCGGGAATACCTGGAGCTTTACGATAAGTTCGTGGGCTACAACCAGGAGGAAGAATCCGAAGAGGGGACGGGCGAAGAAGAGGAGAGCAAGAAAAAAGTTCGCAAGCTTACCTCGGTGCGGGATTCGGTAAAGACCCTGGCCATTTGCAAAAAAATCAACAAGACCCTTACCCAGAAACAGCGGGTGGTGGTGCTGATCAAGATCCTGGAGCTGGTGGCTTCCGACAAGAACTTTACGCCCCAGCGCATGGAGATCATCGACACCGTTTCCACCGTATTCCGCTTTAACCGGCAGGAGTACAAGCTGATTGAAAGTTTTGTGCTGGCGGCCAACAGCGCCTCGCTCAACTTTGAAGACATTCTGGTGGTGGGCAACGGGCTGGAAGAAATCCTGGCCGAATCAGGCATTAGTACCGCCGAGGGCGATATTGACCTGAAAAAACATGTATACACAGAACTGACCGGAGAGCTGATCTTCATGAAGGTGCAGAGTGTGGACATGTACTTTGTGAAATACCTGGGCCATGAGGAACTGGTGCTCAACGGCTTTATCATGAAGCCCGAGCAGGTTTACCTCTACTCCCACGGCAGCACCATCAAAACCCCCAAGGGGGCGGCGCTTTACTACAGCGACATCACCAGCCAGTTTAACCTGGAGGCGGTGCAGGCCAAGCTTTCCTTTAATGCTATTGAGCTGGAATTCCGCTTTCCCAATGGCGACATTGGTCTGCGGGACATCAACATCAGCGAAGGCCCGGGCAACCTCATTGGCATTATGGGCGCCAGCGGGGCGGGCAAAACTACCCTGCTCAACGTGCTGGCCGGCATTGAAAAGCCCAGCGGCGGCCAGATCCTGATCAACGGCCTGGACCTGACCACCGAAAAAGACAAGCTGCAGGGGGTAATTGGCTACGTGGCGCAGGACGACCTGCTGATTGAGGAGCTGACCGTTTACGAAAACCTCTACTACAACGCCAAGCTTTGCTTTGCCGGCATGAGCAAGGAAGAGCTGCACAAGCGGGTAATTCAGATGCTGGAAAGCCTGGGCCTGGAGCAGCGCAAAGACCTGCGTGTGGGCTCGGTGCTGGACAAGACCATCAGCGGCGGCCAGCGCAAGCGCCTCAACATTGCCCTGGAGCTGATCCGGGAGCCGGCCGTACTCTTTGTGGACGAGCCCACCTCGGGCCTCTCCTCCCGCGATTCAGAGAATGTAATTGACCTGCTAAAAGAGCTTTCGCTCAAGGGCAAGCTCATCTTTGTGGTGATCCACCAGCCCTCGTCCGACATCTACAAGATGTTTGACAAGATGTACATCATGGATACCGGCGGCTTCCCGGTATTCTATGGCAACCCGGTGGCAGCGGTTACCTACTTTAAAAAAGCCACCAACCAGGTAGATGGCGACCGCGGCCAGTGCCCTACCTGCAGCAACGTAAACCCCGAGCAGATCTTCAACATCATTGAGGCGCGCGTGGTAGACGAATACGGCCAGCTGACCAACAAACGCAAGGTAAGCCCGCCCCAGTGGCACGAGCAGTTCCAGAGCAAATTTAAGCTGGAGAAGGTGGCCGATGTGCCCGAGGCCCCGCACAGCACCCTTAGTATCCCCTCCCGCCTGATGCAGGCCATGGTGTTTACCATCCGGGACACCCTGGCCAAGATCAACAACAAGCAGTACCTGCTGATCAACCTGCTGGAGGCCCCCCTGCTGGCGCTTATCCTCTCCTTTATTATCCGCTACCATACGGGCGAGGCCTATGTGTATCGCTTTAACGAGAACATCCCGGCCTTTTTGATGATGGCCATTGTGGTGGCGCTCTTTATGGGCCTTACCGTAAGTGCCGAGGAGATTATCCGGGACCGCAAGATCCTGAAGCGCGAAAGCTTTCTGAACCTGAGCTGGAACAGCTACCTGATGAGCAAGCTGGCCATTCTCTTTACCCTATCGGCCATCCAGACCTTTTGCTTTGTACTGATCGGCAACCTGGTGCTGGGCATTGAGGGCATGATGCTCCCCTTCTGGCTGGTGCTCTTTTCAGTAAGCTGCTTTGCCAACGTGCTGGGCCTTAACATTAGCTCGGCCTTTAATTCGGCTGTTACAGTCTACATCCTTATCCCGCTGCTGCTGATCCCGCAGATGATCCTGAGCGGCCTGCTCTTTCCCTTTGATAAGCTCAACAACAGCATCAGCAACCGGGGCAAGGTACCCATTGTGGCCGACATGATGGCCTCTCGCTGGGCCTACGAGGCCATGGCTACCTACCAGTTTAAGAACAATGACTTCTCGCGCTACAGCTACCCCCTGGAGGCCGATGCCCGCATGGCCGATTTTAAATCGAACTACTGGGTAGATAAGCTCAAGGAGGCCCTGCGCTTTGTAGAGGCCAACCGGGAATCCGGCTCCGACAGCGTGCAGCAGGAGGTTGGCAAAAAGTTTGCCTTACTAAAGGCCGAGCTACTCAAAGAGCCTGTAAAACTGAGTCTGGCTAGCCTGCCCCTGCAGGAGCTGAGCCCGGCAACGCTTACAGCAGAGCACATCAAAGCGCTGGAGCAATACTTCAGCGAAATACGGCTGCATTACATAGATGAATACCAGCTGGCCGAAATGAAGCTGGAGAAGCTGGTACTACTGCGTCAGGAAAAGGAAGAAGGGTTTACAGTAAACGGGTACAAGAACCGGTACTTCAACGATGCCATGGATGACCTTGTGCGGAATGTGGGAACGGAAGACCGTATCCTGGAGCAGAACGGAGAGCTGGTACAGCTAATTGACCCCATCTATCATGTACCGAATAATCCAAAACATGCACTGGATTACCGGGCCCACTTCTTTGCCCCCCAAAAGCACTTTTTTGGACAGTTTTATGATACCTTCTGGTTCAATATTGTGGTAATCTGGCTCATGAGCGCAGGTTTGTACCTACTGCTCTTTGCAGAAGGCATTCGCAGACTATTGGCCCTTTTCAGCCGGTAATCCTCCATTTTCATAAAATTGTACATATAAGGTACATCCTACTGGATAATAAAATCGGAAAGCATAAATTTGTTACAATTCGCATTGTCCATCATGAAAAAATTATCGCTGTTTTCCTTGATGTTGCTGGCTTTGTGGTCATGCGGCAGCGGCAAAAATGCCGATGCAGAATCGTATGAAGCAGCCCTGGCTGATACCAAGCTGGCCCAGCCCCAAATATCGAAAGAAGTTATTCACGATATTTTGCAACAGATCCCTTCTCCGCTGGAGATTTCGGTGCTGCTCAAAGAATCAGGTACCCGCTACAACCCGGCCATCCTGAACAATCCCAAAGCGGTGAGCCAGTACAACACCAGCTATCAGAAGGCGGTAAACCTGGGGGTATATGGTACCGACCTGGGCTATACCAACATCTATGAGCAAAACCAGGATGCCATCTTTTACCTGAACTCCATCAAGCAGCTGGCCGATGAGCTGAGCATTGGGCAGTTCTTTGATTTTGGCACCATTAAGCGGCTGGCCACCAACAGCAGCAACCTGGATTCACTGTTGTACCTGACTACCAAGAACTTCAACAACATAAACGGCTATCTGCAGGACCAGAACCGGGCCAACCTTAGCATCCTGATCCTGACCGGCGGCTGGCTGGAGGCCCTGCACATTACCGCAGAAGTGGCCAAGGCCAACCCGGATAATGCCGTACTTATTGAGCGTATTGGCGAGCAGAAGATGATCCTGGACAACATTATGCTGCTGCTGAGCTTCTACAGCGAAAGCAATCCCAACATGGCGCACTACATGGAGACGTTTCAGCCGCTGGCCAATGCCTACGAAAAGGTACAAATTATCCACACCTATGCAGAGCCTACCTTTGTGGAAGTAAATGGCATGCTTGTTGTAAAGGACAATAGTACCAGCGAGGTAAAGATCACCGCTGAAAACCTCAAAGAGATCACCGAAACTACTCAAGCAATTCGTACCAAAATCATTAACTAATTGAATATGAAAAGGATTTTCGCAACGTTTGGCTTTCTGGCTATTTTTGTGTTGGCAGCCAACACTGCCTTCGCCCAATGCAGTGCCTCCGATATGGCTGATAACTGCATTACCCAGATGAGCGACGGCTTTAACTTTGTGAAAAGCTTTCCCATTGATGGCGAAAAGGGGGCTAAGAACAAGATCGAATACTCCTATGTATTCGCCAAAGGCACCGAATATGCCATCAACATTTGCACCACGGGTGAAGCACCCGATGGCATCATTGTGAGCCTGTATGACTCTAATCGTCGTCAGGTAACCACCAATCAGGCAAATGGCAAGCTTTTTAAAGGAGTTGTATACAACTGTAACTCTACAGGCATCTATTACATAACCTTTACCTTTAAAGATTCAAATGCCTTCTGTGGCGGCAGCGTACTGGGCTTCCGCAGATAGGTACAAGGATCCATACTACCCCTTAAGAGGCAGGCTTATTCCCTGCCTTTTTTATTTTCAGGCATGCAGCACACCCTTACCTTTTCTTTCCAGGCCCGCTATTTTTCACTGGGTACCCCTGGCCAGCCCGCCTGGCTGGTCTGCCATGGCTACGGACAGCTGGCCTCCTACTTTATCCGCCACTTTCAACCCCTGGCCGATGCGGGCTATCATATAGTCGCACCGGAAGGACTCTCCCGCTTTTATCTGCAGCAGAGCAGCGGGCGGGTAGGCGCCTCCTGGATGACCAGGGAAGACCGCCTCAGCGATATCCAAAACTACCTGCAGTACCTGGATGCCGTAGCGGCCCACAGCCAGCTACACCTGGCTCCCGAGATTACCCTGCTGGGCTTTTCACAGGGGGTGGCTACCATCAGCCGCTGGGCCATGCACACCCCCCTGGCCTTTAGAAAACTGGTGCTCTGGGCAGGGGTGTTCCCGCCCGACCTGCCCATGGAGCTTTCAGGCGCCTCGTTAAAGGGGGTACAGTTGCACCAGGTATGGGGGCTGCAGGATCCCTATCTGGACAAGGAAAAACTGGCCGAACAAACCCGCTATCTGCAGCAGCTTACAGGCGATACCCTGCAAAACCACCAGTTTGAGGGAGCCCACAGCCTGCACACCCCTACCCTGCTAAAGGTGGCCTCCCTATAAGCCGGATGAAATGCCACAGGCATCAGGTGCTTCCTTCACTTACTCAGGCAGTTAGAAAGAGATGCATACAGCTGCTTACTGCAATAATGCAAAAAAAAGCACGTGCCACCGGCCTACCTTCGTTAGCTTGATATTTTTAGATAGATTCGCATACCATGTATCGCTATACACTCCTCTTTTTCTTTCTGTTGCCGGGCTTTATGGCCCTGAGCCAGAGCAGGCAGTTTGTGCTGGAGGGCACGGTGCATGGCTATGAGTATGAGGCCAGCCGGGGCTTTTTGAAAAAAAGCAAGCCTCCCTTTTTTGAAGGTACCCTGGAGGGCGCAACCCTGAGCCTGGAGTTGAACGGGGATGTGCTGGAAGAGCGCTTTACCGATGAGAAGGGCACCTATACCCTCAGCCTGGAGTTTAATCAGCTCTATACCCTGGCCATTTCCAAGCCGGGCTACAACGTTATTACCCTGCTGGTGGATACCAGGGCCTTCCCCAAAGAAATTCAGCAAGGCGGCTACCGCTTCTTGGGCGCAGAATTTGTACTGAACAGCTTTAAGAAGGGGGCCGACCCCGACCTGAACCGTACCCTGGGCCGCCTGCACTATAACCCCTCCAAACGCCAGTTTAACCTGGCCCGCATCGATAGCCGCAGTGGCCCGGTGCAGCAGGGCGCCGATGGGGCCGATGCCGGCATAGAGCTGATGGAGCGGGCCATTAGCCGCAACAGCGAACGTATAGATGCCTATGCTCCTGAAGCAGCCTCGGGTCCGGGGCAAGCCAGTACGGCCCGTGGTGCAGGTACTCCGCCGCAAGCCAGAACCCCTCTGGCCGACAGCCTGCGCGAGCCCCAGCCCTCCCCCCGATCAGCCCTCTCCAGTGACCCCTACCTGGGGCCAGCCCTTGGACGCGATATTTCTGATACCAGCCTCCTGAGTACAAAAGAAGAGGCCCTGAGCCGGGCGCGGGAACAGCTTGCCATGGACAAGCTGCGCCAGCAGACCAAAGAAGACAGCCTGGTACTCCTAAAGCGGGAAGCCCAGATACTGGCTGCCGAGCAGGAGATCCAGAATGCCCGCCTCCTGATCAAAACCCAGGAAGAAACCCTGCGGGCTCAGCAAAACTCCCTGCTGCTCCTGATTCTGCTGCTGGTGGTGCTTACGCTCTTTTCCATCCTGGTCTATTTCTTTTACCGCAATAAACAGCGCACCAGCCTGCTGCTGGAGCAAAAGAACCAACAGATCACCGACAGCATCAGCTATGCCCAGCGCATTCAGCAAAGCATATTGGTAGGAGAACGTACGCTGAAGACCTACCTCTGCGATTCCTTTGTGCTCTCTGAACCGCGGGATATTGTCAGTGGTGATTTTTACTTCTTCCACCCCCATGCCAGGGGCTATGTGGTGGCAGTGGCCGACTGCACCGGCCATGGGGTACCGGGTGCCTTCATGTCGCTGATCGGCCACCGGCTGTTGCGGGAGATTGTGGCGGAACAAAGCATTACAGACCCTGCCCAGATCCTGGACCGGCTCAATAAGGCCGTTCAGCAGACGCTGCAGGGAGAAAAAGAAGGGGATATTTTGCAGGATGGCATGGACATTTCGGTCTGCTACATTGAGCCCGAAAAGCATAGCATTACGTTTGCTGCTGCCATGAACCCGGCCTACCTGGTACAGGAGCAACATCTGCAGGTGCTACAGGCCGATATTAATTCAATAGGGGGGAAAATTCTGCGCAGCGGGCGCACACGCAGCTTTACCAACAAGGCCATTGCCTATGCCCCGGGCAGCATGCTGTACCTGTTTACCGATGGATTTATGGATCAGTTTGGGGAAGAAACCGATCAGAAATTCAATACCCGCCGCTTTAAAGATATGATCCTGAGCCTGCAGCACCTGCCGGCTGAAGAACAGAAACACCAGGCCTATACACTTTTAAAAACTGGCAGGGCAGCATACGCCAGACCGATGATATTCTGCTCATGGGCATTCGCCTGCCCTAGACCAGGTGCGGTACTCTGCCTTCTGAGCAAGGGCTCACAGTGGTCGCCAGCTTCGCTTCTTACAATGAAAAGGCCTCCATTACAAAGGGAAGGTCTACGATGCTTTCCATCTCCCGACCCTTCATTTCCATCAGCTCATCATCCTGGTTATAGCTCCATACGATCTGCACCTGCTTGCCGGGTTGGCGGTGCAGCTCCTCCAGCACCAGCAGCAGGGTAAGAATCTGCTTTACGGAGCTTGAGTTAAAGTATTCCAGCTCTATGGTCAGCCGGGTTTCGGCATTGGCTTCCTGATCCCGGTAGCGCTCTATCCATTCCAGAATGGGGCGGTAGAACTGCTCGGCATTTTCGGGCAGGCTACGTCCGGTAATGGAGAGCTGTCCGCCCGGCTCCAGTTTAATGGCGGGCGTATCGGATTTCTGCTCCAGGTAGAGTGGCTTTAGCATAGCGTACGTAGGGTCAGATGGTGGTACTCAGGGTGAAAAACGAATAGTGATCGTTAACGGTCACAAAACTAAAATCGAATGATCCGGTACTATAGCGGCCTGTTTCAATCAGGCCCAGGCCGGCACCCCCTTTAAGGGTGGCATTGGTATTGCGCAGCTCCTGCTTGTAGAGTTGCTGCAGCCCCCCCTTATCCAGGGCATTGATCTGCAGCAAATGCTGCCGCAGCTGGGGTATTTTATCCTGTGCAATGAAATTGCCTGCACAAAGTAAGTGATGATCGTCTTGTTTGCAAATGCAAAGCACCCCCTCCTGGCGTCCGTGCCACTCGGCCCCGTGTTTCATGATGTTCTGAAACAGCTCAACCAGCACGTAGAGGATGGCTTTTTGCCGAAAAAGCTCCGAGCGTTGCTGCCGCAAATTAAATTCAATCATCTCCAGCACCGGCATCATCGCTTTTTGCGAAAAATCGCTCTTGTACAATAAGAGGATTCCCTCCTGCTGCAGGCTTTCATACAACTTCTGGGTGCTGCTGATGGGCAGGACCTGAGCGCTGCCAGCCCCCTCCTCCTGCATGTGCAGCTGAAAAAAGAACTGGGAAAAGGCATCGGTGCGGGACACAAAATCATACTGAAACTGCTGGCCGGAGCGGCGGGCCATTTCAATTAGCCCCAAGCCTGCACCTCCCTTATCGGAATACTCACCGCCGGGCAGCAGATCCAGGTACATCTTGCGCAGCTCCACCCCATCCAGGCGGCTGAGGTTACCAAGTTTGGCCTGCAGGGGGGCTACCCGCTGGTTGCGCACCAGGTTTACCGATGCTATGGAATACTGGCTCTGGCGGTGGTGGCGCACCATAAACATGCTGGAGTCCGGCTTCTTCTCCCCCTTCTTCAGGGAAGGCTGCTCCTGATGGCGGATCACATTCTGAAAACACTCGGCGATCAGGAAGGCAATTTTGCGGCCCGATCTGCCGCTGCCAGGCTGCTCGGTAATTCTGCGATCGTTTAAGGCAATAAGCTTTTCGGTGATGTTATCGCTCACATCGCCCAAATAGAACAGGCTAAGGCCGTCATCCTCAAGCGCTTGGTACAGCTCGTACACTTTGTACACCAACATGCTCATGTGCCTATGCTGCTCATTTGGTCGCAGACCTTTAAAAATACTAAATATTACCCAAATAAACGCATTGTAGCTCCGGAAATATATTTAGCGTTCTAAACCCCACAGCGGGTCTTATTTACCCCCTTCTCACCACCGCTGCACTTGCCTGATCGGTGGGCAGCAGTACCAGGTCGCTGATGTTTACATGCGGGGGGCACTGCAGCACAAACAGGATCACCGCCGCCACATCTTCCGGCCTTAGGGGGTGCAGACCACTGTAGACCTGGGCAGCCCGCGCATCATCTCCCTTAAAGCGTACCTGAGAGAATTCAGTCTCTACCAGGCCAGGATTAATGGCACTTACCTTTACCCCATAGGGGTTCAGGTCCATGAGCATCCCTTTGCTGATGGCATCCACCGCATGCTTGGAGGCGCAGTAAACATTTCCTTTCGGATAGACCTCTTTGCCGGCTATGGAGCCAATGTTGATCACATGCCCCCTGCGACGCGCCACCATCTGGGGCAGCACCGCCTTGCTTACGTACAGCAACCCTTTCACATTGCCATCCAGCATGGCATCCCAGTCATCAGGATTACCCTCCTGCAGGGTATCCAGGCCATGGGCATTGCCGGCATTGTTAATCAGTACATCCAGGGTGGCAAAATCCGGGGGCAGGCTATTCAGGGCCGCTTCAACCGCCGCTCGGTCGCGCACGTCAAACTGCAGGGTATGCACCGGGCACAGGGGGGATAGTTCTTCCTGCAGCTCGGCAAGGCGCTCCTGGCGGCGCCCGCATAGCACCAGCCGGTAGCCCTGGCTGCCCAGCAGACGGGCAGTGGCCTGGCCTATGCCGGAGGTGGCTCCGGTAATGAGTACAGTGGTTGTTGCATTGTTCATACCGGCAAGCTAAGGAGGTTCAGCAAAAGAAGGTAGCACTAAAAACAAAAAAATCGCTCCCAGGGGGGAAGCGATTCTGTAAAGCGTTGCCAAGTGGTAGCTTAGTTAAAGACCAGGTACACCCCTATGATGTGGGTGCCCAGCCTGTCAAAGGCCCTGCCCAGCTGGTTTTCCTTATTTTGCAGCACATCGCGCACCCCATAGGAGTAGCGGATCTCGGGTGAGAATTTAAAGAGCGGAAAATAAAAGTCGGCGCCAATGCCTACATCGGCTGTCAGGTTGTTGCCCGTAAGGCGCAGGCCTCCTTCGGTATTTTCCTCGCGCTGTTTTTTACCCGTTACGTCAATGATGGGGGTCATGCCGCCGGTTATAAACATGCGGTGGTTGCCCCGGCGCTGCGATTTATACTTGAGCGAAAGCGGAATATCAATGGTGGTAAAATCGGCCAGGGCATCGCGGGTGGTGGCTTCCTGCTGGCGGGTCTCAAACTTCAGGGTATAGTCGTAAAAGGCTACTTTGGGCATCACCCGAAAATCCAGGTATTGGGCCAGCCGAAAGTTGGCCAGAAAGCCTATGGAAAAACCAAAGGGCACCCCGGGAATGATGTTGAGCGTATCGCTAAAGGAAGGATCAGCAAATGCCTCAGAAAACTTTGGCCGCAGGGTTGATGTGTGCCCCCCCAGGGTAAAGCCATAGGTTAAAAACCGATCATCGTATCCGGCCAGGTTTTCCTGGCTGCCCCTGGTCTCTACCTGTGCCCGGGCGGGCAAACAGGCAAGTGCCAGCAGCAGTGAGAGCAGGCTTATTTTGAGGCCAGATAAATGGCGCTTATGCCAAAGGTGAGTGGTTTCCATGCTGTGTTTTTATAACCTGTTTCTTCCAGTATCTTCAGAAAGTCCCTGCCATCCGGAAAGGCCTGTACCGACTCCGGCAGATAGGTATAAGCCGAGCTGTCTTTGGAGATCAGGCGCCCTACCCGGGGCAGCACCTGCTGAAAATAGAAGTTGTAGATCTGCTGAAAGGGAAAGCTGCGGGGGCGGGAAAATTCCAGAATGGCCACGGCGGCGCCGGGCTTCATTACCCTGTTCATCTCCTTCAATCCCTTTTTGAGATCTTCAAAATTGCGTACACCAAAAGCAACGATCACCGCATCAAACATATTATCTTCAAAGGGCAGGTTTTCAGAATCGGCCTGCTTCATCTCTATTTTGTCGGCCAGGCCGCGCTTTAGCATTTTCTGCCGGCCTACCTCCAGCATACCGGCCGAAATATCAATGCCGGTAATTTTGCGGGGCTTCAGCGAGAGGGCTTCCAGGGCAAAATCGCCGGTGCCAGTGGCTACATCCAGAATATGATCGGGCCGGGGCTGGCGCTTACGCAGCAGGCGAATGGCTTTTTTGCGCCACAGCACATCAATGCCCAGGCTAAGCAGGTGGTTGAGCAGGTCATAGCGGGGGCTTATGTTGTCAAACATATTCGCTACCTGCTCTTTTTTGCCTTTGTTCTGATCTTTATAGGGTAAAACTGTCATAGGTACTTCTACTACCGCAGGCTGCAATAAGTTGTGAATGGGCTGCCCCTGCCGCAGCAGCCCTCAAAAATAAAAAACGGGGCTTTAATTCCCCGTTTTTCTTGCAGAAAGCTTTGTACTTATCTTATTGGTTGGCAACCGACCCACCCCTGCGCAACACTTTAAACTCTACACGGCGGTTAAGGGCCCGGCCTTCCTTGTCATCATCATTAGAGGCAATGGGGCGCTCCTCTCCATAACCTTTGGCGCTAATGCGGGCTTTGCTGATGCCTTTTTGCACCACATAGTCCACCACCGCCTGGGCCCGGCGCTGAGATAGTACCCGGTTGTACTCCTTACCCCCAACATTATCGGTATGGCCGGAGATTTCAATTACCATGTCGGGGTTTTCGTTCAGCAGGCGCTCCAGTTTGTTGAGCTCGTCATAGGACTCCTTCATAAAGGTTGCTTTATCAAAATCAAAGTAGATGTTGCGCAGTACGGATGATACGCCCACCTTCAGCCTGTTGAGCTCTACGGTGCGCACAATTTCCTGTGGCTGAGCGGTAGCAGCCGGCAGGGTTACCTTGAAGTTCTTAAACAGGTAGCCGTCTTTTTCGATGCTCAGCATCATCTGAGTGGCCTGTTTCTGGGTGGTGGTAAAGCGGTACTCACCCGGAGCGGTATTGGATTTGCCGGCCAGCTGGTTATCGGACTGGCGGCGCAGATTTACCGTAGCATCCAGCGGCTGGTTGGTTTCATCATCCGTCAGGCGAATGATCAGGGTAACCGGCTGCAGCACGGGCTCTTCTTTCTTGGGAGGAACAGGGGTTGGCGTTTCCTTTACCTCAGCTACCAGCGTTGGCTCAGGTTTGGCCGGCTGGGGCTCTTCTTTCTTCGGTTCTTCTTTTGCCGGCTCTTTTTGGGCAATCACAGGCTCTGGCTGCGGCTCACCATCAGGGAAGAAGTTCACCATGTAGATATCGGTATAGCCCTGTCCATCATCGCGTACCGAGGCGTAATAGCCTCTCTTGCCGTCTTTGGTGGCTACAAAGAATACGTCTTCATCGGGGGTGTTGATGGGGTAGCCCAGGTTAATGGGCTCGGTCCACTGTTTGGCCGTGCTGTCATACACGCTTTTGTAGATATCATACCCGCCCATGCCCTTGCGGCCCCGGCTACTAAAGTAGAGCGTTTTGCCATCATAGTGGATAAAAGGGCTCTCGTCGTCAAATTCGGTATTGATGATGGGGCCCAGGTTTTCGGAGCGGCTCCACTTGCCTTTGGCATCTTTGCGGCTCATGTAAATGTCCAGCCCGCCTAGTCCGCCGGGGCGGTCACTGCTGTAGAACATCAGGCTGCCGTCTTTGGATACGGATACGGATTTTTCGGCAAAGCTGGAGTTGATGTACTCGCTTAGGGGCTGGGGCATGGACCAGCTGCCGTCTTTTTCTTTGGTGGAGTAGAAGATATCCCCTCCGTTGTCATACCGGTATACATACAGCGTATTACCATCGGCCGATAGCGACAGGTTGCTGTTGTGGTACATGTCGTTTACCGGCTCCTTGATGTTTTTGGCGGCGGTCCACTCGCCATTCACTTTTTCGGAATAGAAGATATCTTCAAAATAGAAGTTATCCGAGTCTACGTTTTCGTTGAGGTTATCTTCCTGGCGGCGGGAGGTAAAGATCAGAATGGTTTCATCTTCGTTCAGTACCGGACCGTAATCGGGCCAGATGGAGTTTACTTTGGCCGATACGTTTACAATGGCGTAGTGCTTGGGGTTTTTGGCGTATTCCAGACCGTTCTTACACTCCTCGATGCGGCGTTCTACATCGCGCAGCTGAATTTTGTCTTTGCCGCGGTAGTTGACATCCGAGAGGGTCTTTTGCTTGTACTGGTTGTAGTAGTTCAGGGCTTCTTCAAACTTCTGTCCATACTGAAACCCCCGGCCAATGGAGTAGAGCAGGTCGTAGCGGTAGTTGGGATCTTTCTGGTACACACGCAGAAAATACCTGGCCGACCGGTCTTTGTTGATGGTCTGCTGGTAGGTAAGTCCCGTCATGTAGTTGGCTTCCACATGGCCAGGATCCAGGTTAGCGGCAATTTCAAAGTATTCCCGGGCCTGTGTAACTACTTTGGTACTTTTTAAGATTTCCTGCGCCAGCTCATAGTACTCTGCCGCCTGGCTGATGCTATCTGCCCTGCTGGTAGCCATTTGCCCCTGAGCAACCCCTGCACTGCCGAGGCACAGCACCATCAGCAGCATACGACCTATATAATTCTTTATCATTGGATTAGGGATATTCCTTCCATACGTCCAGAAAATGAGAGAGTAAGTTAGCGCTCTTTCCTTAAATAATCCAAAACCATTTGTTCTGCAGTCCTTTAGGCTATGTAAGACCCTGGCCTTTTTTGCATTTTTAGCACAAAACAGTTTAGATTACCCCCTATCGGTACAGGCCCAAAGCAGGGCTCGGGGCTTGGCGCTGGGCGCAGGAAATCGTACCTTGCAGCTATATGCAAGCACTGAACGCTCAATTTTTAGTAAGCAACAGCACGGTGAAGAGCTGCCCGCCGGCCGATCTTCCGGAGTATGCCTTCATAGGCCGCTCCAATGTAGGAAAATCGTCGCTCATCAACATGCTGGTAGGCCAGCGCAAGCTGGCCAAAACCTCGGGCACGCCGGGCAAAACCCAGCTCATCAACCATTTTGTGATCCAGCAGAGCTGGTACCTGGTGGATTTGCCCGGCTACGGTTTTGCGAAGGTAAGCAAAACCCAGCGCAGCAGCTGGACAAAAATGATAAAAGATTATCTGGAACAGCGCCAGAATCTGGTATGCCTGTTTGTGTTGTTGGATGTGCGGCTGGAGCCCCAGAAAATTGACCTGGAGTTTATGCAGTGGGTGGGCAAAAATGGCCTGCCTTTTGTGATGGTCTTTACTAAAGCTGATAAACTCTCGGCCACCAAGGCCGATCAGCAGGTAGCCGCCTATAAGCGTACCATGCTTAAACACTGGGCCGAGCTCCCCCCCTATTTTGTCACCTCCTCCGAAAGCGGCCGGGGCCGGGAGGAAATCCTTGAATTTATTCAAAACCTGAACCAAGAATACAGGAATAAGCCATAAATTAGCGCACCTTTTTAAACTTGCTTAAAAAATCAACTGGAAAAGAATAGGTATGGAATTACGAGAAATTGCATCAATTGCCGGAAAAGGCGGCCTCTACCGCATTGTAAAGCCCACCCGCAGCGGCGTAATAGTAGAATCGATCGATGGCAAGAATACCCGCCTGGTGATCAGCGCCAACCAGCGCGTATCCGTTCTTAAAGAAATATCGATCTACACCACCACAGCCGAAGGCACCGAGCCCCTGGAAAATGTACTACAGGCGATCTATAAAGAATTTGGCGACGATCCGGGCGTGGATGGTAATTCTTCTTCGGAAGAGCTGCGCTCCTTTTTGCAGCACATTCTGCCCACCTTTGATAGGGAGCGGGTATACGTATCGGACATCAAGAAGCTGGTAGGCTGGTACGGCATACTGCTGCAGCACGCCCCCGAAGTGCTGCAGGAAGGCGCCACCGCCACAGAAGAGCAGGCCGGTGAGCAGGCAACTGCCGCTGATGAAAAAGCCGATAAAAAAGAGACCGCTCCCAAGGCGGAGAAAAAGCCAAAAGCAAAGGCCAAGGCCAAAGACGAAAAATAAGCGCTACCGCTTCTACTGCATAAAAAAAGGCTGCCTCAAGCATGGGGCAGCCTTTCTAATTTACAACCTAAAACAATATCAAAAAACGCTTCTACAAACTAGTGACAGCAGCAGCCGGCTGATGATGCTCGGTGGCCTGCTTAAAGAAGTGTCCGGCCTGCTCTACCATTTTTTTAGACCCGATAAACAAAGGGGTACGCTGGTGCAGCTTGGTAGGGGTAATGTCCAGAATGCGCTGGTGGCCATCGGTAGCCGCTCCGCCGGCCTGCTCGGCTATAAAGGCCAGGGCGTTGCATTCGTATACCAGGCGCAGCTTGCCATTGGGCGCCTTGGCACTGGCCGGATAAAAGTAAATACCGCCCTTCATCAGGTTGCGGTGAAAATCGGCTACCAGCGACCCAATGTAGCGGCCGCTGAACTCCCGGCTTTTGCAATACTCGATGTACTCCTTTACGGCCGGCTCAAAGGTGTTGTAGCTGCCTTCATTTACCGAATAGATCTTGCCATCTTCGGGCGATTTAAGGCTCTGGTGCGACAGGAAGAATTCGCCCAGCGAAGGCTCATAGGTAAAGCCGTTTACCCCGTAGCCGGTGGTATAGACCAGGATGCTGCTGGTGCCGTAGAGCAGATAGCCCGCTGCCACCTGCTCGGAGCCCTTCTGCAGCACATCCTCATCTGTGATAGGCCCGCCCGGGGCCGACTTGCGGCGGTAGATGGAGAAGATGGTGCCGATGGATACATTCACATCAATGTTAGAGGAACCATCCAGGGGGTCCATGGCCACTACATACTTGCCGTTGGGGTTTTCCAGGTCGATGATGCCTTCATCTTCTTCTGAGATAATGGCACACACCTCTCCCCCGTTGCGCAGCGCCCGGATGAACCGGATATTGGCAACCACATCCAGCTTTTGCTGTTCTTCGCCCTGTACATTGGTGGCGCCAAAGGCACCGGCCAGGTTGATCAGGCCACAGCGGGTGATCTCCCGGTTTATAATTTTTCCGGCAAGGGCTATATCACGCAGTAGTTGGGAGAGCTCTCCGGTAGCATAGGGAAAATCATCTTGTTTGCGCTTAATAAAGCGATCTAATGTAGTACCAACAGGTAAGCCAAGATTTTCCTTTGTCATAAAAAATAGGAATTTAAAGATTTTGGGTTCGGGACAAGAAAAAATGCCTCTAACGTTATTTTTCGTAAAGGTCGTACAAATGGTGCAAATCTCCGCAATCGATTGCGTAAAATTTTATACGCACGTTTGGGCCGGAAGTTCCACCTTACGGTGAAGATACCCCATAAACTTTGCAAGCTGCCCGATAGTTTAAAACAGAAAATCTGCCTGCCAGGGGTGCCATAAACGAAAGGAATCCTGCATATTGCGCTCCGCAGCGTTTAGAACAGCAACACATGAAAGTTTTTAAGTTTGGAGGCGCTTCGGTAAAAGATGCCGAAGGGGTAAAAAATGTAGTCCGCATCATACAATCCCATAGTGATGAGCCCCTGCTGGTGGTGGTATCGGCCATGGGCAAAACCACCAATGCCCTGGAGGTGCTGCTGCAGCTTAGTGTAGAGCACCAGTCCTATGCCGAGAAGATCAACGAGCTGTACGAGTACCACCTGCAGATTGTAAAGGGCCTTTTTGAGGACATTCACCATGAGGTGCACTTTTTTCTGGCCCAGCGCTTTCAGTCTCTTACCCGCGCCCTGCAGAAAGCCCGCCGCCAGGAGTACAACCAGGTGTATGATGAGGTAGTGGCCCATGGCGAGCTGATCTCGTCCGGCATTGTGCAGGCCTACCTGGCCCAGCAGGGGGCCGCCAGCCGCTGGGTGGATGCGCGCAGCTACATCAGCACCAACAACCTGCACCGCGAGGCGCAGATCAACTGGCCCCTCACCAGCAGCCGCATCAACCGGGACCTGGCCCCCATCCTGGAGGGGGAAATTGTGATCACCCAGGGTTTCATAGGCAAAAGCTCCGACGGCCACACCACTACCCTGGGCCGGGAGGGCTCTGATTTTTCGGCCGCCATCTTTGCCGCTTCGCTCAATGCTGCCTCGGTCACCATCTGGAAAGATGTGCCCGGCGTACTCAATGCCGACCCCAAGCGCCTGGCCAGCACGGTGCTGTACCCGGAGCTAAGCTATTATGATGCCGCCGAAATGACCTACTTTGGCGCCTCGGTGATCCACCCCAAAACCATAAAACCGCTGGCCAACCAGCAGATTCCCCTGCTGGTGCGCTCCTTCAAACATCCCGATGAGCCCGGCACTCGCATTCACCAGAGTCAGGTGGTGCCCCCTGCCCCGGCCATTATCTTTAAGCAGGACCAGACCCTGATCACCTTTAACATCCGGGACTTTTCCTTTATTACCGAGCGCAACATGAGCAGCATTTTTTACCTGCTGGACCTCATGCACATCAAGATCAATGTGATGCAAAACTCGGCCATTTCTGTTTCCATCTGCATTGATGGCAATACCAGCAAGAACGAAGCGCTGATCAACAGCCTCTCCAGCGAGTATGATATCCGCTTTAATACCGGCCTAAGCCTGCTGACCATCAAGAATTATACCGAAGAGACCATAGCCGAGATGAGCCGGGATAAGGAGATTTTGCTGGAGCAGCGAACCCGCCACACCTACCAGATTGTGGTGCGATCATGAAACAAATACCGGCTTACTGCACTATATAGATAAGCACTATCTGCACCTCCGGCCCCGGGCCCGGTGCCCAGTTTAGAGATATGACCAAGTACGAAGAACTCTGCAAAGCTTACGCCAAGAACCTGTCGGACTTTAAGACCTACAAGGAGCTGTGCTACCATTTTGCCATAAACCTGATGGAGCAGCTAAAGCAGGAATTCAACATTCCGCCCGACCGGCTGCAGCTCAGGTCTAAGGAAGACTCCAAGGAAACCACCGACAATATGCTGGAGGCCATGGACATGCAAAAGGATACCTTCTGGCACATCCGCTTTTCCATTACCGTTTGTTCCGAGGCCGATGAGCAGCTGAAGGAAAGCATGAGCTTTGAGATCTGCATCAAAAAGCTGCCCAGTCACTTCTTGCTATCCATTCCCAACGAGCGGGAGTTTATCATCCTGGAAAAGGAAGAGGGCTATAATTTCTCTGAGTTTTTTTCCTACCTGTTTACGTCGCTCAAGAATTTTTATGAGCAGGAGCTGGAGCGTTTTCTCTCCACTGCCCCCAGCACTTCAAGCGGTAAAAAAGAGCAATCACCCATAGGATTTCGCTTTGATGTGATCGATGACTAGGCAGAGAAGTCCTGTATACCAGTGCCCTGCGGCCAAAAAATCAGCCAGATTCCCGCATTTTTTCAGGGCCACATATTAATTTGCAAAGCGTACAAACTAGCGGTCGTCCGCAGGCGTTTTACTAGCGGAAGGAAACAATTTTTCTGCCAGCTGTGCCAACTCTCCGGCCACATCGGGCAAATCTGTCGTCATGGCATTTGAAAAAGTAGATACGATCATTCTGGTAGACGATGACCCCATCACCTGTTACCTCAATGCCAAACTAATAGAGGGCATGGGGTATGAGGGGGCCATTGTAGAGCTCTGCAGCGGCGAGGCGGCACTGGACTATCTGCGCAAGACCCGATCTCCCGAAAACAAGACCCGCTCTACGCTTATCCTGCTGGACATTAATATGCCGGAGATGAATGGTTTTGAGTTTTTGCAGGAGCTGCGCGTCTTGCAGGCCATCAACAAAGAAAAGCTGGGAGTAGCCATACTCTCCAGTTCCACCAGCCAGAAAGACCAGGACGAAGCTACCCGCCATGTGCTGGCCGGCTATCTGACCAAGCCCCTGCTGGAAGAAGAACTGCTGGAAATTCTGCAATCGCCCTGTTTTATCTGAGCCAGCCCCACCCTTAGCGTTGATCACCCGCGGTTTTTTCTGCTCAAGCCCCGTAAAAGCGGCATGGGATTGTTGACTTTTTAGCCAATCTCCCGTACAAAAAATGAACACCCGCCCCAACCACAGGGCTGGTGCGGTGCAAGCAAAGCAGGGATGACAAAAAAGGTGGGGCATGACACAAAAGAGACGTATTCTACTGATAGATGATGATCAGATTTGCAGCTGGCTGAACAAACTACTGCTGGAAGAAATGCAGGTAGCTAAGCAGATCATTTGCTGTACCAGCGGTGAAGAAGCGCTTCACTATCTGCGAAAGGCCTCCGCTGAAGGGGAACCCCCTTCCCTACCCGACCTCATTTTTCTGGACCTGAACCTGCCCGACCTGAATGGGTTTGAGCTACTGGAAGAAGCTACAAACCTGAGCGGCTGCGAGCGGATTGCCAGCGAACGCACCATTTTACTCACCAG
The DNA here is from genome assembly GCF_000348925.1 of Cesiribacter andamanensis AMV16. GTDB lineage: Bacteria > Bacteroidota > Bacteroidia > Cytophagales > Cyclobacteriaceae > Cesiribacter > Cesiribacter andamanensis. Next base: position 19,663 of record NZ_AODQ01000022.1, on the reverse strand, counting down.
CTCCATGCACCTGCCAGACCTGCGCAGGGCCAATGAAAAAAAGGTGCTCGGCTACCTGGTTAAGCCCCTTACCCGTACCAAAGTACAGGAAGTGCTGAAAAGCATAACCCTGCATGCTCAGCCCCCCTTAGCTGCCGCTCCCGATCGCCTGCCCGCTGCCAATCCCAAAAGCAGGGGCAGGGACGCTGCAGCCCCTACGCCCAGCCACCTGGCGCCTCCCCATTAGGCGCTCAGCTGCCCGAAAACTGCTTTTCAAGATAGGGGTACCTTCGCCAGTCAATAACCTTTCTCCTGGCTAAGCAGTTAGAGACAGAGCATCAAGATAGTACAGCATTGCTGTAGCCACACAACCGGCTGCTCTCTGAGCCGCTACATACTTTGCCGTATACCCTTTAACCAGCTTCCTGTATGGCCCAACGCATTAGAACTATACTTTTTATTGATGACGACCAGATCATAGGCCTGGTTAGCAAACGACTCCTGGAACAGCTGGAAATCGCCTCCGATGTACAGCTCTTCCATGACAGCTACCTGGGCCTTGCCGCCCTGGAAAGCAGGTACCAGCCAGGCTCTCCGCATGTGCAGCAGGCCGGCACCGATCTGGTATTGCTGGACTTAGACATGCCCGGCCTTGGGGGCTTTGCCATACTGGATCAGCTGCTGGCCCGGCAGCAGGAGGGAAACGTATCCCTGCAGCAGGCTCAATTTGTGATCATCAGTGCGCATATAGGAGAAAAAGAAATCAAGAAAGCTGCCAGCTATCCCATCCTGGGCCTGCTGGATAAGCCCATCCGCCCCAACAGCTGCAGCAGCTGATCGCCAGCCTGCCACACCCCCTCACCCGCTAGCCTGCTGGCTACTCCTACCCCCTAAAAAAAAGGCCAGCGCTCTTGAAGAGCACTGGCCTTGCGACATCCTCCACAGGGAGTTTCTTATTGTCTTTTACTTTGTTTCTGTGCCAGCTGCAGGGCATAGTAGGCATTAACCACACCGCCCGTGTTGGAGAGCTTTTTAAAGCGGGTCTGTCCTCTTTTGCTTTCGGGCTCTTCGCCGGGCAGGTTTACTCTGCCTTTGGTATAGCGCACAGCCGATTGCTTGAGGATATCCTTTACCTGGCTGGCGCTGAGCTCGGGATAGTAGGCCATAAGCAGGGCAGCTACCCCACTTACCACCGGAGCCGCCATGCTGGTACCGCTCATGCTGCGGTATTCCGAGCCGGGTACGGTAGAATACAGGTCTACCCCAGGAGCAAATACATCCACGGTTTTACGTCCGTAGTTGGAGAAATCGCCTACAAAGGTGGTACCGCTGCCCCAGGCTGAGGCCCCTACCTCCAGCCAGTTTTCGGCTGATTTTTTGCTGCCCAGAAAACGCTTGGTGGGGAAGTTATCGCCCTGGTCTATGTTTTTGCTGTCGTTGCCGGCAGCATGTACCAGCAGCACCCCTTTTGCAGCGGCATAACGTACGGCTTCATCCACCAGGGCCTTATCAGGCGAGTAGGCCTTGCCAAAACTCATGTTGATGATGCGCGCACCATTATCTACCGCATAGCGGATGGCATTGGCAATATCCTTATCCCGCTCATCGCCATTGGGCACGGCCCGCAGCACCATGATCTTTACAGGTGCAGCTATGCCGGCCATGCCCAGGGCATTATCCCGGCGGGCGGCAATGATGCCGGCTACGTGGGTGCCATGCTCGGCATCGGGGCCTTCTACCAGCCCGTTGCCATAGAAGCGCTCCTGCTTGTTGCTGTAGTCATCGCCCACAATGTGGCGCGGATCAAAATTGGGATTGAGGTTGTAGTCCAGAAAGCGGGTAATGTAGCTATGGAACTCCTCGATCTGCGCATCATCCAGATCATTGGTATAGGCGAAGCCCACAATGCCGCGGGCCAGCTTTAGCTCGTCGGTCTGGGGATCAAACTGCTCCAGGTCCTGCAGGGTGATCTCTTCTTTGCCCAGGGCGGCCTGCAGCTGGGAGCGGGCCGCCGCATACTGCTCATAGAAGGGGCGGAAAGCAACCGCCTGTGACTCCCACTGTTCCCGCTCGGCCTCAAATTCTTCCTTTACTTTCTGGTAGAGGGCAAATTCATGCTTGTTATCGGCCTGGGCAACCGTCTTGCCCTCGTATTTGGCATGCAGCACTTTGTAGAGCCGGGTTACTTCATAGGTATCAAAATCCACATGCTCCCCATTAGGGCCGCCTATGAAGTTCCATCCATGTACATCATCCACATAGCCATTGCCGTCATCATCCAGGCCATTGCCGGCTATCTCGCCGGGGTTCACCCAGATGCGACCCTGCAGGTCTTCATGCTCCACATCAATGCCGGAGTCGATCACCGCCACAATCACCTCGGTAGGTGTTTTGCCGCTGAGCAGCTCCCGGTAGGCCCGCTCGGTACTTACACCGGGAATGCGGTCGGTTTCCGGATCCAGGTTAAACCAGTTATGGGGTGCCTGGCTGGTGGTATCGTGCAGTACAAAATTTCTGGCGCGCTGAGCCTCTACAGGGCCCCACAGCAGCATCCCCAAAAGCAACAGCAGGGGAAAAGAGGTGTTTTTTAGTCATATAGCGAAACAAACAAATAGAAGCTTCTGCGGGCTGCCGAAGCTTTTTTTAAGGTACTGATTGCAGGTGTAAGAACGAAATGACAGGCCCAATGGTACAAACAAAAAGCTTGCCGGAACAGGGAAAGTTGACTAAAACCCGGTTTCAGCCTTCTTGTTCGCCGGCAGGCCTACTACCATAAGAGGTAAATTCTTGCTGGGAAGGTTCCGGATGGCCTAAAATTGACAGCCTGCAGCAGCCGCTGCAGGCTTCCCTCACAAAAGTGCGTCAAGGGGGTAGGCGGTAGATTTTTTGATATCCATCATGATAAAATGGCTTTGCACCTGCCCAATGTTCTCCAGCCCGGCCAGCTTTTTGACCAGAAACTGCTGGTAGGCATCCATATCGGATACGGCTACCTTCAGGATGTAATCAAAATCACCGGCCACATAGTAGCATTCCATCACCTCGGGCAGCTTCTGCACCTGTTCTACAAACTGCTCCAGATATTCCCGGGAGTGCTCCTTTAGCCGGATGGTGGCCATAACGGTAAGCGCCTGCCCGATGCGCCGCGGGTCCAGCAGGGCCACATAGCCCTGTATGTAGCCCAGCCGCTCCAGGCGGCGTATGCGCTCATAGGTAGGGGTAACCGACAGGCCCAGCTGCAGGGCAATTTCCCGGTTGGTGAGCCGGGCGTTGCGCTGCAGCAACTGCAGGATCTGCACATCCAGCTCATCCAGGGGGCGGCCTTTTGGTAAATTATTCTGCGCCATGGGAATAGAATCTTGAATTTACAGATCTATTTTCTGTTATAAATTCCAATAATAGATTATTTATCTAAATCTCACCCCACTACTGGAATATTTTCTATCTAGCAGTACTAAATCCTCTGCCCTATGGAAAACCGCCCCTTACAACCTGAAAGCCTCATGATGTCATACGGCTACAAGCCGGAACTGTCCGAAGGCTCCCTGAAATGCCCCATTTTTCAAACCTCTACCTTTGTCTTTAAAAAGGCCGAAGACGGCAAAGCCTTTTTCCAACTGGCCTACGGGCAGCGGGAGAAACTGCCCGGCGAAGTACCCGGCCTGATCTACAGCCGGCTGAACAATCCTGACCTGGAGATTCTGGAAGACCGCCTGACCCTCTGGGACCGGGCCGAAGCCTGTGCGGTTTTTGAAAGCGGCATGTCGGCCATCAGCACCACCCTGATGGAGTTTTTGCGCCCGGGCAACCTGCTGCTCTTCAGCGCTCCGCTTTACGGCGGCTCCGACCACTTCATCAAGCATGTGCTTACCCGCATGGGGGTAGAGATCCTGCCCTTTTATGCCCATGAATCCGAGCAGGAGGTGATCCGCAAGGTAGAAGCCACCGGCAAAGGCGATAAACTGGCCATGGTGTATCTGGAGACCCCTGCCAACCCCACCAACGCCCTTTTTGACATTGAGGTATGCGCCAACATTGCGCGCCACTTCAGCCGGGGTGAGCACAAGGCCTATGTAGCGGTAGACAACACCTACATGGGCCCCCTCTGGCAACACCCCCTCAAGCACGGCGCCGACCTGGTGCTGTACAGTGCCACTAAATACATAGGCGGCCATAGCGATGTGGTTGCAGGTGCCTGCCTGGGCAGCAAAGAGCTGATCGGGCGGGTAAAAGTACTGCGCACCTTTTTGGGCAGCATGGCCGGCCCCTGGACCGCCTGGCTGCTGATGCGCTCCCTGGAAACCCTGAAGGTACGCATGGAACAGCAGGCCGCCAACGCTCAGCAGGTAGCCCGCTACCTGGCCCAGCATCCTAAAGTAGCCCGGGTGTATTACCTTGGCATGCTGCAGGAGCAGGACCCGCAATATGCCATTTATAAGAAGCAGCTGCTGTCGCCGGGCGCCATGCTTTCATTTGATGTGCAGGGGGGCGAGGCGGAAGCCTTTAGCCTGCTCAACCACCTGAAGCTGATCAAACTGGCCGTAAGTCTGGGCAGCACCGAATCGCTGGCCCAGCACCCCGCCACCATGACGCATGCTGATGTTTCGGCCGAAGACAAGGCCCGGCTGGGCATTAATCCGGCCATGGTGCGCCTGTCGGTTGGAGTGGAAAATGCCGATGATATTATCTGGGACCTGCAGCAGGCGCTGGAGGCTGTGTAAGCCTTACAGAAAGCGCCGCAGGATGCGCTGTACCCCACTGAGGTAGCTGGCACCAAACAGGTTTACATGCACCAGCAGGGGGTAAAGGTTATAGAGATCGTACCGTTCCTGATAGCCCGGCTCCAAAGGCCGGGCTTCTGTATAGGCAGCATAGAAGCCTTCTTCAAAACCGCCAAAGAGGGTGGTAAAGGCCAGCTCTGCTTCCCGGTGGCCGTAGTAGACCGCCGGGTCAAAGATCCAGGCCCGGCCATCGGGACCCGGCATCACATTGCCGCTCCAGAGATCGCCGTGCAGCAGGGCGGGCCGGTCGGCCACCAGCAGTTCCCGCAGGCGGGGATAAAGCGTGCGAAAGTGCGTCATAAAGGCCCTATCAATCTGCTGCTGGTAGAAGGCCAGGCCCAGTTGGGGCTCCAGCCGGCGCTCAATGAAAAAGTCCACCCACGCGTCCATGGGGTTGTTGCTTTGGGGCAGGCGGCCAATAAAATTCGCATGGTCCAGCCCCCATAGATCCTGGCTATGGCCATGCAGTGCAGCCAGGCCCCTGCCCAGCGCGGACCAGTAATCCGTGCGGGGTGGGCGGCTATCCAGATACTCCAGCAGCAGATAGGGCTTGCCCACGGCTGTATCCTGCCCCAGCACCTCGGGCACCGGCAGGGCAGCGGCGGCCTTTAGCAGGGCCAGCCCCCTGGCTTCAGCAGCAAAGAGACCCTCGTCGGCCCCCTCGTTCCATTTCAGAAAGTATTTTCCCGTGCCGGCCTTCAGGTACACCGTCTGGTTGATGCAGCCGCCCCCCTTCACCTGCATATCGTCTATGGTCAGGTGCCTGCCCAGGGATTTGAACAGGACCTGCTCAAAGAAGGGCATGCGGTCCTCAAACATGCGGCCTAAGTGAATGCCTGCGGCACACAAAATCGATAAAATGGGCTATGCTGCGGTCCAGAATGTGGTAGACCTCCTCAAAGCCTTCATCACCCCCATAGTAGGGATCGGGCACGCTTAGGTTGGGGGTAAGCGGATCATGGACAGAATCCGTAAGAGGGTCTACATTAGTATAGGGCTGCTTTTCATTGGCGGTATTGTGGGGCTGGGCACCGGGCTCAAAATCGCGCATCAGGTAAATGCGCCCGCCCAGCTCCCGGTCGGCCCGGGCCAGGGTATTGAGAGTATCCCTGTTTTCGGCATCCATGGCCAGGATGTAATCATAGTAGGTCAGGTCGGGGGTGGCTACCTGCCGGGCGGTATGGGTGATGCGAATGCCCATGCGTTCTACGGTAGAAATGGTTCGGCGATCGGCCCCCTTGCCTACATGGTAATTGGCGGTGCCGGCCGAATCAGCCTCGAACTGCCCGGCCAGGCCCAGTTCTGCAATTTTATGCTGAAAGATGGCCTCGGCCATGGGTGAGCGGCAAATATTGCCAAGGCAGACAAAAAGTACTTTAATCTTCTGCATGTCTTATTCTTTTCTATCCATCAAAAAAGTTGGCATTTTAATTGATTGATCCTGAGGGAATAAGGCCCGTTTGTAAAAAATATCAAAAAATCTTCCCTGCTAAGGGTTACCTCCGGCGGGCCATCTGGTATATATGGGTACATAACACACTTATTCATACACCTGTTTAACATCTATTAAGCATTAAGCCTCTCTTAGTTTTAAGAGAGGTTTTCTTTTTTTACCCCCCTGCCCTATTTGCTTACCCCCCCCTTTACTGAGGGTAACAACGATCATTTCTGCAGCTGATATGCATCAGTGCGGCCCTGAGCGCAGAAGCCTACTTTAGTGCCAGGAACTATTATTCCCAATAGCCATGGTAGTTGTTAACAAATCCGAAATGCTGCTGCGCAGCCGCACGGCCGTACAGCTGGAGCTGATCCAGAAATTCATCCATTTTATGCAGCAGGAGCTGCTGCCCGGCTGCCGCGTTACAGGCACCATCCAGACCAATTTCCGAAACTACAGCGAGATGTCGGCAGAGGAATTTCTGCAGGTCTATGGCAGCGAGAGGGCTGTGCACTGGACCATTGAGTTTGCCAAAGAGGGGGAATGGGCCGCCATCAGCTTTCAGCACCTGCAGCAGAGCGTAGACCGGGGAGTAGCCCACAACAATTTTGAACCGGAAAAGAGCCAGCACTTCCGCCAGCAGGTGCTCCGCCAGCTGGATGTAGATCTCAGCTAACCGCAACGCACGTTAAGCTAGCGTAGTCTTTATGTGAACAGATGCTTGTATAGCTCAGGGGGGTAGCGTAATTTTGCAGCCGCTTACCGGACAGTGCCTGCTATTTGCCGCTGTTTGGTAGCCATTTATACCTTACTAGTTTACAATCATTTACATACTATGGCATCTTTAGTAGGAAAAAAAGCGCCTTTATTCACAGCCCCTGCTGTGATCAATGGCGAAGAAATTGAAGACAACTTTTCATTAAACCAGTACCTGGGCAAGAAGTACGTGGTTTTCTACTTCTACCCCAAGGACTTTACCTTTGTTTGCCCCACCGAGATCCATGCCTTTCAGGAAAAGCTGGCTCAGTTTGAGCAGCGCGATGTAGCCGTAGTGGCCTGCTCCTGCGATACCGAAGAGTCGCACCTGGCCTGGTTGAATGTGCCCAAAGAGCAGGGCGGCATCCAGGGTGTTACCTATCCCATTGTGGCCGATGCTGCCAAAACCATTGCCCACAACTTTGGCGTACTGGCCGGCGACTGGAACTATGACGAGGAAGGCTACCTGCAGTTTGAAGGCAAGCCGGTTGCCTACCGCGGCAGCTTCCTGATTGACAAAGAAGGGGTAGTGCGCCATGCTACCATCAATGACCTGCCCCTGGGCCGCAACATTGATGAGATGATCCGCCTGGTAGATGCCCTGCGCCACGTAGAGTCACATGGCGAAGTGTGCCCTGCCAACTGGGAAGAAGGCAAAGAAGCCATGCACGCCACCCGTCAGGGCGTAGCAGCTTACCTGTCCAACAACTAAGTATATCCTCTGTAATACTTGAAAAGCCGGCTTTATCCGCCGGCTTTTTTCGTTACTTTTGGCCCATGAGCTTTCAGAAGTGGCTATATACGCTTAGCCTTGGCGGCTATGCAGCTGCCCTGCGGCTGGCAGCCCCCCTGCACCCCAAGGCCCGCCAGATGGTAGCCGGGCGCCGGGGCCTGTTAGAGCAGATCCGCACCGGCCTGCAGGGAAATACTGCCCCGGTGGTTTGGTTTCACTGCGCCTCGCTGGGTGAGTTTGAGCAGGGCCGCCCCCTGATAGAAGCGCTACGGGAGGCGCATCCGGACCACAAGATCTTCCTCACCTTTTTTTCGCCCTCGGGCTACGAGGTGCGCCAGGGGTATGCCGGCGCCGACTGGGTCTTTTACCTGCCGCTGGACTCCCCTGCCCATGCCCGGCAGTTTCTGGATGCTGTGCAGCCCCGGCTGGCCGTTTTTGTCAAGTATGAGTTCTGGCACTACTACCTGCAGGAGCTGCACCGGCGCCAGATCCCTACGCTGTTGATCTCCGCTATTTTTCGTCACAATCAGCTTTTCTTTAAGTCCCATGGCGCTTTTTACCGGCAGATGTTAGGCTATTTCAGCCAGATCTTTGTGCAGGGAGAGGAATCGCAGCAGCTGCTTAGTAGCATAGGCGTAACCCATGTGCAGGTAGCAGGCGATACCCGTTTTGACCGGGTGCTGAGTATCAGCCGGCAGACGAAAGAAATTCCCCTGGCCCGCGCCTTTGCACAGGACAAACCTGTACTGGTGGTCGGCAGCAGCTGGCCGGCCGATATTACTGTGCTGGCCCCGCTTGTGCAGCGCTACCAGGGACGCATCAAGGTAATCATTGCCCCCCATGAGCTGGGCGAAAGCGGCCTGCGCCATACCGAAGATACGCTGGGCGTAAACAGCCTGCGCTATAGCACCGCTACCGAGGCCACGGCTGCCGCCGCCGATGTGCTGCTGGTCGATACTATTGGCCTGCTTTCTTCCCTCTATGCCCTGGGGCACTGGGCCTACGTAGGGGGTAGCTTTGGCAAGGGCCTGCACAATACACTGGAAGCGGCAGTCTGGGGAATACCCGTCTTTTTTGGCAATCGAAACTACCAGAAATTTGCCGAAGCCCGGGACCTGATTCGCCGGGGGGGCGCCTTTGCCGTAGCCAACAGTGCCGAACTCTTGGCAAGCTTTGGCGTTTTGTTTGAGGACGAAGAAAAGCGAAAAGCCGCCGGCGCCCTTTCGGCAGACTACGTACGCCAGCAGGCCGGCGCCACGGCCCACATCATGCATTACCTAAACAAGCTACTATGAGCGAACAGCTGCGCGGAAGAGTAATCAAATCAACCGGCCTATGGTATGAGGTAGAGGATGAAGGCGGCCGGCGCTGGACGGCCCGGCTGCGGGGCAAGTTCAAGGTAAAGGAACTGAAGGTCACCAACCCCCTGGCCGTGGGCGACTGGGTGCAGCTGGAACCCCTGGCCGAAGCGGGGGGTGAGGAGCAGGCCGTTATCACCGAAATCGAGCCCCGGCAGAACTATCTGATCCGCCGCAGCATTCACAACAAGTACAAATCCCATATTCTGGCCGCTAACCTGGACCAGGCGGTCCTGATTGCCACCCTTGCCCAGCCCCGCACCTCGCTGGGCTTTATCGACCGCTTTCTGGTATCGGCCGAGGCCTACCGCATTCCCGCCTGCATTGTGTTCAACAAAAAAGACCTGCTGAAGGAAAAGGGCAAGGGCTATGTGCAGGAACTCATGGACATTTATGAGCCTCTGGGCTACCCCTGCCTGGTGATCTCGGCTAAAGAAACGGAAGGCCTGCAGGCCTTTGGCCAGCTGCTGGAGGGTAAATTAAGCCTGCTATCCGGCCATAGTGGGGTAGGCAAAAGCACCCTGCTCAACGCCATTTCGCCGGAGGCCGGGCAGAAAACGGCCGAGATCTCCAGCTTTGCCAACAAAGGCACCCATACCACCACCTTTGCCGAGATGTTTAAGGTCAGGGAGGGCACCTGGGTAATCGATACGCCCGGCATTAAGGAACTGGGCCTGGCCGATATGGATGAGGACCCCCTGGACCATTATTTCCCCGAAATGCGCAGCCTGCTGGGCGAGTGCCGCTTCCATAACTGCAGCCACACCCACGAACCCGGCTGTGCCGTGCTGGATGCCGTAGAAGCCGGCCAGATTGCGCCTTCCCGCTATACGAGCTACCTGGGCATGCTGGAGGAAGATGAGACGCATCGCTAGCTGTTTGCGCTTGAGAGTAGAGGCAGTCTCTTAGCGAAAAGTCCCCACAGGTTCTCTGTGCCTACGGCAGTAGGTTATTCATCTCTGAAATACTCTTTCTGGACGACCTGTCCCTGAACCAGGCTTGCAGGCTTTCCCCTTTCCGCAAGCTTTTCTCATCGCAGCAGACGGGCATAGAGCCAATCCCGCCAGCTTTCGGGCCATACCTCGCGTTTGAGTTGAAAAAATGCCTTTGCCAGCTCCCGGTGCTTATGCCGGATGGCCTGTCGCAGCTCATAGCGCAGGCGCCTGCCAAGGGCATAGTCTTCTTCCGGTGTCCGGTTCAGTGTTTTTGCCTTTTGGCAGACGGCCAGGGTACTGGCCAGTTGCCGGGACTCGGCCTGGTACTGGCGGGCGCCCCAGGAGCGAGGCAGCACCCGCTTTTTTACCAGGATCTGATCGGTGTAGCAGTACTGCCACTGCCGGGCCGAGCGCACCCAGAAGTCAAAATCCTCATAGGCCAGCTGCTCATCATAGCCTCCCAGGGCCTCCAGCACCGAGCGGCGCATCATCATGCTGGGGGTGCAGATGAAATAGCGCTCCAGCACCTGGCGGTACACCCAGCCCTGGGGCACAGGCTGCCGTAAAGTACCGTGTATATCCCGCTTGTAGTGCGCCTTTAGTACCTTTCCCTGCGCATTAATATACCAGGCATCCGTAAAGTGTACCCCCCACTGCGGACCGGCAGCTTCCAGCGCCTCCACCCCTACCCGCACCCGCTCGGGCAGCAGCACATCATCCGCCGCCAGATCTATGACATAGGCTCCCCTGGCCCGGGCCAGTGCCTGGTTAAACGCCCGGCAGTTGCCCACATTCTGCTCCAGCCGGATAAACTGTACTTCCGGTTTGTCCTGCAGCCATTCCCGTATCACCTCCACACTCCCATCTGTACTGGCATCATCCACCACAATCAGCTCCAGGCTGGGCCAGGCCTGCCCCCACGCGCTCTGCAAGGCTTCCTGCACATAGGGAGCATGATTGTGGCAGAGGCAGATGATAGAGACGGGGGGATACGAGAGCATTTTATACGAAGTTGAACTATATCCTACTAATTAACCTTAAATACTATATTTTTATGCTCAAACCCTACCCATACAGGCACAAAGCATGCTTGCAGTAGCCATTCTATCTAAAGCAAAATCCTATGCAGGGAGTAAAAGTCTACAGCATGTAGCTATTTTGTTATCTGGTAGAGTTGCCGTGCAGCTTATCGCGTTAATAAGCCAAATACTATTGGCTAGGGTATATACTCCTGAACAGTTTGGCGAATTTGCCCTGTTAAATAGTATTTTAGCAATACTCTTAATTGCCTCCAGTGGACGTTATGAGGCCGGAATCGTAATTACAAAAAGACCTCTACATTCTCAGAGGCTTTTCCAGTTATCGCAGGTATTACTTGCAGTAACCGTTTGTCTAATTTGTATTCTACTAGCGCTTTCATCTCCCTTGTTGAAGTTATGGAGTACGCATACCGGTTTTTCACTCACGTACATTTGGCTACTACCTCTACTGGTTGCCTGTAGTGGTTATTGGCAAATTGTCCAAAATTGGCTCATCCGCTTTCGCAGTTATAAGAAGTTTAGCATAGCGCTGATATGCCAGCGGCTTACAATTCTTTCTGGAGCATTATTATTTTACACGCTGCCATTAAATCATAATGGGCTTATATATGGACTTGTGTTAGGTAGTGTATGCATGTTTTGCATAGCCTTATTTTATCAGCGGCAATCATTTTATATTCCTTTAAAAAGCTTACGTTCATTTGCCTATCACTTTAAAGATTTTCCCGGTTTTTCTCTTCCTAGCCTTCTTCTCGGCTTATTCATCCAACACCTGCCTATTTTTTGGATAGGTTATTTTTATGGCACCGACCTTACGGGCTCTTATAGTATGGCCTATAGTATTATAATGCTTCCCTTAACTGCTTTGAGCATGAGTGCAGGCCAGATATTTGCGGAGCGATTAGCGCATACCCCAGTTCCTAGTCGGCCCCAACTTGTTTTTAAAGTCTGCAAGTATTATGGACTGATCTTATTTCCTTATGCAGCCATTTTATGGATGGGGGGCGATGAATTGCTTGGTTTTATTCTTGGCGAGGGTTGGGAGGAAGCAGGAACCATCGCAGCATTTCTCTCACCAATTACTTTCTGTCAGGGAATTACAGCTTGTTTTGGCATTTCATTAACCGTGCATCGCAAGCAGGTACTTGTATTAACATTTCAGGCTCTAAAGCTATTCCTATTAGGAACAGTTTTAATAACAGACTTCTACACAAATGATATATTCTTAACATTAAGACTTATTGGTATTTTCAGCATCTTTCACATGCTCATAACTGGTCTGTTGTATTATCGGACAATCTTTTACAACATGCACAAATACCAAAAGAAACCAATTTTAGTGCAACTATGATCAGGCTTTTAAAAAAAAGATTTCGGATAGGTTTTACTTGCATGTGTATATCGAGCCCTTTGCAAAACAGCAAAGTAGAGAAAAAAGCTTTAATCAAAAAAACACAATTTCTCTCTTTACCCATCCTCGTGGAGGTTCTACCTGGCTAGCCGAGATTCTAAAAACCGTTCCTAATACCGCCTTAGTAGATGAACCGCTTTGGAGAGGATTGTTTCAGGGCAATGGTAGTATTCCTGATCCAAAGGATGGAAAACTTAAAGAGACTCGACTTTTAAATTTTTATTATTATCAGCCTATACCTCAGAATGTTGAATGGCCCGAGGCCGAAGAATTCTTCTATAAGCTTTTTAACAGAGAAATCGCCAACCTAAATATTTATAGAGAAACCAATATCAGGCAATTAGGGAAAGCAGAAACCTTTATTTATAAATTTAATTTCGGCCATTTACTTTTACCCTGGCTTAGAGACAAGTTTGACATTAAGGCAATTTGTCTCTCCCGTCACCCCTGTGCAGTAGTTGCATCTCAAATGAAGCATCCTAGCCGGCAAAAGTTTATGCATAATCCTATTTTTTATACACCTGAGTTCAGGTACAATGATGTATTTATGGCATATGATGCTATTTTCCGCAAACTGAAACAACCTGAAGAAATCCTGGCTGCTATTTGGGCACTAAACACTAAAAACACGATTTACCATCCCGATAATAAAAAAAATGGCTAAGCATCAGTTATGAAAATCTTGTCTTATCCCCTGAAGTCGAACTCAAAAAGCTATTTAATTATATAGAGCGAACAATCCCGGACAATTTACTGTCTACTCTTGATAAGCCGAGCCTATCTACCAGTCCTTCTTCTATTGCTTTTCTGAAAGCCAAAGACAGAATGAGTCAGCTAAGCCGCTGGAAAAAAGAGTTAACACCACAGCAAATAGTAAATATTCTCAACGTACTGGAGGCTTTTGAAATTGATCTTTACACGCAAAACATAGAGCCCAATCACCAGGAATCATACTTCTCAACCTAAAAATAGTATGAAAAATATTTAATCTCCCTAGCAAAAATGGCAGCAATCAGTTCTGCTTCCTGTGCGCTTAGTATTTCCCTGTAAGATCTTTTATCCTTCCTAGCCCCGCCCTTCGCTCTATATTCCGGAAGCCGTAAAGCTGTGCATAGTCCTAACCTATCGGAAAGGTCTTTCAGATTATCTTCCATATTCTCATACTTGTACACCTTATCTACAATGGGCACTCCCCCCTGGCTATATAGATCAAAACCCCTCATGTCCCCCCCCCGCCCGCTTAGCAAAAAGTCTTGGATGTTTTTTTCTCTCCTGTCACCCTCCTCCCAATAATAATAAGAGATTACCTTATCCCAGGGATTACGCTCAAAGCAAAAAGTAAAATAGCTTTTCCAGATATCCGCTCCCAGATACCATTTGATCTGGTGGGCCGACATATGGTGGTAATATTGAAGCCTTTTACGGAAATAGAAAAATTTTGCCCAGTCCAAGGTCTTATACTGCCAAAAAGGGATGATATAATTTTGCGCCCCCCTGTACCCAAGTGCTTTTCTTACCTTTTCTTCATCCTCATCCAAAGGGGTAAGCACATCTTCCGCACCACATATAGCCGAAAGGGCAATTTCCAAGGAAGATCCAGCGGTTTTCTGGGTTTTAACAAAGATGAATTTATGTTTGTGGGAGATAATCATTGATAGGATCAAACTAGTCGTATGACCCTGGAAATATACTAACAAGTCTTCTTTCACCCCTAACTATAAGCAGCAATAATTGAGAGACACCAGGAACTGTCTGGAGCAGCCTTCGCTTTGCTCTGCATAATTTGCTTATCATTGAGAAATAAGAACAGCACCTTGAAACCAGGCCATAGCTGACAGGCCATAACTCATGAACATTTTCATCATTCCCTCCTGGTACCCCTCAGAAAGCAATCCTCATGCAGGAATTTTCACCAAAGAGCAGGTCATTGCCTTGGCAAAGATTTTTCCAGAACACACATTTGCGCTTAGCCATTGGGGACAAAATGAGGAAAAATTTCTTCTATGGGCTAAAGATCATATTCATAATCTAAAAAAGGTCTATTCTTTTTATAGACACCACGCTCAACAGTTATCCTTAGCACCAAATTTCATTGAATACTATACGCCCGCCCTTACTTGGAGCCGCACATTTCTGAAAGGAAACATGAAGCGTATCGTGCAAATTAATAAAGAGCATCTTCTTGCGTTTCGTAAAAATCATGGTGATGTCGCAATCATTCATGCTCATACCTCGCATCCAGCTGGTTGGGTCGCTATGGAATTATCAAAGCTGTATCGCATTCCCTATGTGATTACCGAGCATATGTCGCCGTTCCCTTTTACCAGCTACCTGACTAAATCAGGTAAGATAGATTCTTGGCTTAAAATGCCACTCCTTTGCTCTTCCTGTAATATCATGGTAAGTCCCCAGCAGAAAGAAAAACTAAGCCAGCTGAAAATTCCTAATTTAACCTATATCCCGAACCTAACAGATGAGTCCTTTTTTACCCCTGTAGAGAATTTAGGGGCAACTGCCGGTTTCCATTTCTTTACACTAGGAAGATTAGAAGCTCAAAAGGGCATTCCCTACCTCCTGGAGGCAATCAGACGTCTGAAAGTAGCAAACATAAAAGTGCTCTTTCGAATTGGAGGGGAAGGATCTGAAAAAGAAGCCTATCAACAACTTGCTAAACACTACGAACTTCAAGATACAATTCAGTGGCTTGGCGTTTTGAGCAGGGAACAGGTAGCTGAAGAAATGCGCGCTTGTCAGGCGTTTGTCTTGCCCAGCATGCATGAGAATTTACCTATGGTCATATTAGAGGCAATCGCCTGTGGCAAACCGGTAATCACAACAGCATGCGGTGGTCCGGAAAGCATCATTCATCAACATAATGGGATAGTAGTACCTGCTGGCGATAGTGAAGCCTTGACAAGGGCTTTAATTCAATTTCTAACTTCCGTTCATGAATATGAATCAGAAACCATAAGGCAAGATTTCTTACAGCGGTATTCCCGTCAGGTTGTATGCCAGCAGATTCTGGAGGTCTATTGCTCCGCTATTAGCGAGTATAGGAAATAATACCTGTACAGATTCAGATACGGTAGAATTCCCTATTTTTGCTCCCTACTTCAACCCCTCCCCTTGTATGCCCTATCTGCTCTTAGGCATTTTGTTTAATGTGGCTATTTTCCTGATCTTCAGGGGCTATGTGCGCTTTGGGGTCGCTACCTTGCCGGCCATAGTGGTCAACTACTTTGTCTGTGTGCTGACGGGACTGGTTTTTATGGGGGATACAGCCGCCCTGCAGCTTGTTTCGCTGGATAGCCCCTGGCTGGTATTTGCCCTTTTTCTGGGCGTGCTGTTTATCGGTACTTTCTATATGATGGCGCTCACCACCCAGCGCCTGAGCGTTACCGTCTCATCCATTGCCGCCAAAATGTCGCTGGCCCTGCCGGTGATCTTTAGCCTGTTTGTGCTGCAGATCGAAAGCAAAGCCTTTGATGGGTGGAACTACCTGGGCATCGGGCTGGCCTTTGTGGCCATTTACATGAGCTCCTGGAAGCCCCGCCTTAAAGGCAAAGCTCCCCTGCCCGGCAACCGGCTTATCTTTCTGCTGCCTGTGGGGGTATTTCTGTGCAGCGGCATCATCGATACTACCATTAACTACACCAGTTACCGCTACCTGAGCGAGCGGGAGGAAGCTATATTTCCGCTGGTGATCTTTGGGGTGGCGGCCCTCCTGGGCCTGATCCTGCAACTGGTCCGCCGCATTCCCACCGGCAAAAAAGAGCTGCTGGGCGGCATTGCCCTGGGGGTGCCCAACTTCTTCAGCATTTACTTTATTGTAAAGGGGCTGGCCGATTTTGATAATAACGGAGCTTTCTTCTACCCCCTGCTCAACATCAGCATTATTCTGGGCTCGGCCCTGCTGGCCATTCTCCTCTATAAAGAAAAATTGCTGCCGGTGAATCAAATCGGCCTCGGACTTGCTGTACTGGCAATATTCTTGCTTTCCTACCAGGAAATCCTTAGCATGCTTTAGTATGAGATACCTGCCTGCCGTGGTGCTTGTGTTGCTGATGCTTTGCCCCCCCTGGGTGCAGGCACAGACCCCCTACAGCCTGCTGCAGGACAAAGCGGCACTGGACCGGGTAGAGCAGATCACCCACTTGATCTACAGCGCCGAGCATGGCCGGGCCCTACAGGAGCTGGAGGCCCTCAAAGCGCAGGTGCCCGCAACCCATCCGGTATACCCCCTGCTCAAAGCGCTCAACATCTACTACCAGCAGGCCCCCATGCATACGGGTTCAGCCGGCTTTGGCGAATTTGTGCAGCTGCTGCAGCAAACCAAGCAGCAGTCGGAAAGCTACCTGAAGCGGGGCCAGGACCATACACTCATCACCTTTCTGACCCTGACAGCCCACAGCCTGCTTACGCGCTACCATGCCGAAAAAGGGGATTATATGGCGGCCATTGGCGAAGCCAAGCCTACCTATGGGTATATGAAGCAGGGATTCGGCCTGCGGGAAAAATACAGTGAGTTTAATTTCCCTGTAGGGGTTTACAACTATTACCGGGTCAAGTATCCGGAGCTGCACCCGGTTTACAAGCCCTTTATGTGGCTGTTTCAGGAGGGTAACAAAGAGCTGGGCCTGCAGCAAATGGAGCAATCGGTGCGCCAGAATGTGTTCACCCGGGCCGAGGCGGCCATCTTTCTGGTTCACATCTACCTCTACTACGAGAATCAGCCCCAAAAAGCCCTGCAGAGCATCCAGTACCTCTACCAGACCTATCCCAACAACCGCTTTGTTCGGCTACAGCTGGCCGAAACCCTGGTGGCGGCCCGGCGCTACCAGCAGGCGGCACCGCATGTACAGTACCTGCTGCAGCAGCCCGATCCCTACTACCGCATGGCAGGCGAGCTCTTCAGTGGCATGCTGCAGGAAAAACAGGAGGCCAATTACCCCCTGGCCCGGCAGCACTACCAGCAGGCCCTCCGGCTGGCCGAGCCCCTTAACTATGTGGCCGATACCTACCGTAGCATGGCCCATGCCGGCCTGGCCCGCTATTATGAAGCCAGCCAGCAGAAAGAGCTGGCCAAAGCCTCCTGGCAGCAGGCCCTCAAGCTGGCCTCCTATGAATATCCCGTAAAACAGGAAGCCAAGAAGCATCTCCGCTAATGCCTGCCCCGGACACCTACCGTACCCTGACCCGCCCCTGCGAAGGGCTCTACAAAGAAAAAGGCAGCAAGTTTATTGCCCGGGCCTACCCGGTACGGTCCGAAGAAGACATCAAGCAGCGGCTGGAGGAGCTGCGAAAGGAATACTTTGATGCCCGCCACCACTGCTATGCCTGGATCCTGGGGCCCCGCGCCGAGCGCTACCGGGCCAATGATGGCGGTGAACCCAACCACTCGGCCGGCGACCCCATCCTGGGCCAGATCCGTTCCCTGGAGCTTACCAATACGCTGGTGGTGGTGATCCGCTACTTTGGCGGCACCAAGCTGGGTGTAAGCGGCCTTATTCAGGCCTATAAAACTGCTGCCGCTGAGGCGCTTGCCGCCAGTGAGGTGGTAGAAGAGCTCATAACAGCCCCCCTTACGCTACACTTTGGCTATGAACAGACCAACGAAGTGATGCGGCTGGTAAGCGAGTATGAGTTGCAGGTAGTGGCGCAGGAATTTACCGACCGCTGCCGGCTACAGCTTGCCATTCGCCAGAGCCGCTATGCCGAAGTGTTGGAAAAAGCAACTGACCTGCGAGGTGTGCAGGTGATGGAGGAAGGAAGGGAATAAACCCAAAAACAAGGGCAGGCTCCTGAAGGGAAAGAGTAGGCCAATCCTTTGCTAAAAATTAAAAGAGCTGAAAGTAGGCTAAAGCCCCATTATTTTCACCCCAATAAACTGGCACGCTTCCCTCCTTTTCAGGAATCAAAGCGCCGGCCTTCGGGCCTGAACTTGGGCTTGGGCGGCGGTGGCATGCGAAAGAGGTGTTCTTCGGGTTCAAAAAAGCCCCAGCGCTCCAGCTTCTCAAACAGCTGAAGGCATACCCAGGCATCGGTAGCGGCATAGGCAATCTGGCTGCTGCTCAGCGAATCGCGCTCCCAATTAGAGGTTTGCTGGCTTTTGCTGATGCGGATCTCCAGGAAAATGGCCGAGAGGCTGCGCACCCCTATGTTCTTAACACCGGCCGTCTGGGCCACCTGGTTCAGGTCTACTACATTGGTAGGGGTAAAATGGGCCAGCTTCTGCAGCTCCCGCAGATCATCCAGAATGGATATACCCGCCTTGATGATGGCCGGATTTTCAAAAAGTGCCTTAAAGCCCGGGGTAAAGCCGGTTTTATTGGTACGGATCAGGTACACACAGCCGGGCACCGCCAGTTGCACCAGCGATATGGGATAATACTCCCCTTTGCGGAAGGAAGGGCGGCTTTCGGTATCAAAGCCAATGACCGGATGCTGTTGCAGCTCCCGGAGGGCTTCACTCAGCTCCTCGGCAGTGCTTACTACCCTGGCCTTTCCCTCATAGCGGAAAAGGGGCAGCTCATTGATCTCCTCTCGGGTTACCTCTTGCTTAAACATTTACTAATGTATCTGTTTTCTCGGCTGTTTGGTTTTTGATACGGGTGATTTTGATATTCAAATACCCGTAGGTGATCGTCATTAGCGGACTGATCAGGTTAAAAAAGCAGTAGGGCAGATAGGTAAGCGTTGCCACCCCCAGCACCGTGGCCTGAGTTGCCCCGCAGGTATTCCAGGGCACCAGCACTGAGGTAACCGTTCCGCTGTCTTCCAGCGTCCGGCTCAGATTTTCGGGTGCCAGACCCCGCTTGCGGTAGGTATCGGCGTACATGCGGCCGGGCACCACTATGGCCAGGTACTGGTCGGAGGCCGTCAGGTTAAAGAAAATACAGGTAGCGGCCGTAGAGGCAATAAGCGAACCGGTAGAGGTAGCCCAGTGGATCACACCCTCGGTAATGCGCTGCAGCAGACCCACACTTTCCATGACCCCCCCAAACACCATGGCACACACAATCAGCCAGATGGTATTGAGCATGCCCGACATGCCGCCGGTCGACAGCAGGTCATTTACCACCGCATTGTCCGAAGGAATGCTGATATCGCTGTACATGGCTTTCATCACAGCCACATAGGCTGCCCGAAAAGGATCATCCGCTAGGCCGGCCACCTCGGCTACAATCTGTGGCTGAAAGATCAGGGCAAAAATCCCCCCCAGCAGGGTACCC
>NZ_AODQ01000021.1 GCF_000348925.1 Cesiribacter andamanensis AMV16 | reverse complement strand
TGCCAGGCCTCTGCCATACAATCAAGATCCCCTCATTTTCCCAAAAAATGCTAACTTTAGCACACAAACCCAATTTTTTCATGAGAACAAAACTAGTAGCCGGAAACTGGAAAATGAATACCACCCCCGAAGAAGGCCAGAAGCTGGCCTCCGAGGTGGTGAATATGGTAAAAGACGAGCTGAACCGCAACGTACAGGTGGTGCTGGCCCCCCCCTTTACGCACCTGCACCAGGTAGCCCGCCTCATTGGTGATGCCAAAAACATCAGCCTGGCCGCCCAAAATGTGAGCGAACATGAAAAAGGCGCTTATACCGGTGAGATCTCGGTGAGCATGCTCAAAAACCTGGGCGTAAAATGGGTGATCATTGGCCATAGCGAACGCCGCGAATATTTTGGAGAGAGCGGGCAGCAGCTGGCTAAAAAGCTGGATGCCGTACTGGCCGGCGGCCTGCAGCCCATCTTCTGCTGCGGCGAACCGCTGGAGGTGCGGGAAAGCGGCCAGCACGAGGGCTACGTGCAGCGCCAGCTGGAAGAAAGCCTCTTTCACCTCTCCGATGAGCAGATGCGCAAGGTGGTGATTGCCTATGAACCCATCTGGGCCATCGGCACCGGCAAAACCGCCTCCGACGAGCAGGCGCAGGACATGCACGCTCACATCCGCAAGCAGCTGGCCGGCAAGTGGGGCGAGGCCCTGGCGCAGGAGATCCGCATTCTGTACGGCGGCAGCGTAAACCCCGGCAATGCCCGCGGCCTGTTTGCCAAGCCCGATGTGGATGGGGGCCTGGTAGGAGGGGCTTCCCTGAAAAGCCGCGATTTTACCGATGTGGTAAAATCCTGCTAAGCCCCACCGATTCGCTGAGCGCAAAAAAGGGGCCGGTGCAGCCCCTTTTTGCGTTTTTGGTACCATATATATGTAGCCCTTCTATGAGATTATTTTTTCTACTGGCCTTTAGCTGTTTGAGTGCATTGCCCCTGCTGGCCCAGCACCGGGTAACCCTGCGTATCCAGGATCATGACAGCGGGGAGTCGCTGCCCGGCGCTACCGTATTGCTGAAAGGCAGCCAGCAGGGCGCCACCGCCAATACCCAGGGTGTGCTTACGCTGGAAAACATACCCCCCGGCCGGCAGGTGCTGGTGTTTTCGTATGTAGGCTACGCTACCAGACAACTGGTGCTGCAGTTTCCGCTGTCCACCGATGAGCCGCTGGTAGTGGGCCTGGAGCCGGAAGAGGAGCTGGAGGCCGTGCTGATCAGTGCTACCCGCAGCAGCCGCACCATTGAGGACATTCCCACCCGGGTGGAGGCCATCAGCGGGGAGGAGCTGGGCGAAAAGGCAGTCATGAACTCCACCAACATTGCCATGCTGCTGCGCGAGAGTACCGGCATCCAGATGCAGCAAACCTCGGCCAGCTCGGCCAATCAGAGCATCCGCATCCAGGGGCTCGACGGGCGCTACACCCAGCTGCTGCGCGATGGCTTTCCGCTCTACAGCGGCTTTGCCGGCGGCCTCAGCATTATGCAGATACCCCCCCTGGACCTGCAGCAGGTGGAAGTGATCAAGGGCAGCGCCTCTACCCTCTACGGGGGCGGCGCCATTGCAGGGCTGGTGAACCTGGTGACCAAAAAGCCCGGCGATGAACCCGAGCTTAGCTTTATGCTTAACCAGACCAGCGCCCTGGGCACCACCCTCAATGGCTTTTACAGCAGCCGCAACCAGGGCTGGGGCACCACCCTCTACGCCTCAGGCCATACCCAAAAGGCCTACGACCCCAACGAAGATGGCTTTTCGGATATTCCCCAGGTGCGCAGCCTTACCCTCAACCCCCGGGTATTTCGCTACTGGGGCGAAGGCACCACCCTCTGGCTGGGCCTGAATGCTGCGCTGGAAGAGCGCACCGGCGGCAACATTCAGGCGCTGGAATCTGAGCTGGCCCCGCCCGGCGGCTTTGTAGAGCAAAACAACTCCAAGCGCCTCTCCAGCCAACTGACCTTTGATCGGCAGCTGGAAGGGGGTGCCGCCCTGGCTCTGCGCAACAGCATCAGTTTTTTTGACCGGGAAATTCAGCTGCCCGACTACCGCTTTTCGGGCCAGCAGTGGGCCAGTTTTTCCGAAGCCAGCTATGCCTTCGGGCCGGAAGAAAACCGCTGGATTGGCGGGCTCAACCTCTTTACCGATGGCTTTACCGAAGCTCATCCACAGGGCATGGCCGCCCGGGATTATCAGCATACTACCCTGGGGGCCTTTGCCCAGCACAGCTGGTACCCCCTGGAGCAGCTGGCCCTGGAGAGCGGCCTGCGCACCGACTATGCAGCAGACTGGGGAACCTTTGTGCTGCCCCGCCTCTCGCTCATGTACAAGCCCGGTCCTAAACTAACGGCCCGCATCGGCGGCGGCCTGGGCTACAAGCTGCCCACCCCCTTTACCGAAGAGGCCGAGGCACTGGCCTTCCTGAACGTAGCCCCCATAAACTCCGGGACGACCAGGGCCGAACGCTCCCTTGGCGGCAACCTGGACCTGAATTATACCACCGCTATCGGAGAAGGAATAAGCTTCTCCCTTAACCAGCTCTTTTTCTATACCCGCCTGCAGAATTCCCTGATGCTGCATTTGGGGCCGGGCTGGCAATTTGTCTATGCCAATGCCGACCGTCCGGCCAACAGCCGCGGCTTTGAGACCAATGCCCGCCTGGGCTGGGGCGATTTCAAGCTCTTTATGCAATGGGCATTTACCGATGTAGAACTGCGCTATCAGGATGAGCGGCGCCAGAAACCCCTTACCCCAAACACACCGCTGGCGCCGTACTGATGTTTGAGCAGCACGGCAGGTGGCGCATCGGCTACGAAGCCTACTACACCGGCCAACAGTACCTGAGTGACGGCAGCCGCACAAGGGACTACTGGGTCATGGGCCTGATGGCCCTGCGGGAGATGGAAAAGCTAAGCCTGTTCCTTAACTTCGAAAACTTTCTGGATACGCGCCAGTCCCGCTATGGGGAGATTGTGCAGCCGCCCCTGAGCAACCCGCGCTTTGCCCAGATCTGGGCGCCTACCGATGGCTTTGTGATCAACGGCGGCTTTATCTGGAAGCTGTTCGGCGAGGCCCATCACTAGGCCGCAACCTCCGGCTGGCTTACCCACGGGCTTGAAATAATGGCTAAATGATGCAATCTTGTGCAAGAAAAAGGAGTTATACCCCTATGATGCATCCCCTTGTGATCCTTTACGTCTGGCTGCTGGGCGCTGTCCCGGCGCCGGAAGCGGCCCCCCTGCCTGCCGCCCGGGATATTTGCCAGCTGAAGGGATCGGTCTATGTAACCGACAATCCGCAGGAGGCGCATTTCAGGGTATATATAGAAGAATATGAAAGCTCGGCCAAACTGCTGGTCTATTCTGAAGAAAACCGGCTGTTTGCCGACCAGCCCGGCCTCTGGCATTTTACTGATAAACCGGCCTTTGCCAATTTCAAGATTTACCTGGCCGAGTCCCGGGCCTTTGCCGACTTTACCATTGCCTATACCGATGTAGCCTCTTTTGCCGGCTGCCGCTAACAAAAAAGGACTCGCACGAGTCCTTTTGTGTGTAGTATAGGGCTGAAGCCCTTAGTCCAGCTCCTGATCGGTAGAGGTGGCCGTATCCACAAGCCGCACCGAAAGGGGGGCATAGCCCGTATGGCCCACGCCTACAAGTCCATAGACCGTTTCGCCCGGTTGAATGATTCTGCCCACCAGATCGTGCTGCAGCAGTTCTGCCTGAAATTTCTGATTATTGCCCGAGGCCACCACCATATTGCCAACGCCCAGCGCAGGGCCCAGGATCAGGCCTACGGGATAAACCGACTGTTCGGTTACAAAGCCATTTGTAGCTTTGGTGACCGTTACCTTCATGGGGCTCATGAGCAGGTAAAGTAAAAACAGGGGAGCCTGCTGCTTCAGTTGCTTATGTACAAGGCCGCTCGGTAGGGGGTTTACCACTACATTGTTGTTGGTCAGCTGAATGTCTCTGCCAAAGACCAGGGGGGTACTGGTGTTGTTGGTGAGCTGTACGGCCATCAGCTGGATATTATTTTTTTCTTCCTTGCGGGCAAATTTCTTATTGCCACGCTGGGACAGCACATCATAGCGATAGCCAAGGGTTACTGGGGCCTGTGCAGCAGTGGCATAGGAATACTCCAGGGAACGGGGATAAATTTGATGATAGGAACCAGCGCAACTGCTTAAAACAACCGCACAAGTCAGCACCAGACAGAATGCTTTTACTAGTTTCATGGTTATAGGGATATTACAAGCACAAATATGCGTGTTGTTTGTTGTTAAGGCAAACAGATGTAGGATTTGGATTAAGAATGATAAGATTTGCGTACTACCTTTATAGCATATTTTTCCAGCCCCGGCGGCGCAAACCGATACACCCATGAATTACATTGAACTACTCGTCCGTTGTGACGGCACCTTTTGCGATATTTTACAGGCCGAGCTGGCCGAACTGGGCTTTGAAGCCTTTGCCGAAGAAGAGCGGGGCTTTGCCGCCTATGCTCCGGTAAAGGCCTTTGATAAGGGCGCTACCGAAGGCCTGCTCAAACAGTACATGATGGATGCCGCCCTGGAGTGGGAAGTGAAAGAGCTGGAAAAGGTAAACTGGAATGAGGAGTGGGAAAAAAATTATGAGCCCATTGAGATTGGGCAGGAGTGCGTGGTGCGGGCCAACTTTCACCCCCCCCGGCCGGATGTGCCCTATGAGATTGTGATCACCCCCAAGATGTCGTTTGGCACGGGCCACCACCAGACCACCCGCCTGATGCTGCAGCAGCAGCTGCACCTGGAGCATGAAGGCCTGCGGGTGCTGGATGTGGGCTGCGGCACCGGCATTCTGGCCATTATGGCCCATAAACGGGGTGCGGCCGAGATCTGGGCCTGCGACATTGACGAGTGGTCGGTAGAAAACAGCCGGGAAAACTGCTGCCTGAACCGCTGCCCCGAGATACAGGTGATGCAGGGCACGCTGGCGGCCAGTGGCATAGGCGGACAGTTCGATATCGTACTGGCCAATATCAACAAAAATGTGCTGCTGGATGAAATGGACCTCTATGCCGAGTACCTCTACCCCAACGGGCATCTGCTGCTGAGCGGCTTTTACGAGCAGGATATTGAGGATCTGCTGGAACTGGCCACCAGCCTGGGTTTTGAAGAGACCGGGCGCTACACCGCCGAAAAGGGATGGGCCAGCCTGCAGCTGGTCAAACGGGCCTAGGCAGAAGTAAAAAGCAGGCCTGGCCGCATACATGTACTTTACGGCATACAATTATATGGTACGCCAGCGTTTATTCCTGTATGTTGTGCAGGTTTTAGAGACCCCTGGCTCACAGGGGTTTTGCAGAGTGACAGGTGTGTGAAATTCTAGCTAAGAAGACATGAGAGTACAATTACTCACAGGTGTGTGTGTATGGTTGCTGGTACTTGGAAGCCAGCAGGCGGTGGGGCAGGCCCTGCCCAAAGAATCCTCCGCGTATGGAAGTGGTGTGGCCGCCATGCTGGGCGCCGCCGGCAACCCCCAGGCCCGGGCCTACGGGCATAAGTTTGATTCTGTCTGGAGCGCCGGAGGCTTCTCTGGCGAGCAGCAGGCCCGTATTATGGCGCTTTCTGCCCAGATGGAACAAAAACGCTACAAGCCTACCCCCCATTTTGCGGCCTATTTTGGCATGCTGGCCGGTGGCGCCGGCAAGGGCAATTCCGTAAACGAACTGCTGGACATCAGCGAGCGCCTTTTTAAGAGTGGAGATAGCCGCGACTATACCCGCTTTATGGAAGGCTCGGCGCAGTTCCTGAAAAACCGTGCCCTGTACCACTCCAACTACTCCCGCCTCTATGCCAGCGGCGGCACCTTTAGCTTTCGCTGGGTAGAAATAGCGAAGGCCCAGGAGCAGCCCGCTGATGCATCCAAAGAAGATGCCGGCTATTTCAGCGACTGGGATGCCCCGGCCGAAAAAGCCGACGACAGCTGGAGCACCGCCTGGGACTCCTGGGATGAGCCAGCCCCCGAAGCCAAAAAAGCGGCCAAAAAGCCCAGCGCACCCGTAGCCCCTGTGCCAGTGTACATTCAGCAGGAGCTGCCGCCCGTAGAAGGGCCCGTTATCAGCCTGAGCGGCGTTACGCTGGCGCTGGTCAGCAACCAGGATTCTGTGCTGCTGAGCAACACTAAAGGTGATCTGATGGTGCTCAAAGAACTGTTTGTAGGCGAAGGCGGCCGCTTCACCTGGGCCAATACCGGCCTGGATCCGGAAGGGGTTTACGCCGATTTCAAAAAATACTCCATCAAAACCAGCCGCGCCGAAGTAACGGCCGATGAAGTAACACTTACCTACAAAGAAAAACTAACCGCGCCCGTAGAGGGGGTTTTTGAGTACAAAAGCACGCGCTATGCCCGCCCCGACCAGGCCCAGTATCCCCGCTTTAAATCCTACGAAAACAACATTAAGGTAAAGGGCATCTCCGAAAACCTGCTCTACAAGGGAGGATTTGCCCTGGCTGGCAGCAAGATCTACAGCTCCTCGCTCAATGGGGGCCTGGCCTCTATAGAGCTGCAGCAGGGGGGTAAACCCCGCTTCATGATCCGCTCGCTGCGCTTTAACCTGCAGGATACCGTCATCCGGGCCGATCGTTCGGCGGTGGTGATCTATCACCAGAAAGACTCTATCTATCATCCGGCCCTCCAATCCCGTTTCAATACGGCCACAGGCCTGCTTACCCTCATCAAGGATGGCGGCGCCTTTAAGTATACCCCCTTTGTGTCCTCCTACTTTCAGATGGACATTACGGCCGACATCATGCAGTGGAATACCAGTGCCGATAGCATCAACATCTCCATTCTGAGCGGCAAGAGCCAGGTGCCGGCCTACTTCAGTTCACAGGAGTATTTTCATCCCCAGCGCTTTGATGAGCTCAAGGGCATCTACAACTTTCACCCCCTGCTGATGGCCGTGGGCTATGCGCGCAAGCACCAGAGCTCCCAGTTCTATTCAGATGATATGGCCAAGGAGCTACGCCAGGACCCGGCTACGGTGCGCAACTCCATGCGCATGCTTATGCAAAATGGCTATATCGATTATGATCATGCCACGGGCTGGGTCAAGATTAACCGCAAGGGCTTTCACTATGTGATGAGCCAGAGCCGCAAAAAAGACTTTGATAACCTGATCATCCCCTCGCTGGAGCCCGCCAAGGCAAATGCCACCCTGTACCTGGGCAAGCAGGAGCTTAAGGTGCGGGGCATCAAACAATTCTACATCAGCCGCCAGAAGAACGTCTACATCGAGCCTACCCAGCAGGAAATTACGCTGCTGAAAAACCGCGATTTCCGCTTCGATGGCAAGGTACAGGCCGGTAGCTTTATCTTTGAGGGCCAGCGCATGCGCTTTGATTACGACAGCTTCCTCATTGACCTGCCCAAGATCGACAACATTCAGTTTGATGTGGATGATTACCGCGATAAGAAAGACCTGAAAAAGAAACGCCTGGACAACTCGCTGGCCGAATCTGCCGGTAAGCTCTACATCGACATGCCCGCCAATAAGAGCAGCATGCGCGATTTTCCGCACTACCCGGTGTTTGATGCCTCTACGGGTTCTACCGTATTCTTCGATCGTAAGGAGGTGGCCGATGGCGCCTACAGCAAGAAGATGTCCTTTACCATCCCGCCCTTTAATATCGACAGCTTAAGCAGCAGTAACCCCTCCACCATTGCCTTTAGGGGCACCTTCTCCAGCGGCGGCATTGTGCCCGATTTTGAAGAGACCATTACGGTACTGCCCGATAACTCGCTGGGCTTTCAGCACATTGTGCCCCGGGCGGGCTACCCCCTGTATGGAGGCTCGGCTGTGCTCTACGATACCCTGCTGATGGACCAGAAAGGCCTGCGCGGCAAGGGCAGCATCCAGTACCTCACCAGCACACTCTATTCCCGCAATTTCCACCTCTTTGAAGATTCGGTGAAGGCCGAGGGCTATAAGATGGAAATGAAGCAGGGAGTCCTGGCCGGCGCCAATTTTCCCAAGGCGCAGGTTGGCGACTACCGTATGCGCTGGCTGCCTAAGCAGGATAGCCTCTATGTATACAATAAAACAAAACCCTTTGAGCTTTTTGAAGGCGTAGCTCAGCTGGATGGCAACCTGATGCTGAGCCAGAAGGGCCTGTATGGCAGTGGCAAGCTGCAGTCAAAAGGGGCCGAGGTAGACTCCCGTGCTTATGCCTTTAAGCAGCGCGACTTCCTGGCTGAGAATGCCGACTTTAAGATCAACTCCAATAACCCCAAAAAGCCCATCCTGGCGGCCAGTGATGTGCAGATCAACTACAACCTGGACAAAGGTACCGCTACCATCAGTCCGGAAGTAGAGGGGGTAGCGGCGCTGGATTTCCCCTTTGCCGAGTACCGTACCTCCATTCCGCAGGCGGTCTGGAACTTTGAGGAGAAAACGGTGGCCATGTCCAAGCCCGATAATATCGACATCAAGTCTTCTTACTTCTATACCACCCGCAAGGAGCTGGACTCGCTGGCCTTCAATGCCGAGCAGGCCACCTATGACATTGCTGCCCTGAAGCTGTCGGTAAGTGGTATTCCGTTTATTCGGGTAGCCGATGCCAAGATCACCCCTGAAAATAACAAGGTGGAGATTTTGGAAGGTGCCCGCCTGCAGGACTTTGCCAATGCCACCATTGTCATGGATACCCTCAATGAGTACCACCACCTGATCAACGGGCAGATCAAGATCCTGAGCCGGAATAAGTTTGAGGGCAAGGCCACCTACCGGCTGGTAACCTCGGCTGCCGATACCTTTAACATTCAGTTCAACAGCTTCCAGCTGATTGAAGTAGCAGAAAGTCGCCGCAAAAAAGCCTTCCGCACCGTATCCAGCGGGCAGGTGAAAGAAGAAGAGCAGATGGTGATCTCCCCGGGCATGATCTACCGCGGTAAGGTAACCATGTATGCCAACAAGCCCGCCCTGGAGCTTGATGGTTCGGTAAAGCTGGACCTGAAGAACATCCCCAACTACAACACCTGGATCAAGTACAAGAGCACCGGTGAGCAGAAGGAGATTGCCTTTAACTTTAACAACAGCACTACCGAAGATGATGCACCGCTGGTGGCCGGCATTTTCTACGACAGCCGTACCAACGAGCTCTACCCCAGCTTTGTGACCAAGAAGCGCGCCGCCGAAGATCAGAACCTCTTTGTGCCGGCGGGGATGCTCTCTTACCGGGCCGATAATAATGAGTACCGCATTGAGGAAGCCTCCAAGGCCAGCGGCAAATCGTATGTAGGCCGCATCTTTGCCTATAACGAGGGCACCGGCGAGGTACGCTTTGAGGGACCCCTCACCTTTATGCCGGCCAATAAGAACAGCCTGCAGATAAAGGCGGCCGGCCTGGGCAAGGGTAGCTTCCAGAGCAGCGAGTTTGATATGAATACCCTGATGGTGTTTGACTACAAGCTGCCCGTACAGGCCGAAGAAGCCATGGGCGCCCACATCTCCGACCTGGTGCAGCGCACCGGCCTGCCGCAGGCCCATACTGAGCGCAGCCGCTTTGTATACAAGCTGGCCGAGGTGGTGGGCGAGGGAGCGGTCAAATCCTGGGAAGATAAATCCCTGCAGACCTATACGCCGGTAGTGGCCATTAGCTCTGATCTGGCCAAAAGCCTGGTGATCACCGACATGAACCTGAAATGGTCGGAGCAGAAAAAAGCCTGGTACAGCATGGGCAAAATTGGCCTGTCAAACGTAGGCCGCACCGATATCAACGCCCTGGTAGATGGTTTTGTGGAGATCCGCAAATCGTCTGAGGTAGGCAACATCATCAATGTGTTTTTGCAGGTAGCGCCCGGCGAATGGTACTACCTGAACTTTGAAGGAAACCGCCTGCTGGCCTACTCCTCACATGATGCGTTCAATACCGCCATCCGTAGCAAGTCCAAGGCGGCCAAGGCCAAGCCCGGTGAGTATGTGATTGCCGATTCGGACCTGGCCGAGACCAAGCTGTTTGTAAGCCGTTTCCGCCGGGATTATTTTGGTCTGGATACCCCCTACGACCTGAATACCCCTACACCGGCGCCGGCCTCCGAAGCCGATCCCTTTGCAACAGGTACCGAAACCAAGCCCACCAAAAAAACCGACGATAAGGACGGCTTCTAAGCCCAATCCGCCCCAAATCAAAAAAGGCTACTCCGCAAGGGGTAGCCTTTTTTAGTATCAATCTGAAGAAGCGTTCGCTATCTTCGCTGGGGCGAGTTTGCAGAAGCACTCATTACTGTCGCTGATGCGCGCTTGTAGCGCGTATCCGCACAAGAATGGGTAATACCCCCTGTAAGCGCTCATCAGTGTAAACTGCTGCGGAATACGCTGCTCTGTCCTAAATTTTTTTGGGATGGGATCAAAGCCTGGAAAACGCATACAGCATTTCCCGGCCAATCTGCCGCACGCGCTCCCTGTATTTTTCTGCCTCCTGAGGAGTATCATCAAAGGCTTTGGGATCGTCGTAGGTGAGGGCCAGGCGCTTCTCCACCCCTGGCACAAAGGGGCAGTTCTCGTCGGCATCGGAGCAGGTCATGATGGCACAGAAGTTCGCCGAAGGGTTATCCGCATCATCAAACCGCTTGGACCAGGCCTGTAGCGGCGGCGCCCCTTCGGCATAGTGTACCTCATACCGGGGATTTTCTCCGGCAGTACCAGCTGTGATCTGAAAGCCGGCTGCCTGCATGGCCTTCACCGCTCTGGGGTTGAAGGCGGTAGCCTCTGTGCCGCCCGAGAAGCAGTGCACCTCCTTGATGCCATAATAAGCAGCGGCAGCCTGTGCCCAGAGCTGCGCCAGATGGCTGCGGCGGGAATTGTGGGTGCAGATAAAATTGAGCAGTGCCGGCCGGCCCTGGGCCTGCTTTTGCCGTACCCAGTGGGCCAGTTGCTTTAAAAGCTGCTGTCTGGCGGCCGGTATCTGGCTAAATTCCTGTTCCAGTTCCTGTACACATGAGGCCAGGGAAGGGGTAAGGGTCATAGGGGAAAGAGGTTTAGTGATGAAAACGAACGGCACTACAGGCGCTTAATATTTCCAGCGGTTGGCCAGGGCTACCAGCGAGAGCATAATGGGCACCTCAATGAGCACCCCCACTACCGTAGCCAGCGAAGCGCCGGAGTTCAGCCCAAAAAGGGCAATGGCCACCGCCACCGCCAGCTCAAAGAAATTGCTGGCGCCAATCATGGCCGCCGGTGCGCAGATGGCATGCCGCAGCTTTAAAAAGCGCCCCGCAAACCAGGAAAGAAAGAAGATGAAATAGGTCTGCAGGCTCAGCGGAATGGCAATCAGCGCTATATCAAAGGGGTTGGCCAGGATCTTTTCTCCCTGAAAGGCAAACAGCAGCACAAGCGTAGCCAGCAGCGCCATGATGGACACCGGCTTGAGCGAGGGCAAAAAGCGGTTTTTGAACCATTCCTCCCCCTTTGTGCGGATCAGGTAGCGGTTGGAGCCCCAGCCCGCCAGCAGCGGAATCACCACAAATACAAAAACGGATACAATCAGCGTATCGTAGGGAATGACAATATCAGTAATACCCAGCAGCAGCTGCACAATGGGGATAAAAGCAACCAGCAGGATCAGGTCGTTTACCGATACCTGCACCAGCGTATAGTTGGCATCGCCATCGGTCAGGTACGACCACACAAACACCATGGCCGTACAGGGGGCGGCGCCCAGCAGTATGGCGCCGGCAAAATACTCCTGCGCCCGCTGGGGGTCCAGCCAGGCGCTATAAAGCTGGTCAAAAAAGATCCAGGCAAAAAGGGCCATGGTAAAAGGCTTGATCAGCCAGTTAACCACCACCGTAAGCCCCAGCCCCCGGGCGTTTTGCCGCAGCCGGGTCAGGGAAGAAAAATCGATCTGCACCATCATGGGGTAGATCATGAGCCAGACCAGGATGGCTACCGGAATGTTGACCGTAGCCAGGGTTAAGCCACTGAAGTAATTAATACGGTCGCCGGTTAGCTCACCGATCAGGATGCCGGCGCCAATGCAGAGGAGTACCCAAAGGGTGAGGTAGCGCTCGAAGAAGCCGATTTGTTTTTTTGCCATGGCAGAGAGAAGAGAAAGAGCGGTAAGGGGTTTGGCTTAGCAGCAGGACTGCGGAAGGGGAGGTAGTTCCTGAAAAAAGTCTTCCAGCAGGCTTTTTTGACGGTTCCAGTTGGTAGTATCAATACAATAGCAAATCCGGCTGCCTTCGATCGATCCCCTGATCAGACCCGCATGCTTGAGCTCTTTGAGGTGCTGCGATACCGTAGGCTGCGCCAGCCCAATGGTGCTCACCAGCTCACCACACTGGCAGCTGTTTTTCTGCAACAGCTCCTGCAAAATGGCAATGCGAGCCGGATGCGCCAGGGCTTTGGCCAGGCTGGCCAACTCGCTTTGCAGGGGGGTAAAGAGCTCGGATTTGGTAGCACCCATGAATAAGTATTGTTTCATTGCAATATTACGATAGGTCCATAGCTACTGCAAGCGAACACAAAAGAAGTTTCCCGGGCAGGCTGCTATAATTTATCCTTTCCAGACTATAAAAGGGGAATTTGGTGCTATCTCCCTACGTTTGTCCAAGAAAGCACTGGCCTATATGAAAACCCCCTGGCGAAAGCGGTATAAATACGGGATCAACACCCAGCTTTTTGGCAAGCCCGGCAAAAAGAGCCGCTGGCTGTACGGGCTGCTGCTACTGGTAATGGTGCTGCTGGGCTTGCTGTTGGAGTACATCTAACTACCAGAGGATCAGGAAAAAGAAAAGAAGGCGGAGCTTATATCGGGCCAAACATTTCCCGCCACTGCTTGCTTATGGTTTTAATGGCAGCGTCCCACTTTGGCGAAAAAGTGTATATTTGGGCCGCCTTCTACCAGAAAAGCCAAGCGATTGATATGAAAACCACTTCACAGAGCGCACACCAGACCTATATTAAGCAGCATCAGGACCGCTTTTTGGGCGAGTTGTTTGATCTGCTGCGCATCCCTTCAGTGAGCGCCGATCCCAAATTTGCCCCCGATGTACGGCGGGCGGCCGAGTACATCCGCCAGCGTCTGCTGGAGGCCGGGGCCGACTCAGCCACCATCCATGAGACCAACGGTCACCCCATTGTATACGGCGAGCGTATCCAGGATCCGGCCCTGCCTACCGTACTGGTGTATGGCCATTATGATGTGCAGCCTGCCGACCCCTATGAGCTCTGGGATTCGCCCCCCTTTGAGCCCGTAGTGCGCCAGACCAAAGAGCATCCCGAGGGCGCCATTTTTGCCCGCGGCGCCTGCGATGATAAAGGACAGGCCTACATGCACGTAAAGGCCTTTGAAACCATGATGCAGTCCGGCACCCTGCCCTGCAACGTAAAATTCATGATCGAGGGCGAAGAAGAAGTAGGCTCAGACAACCTGGAGATCTTTGTGCAAAACAACAAAGACCTGCTGGCCGCTGATGTGATCCTGATCTCCGATACCGGCATTATCTCCAACACCACCCCCTCCATAACCGTAGGCCTGCGCGGCATGAGCTATGTAGAGGTAGAGGTGGTAGGCCCCAACCGGGACCTGCACTCCGGCCGCTACGGCGGGGCGGTAGCCAACCCCATTAACGTGCTGTGCAACATGATTGCCCGCCTGCATGACGAGAAGGGACGCATCACCATTCCCGGCTTCTACGACAAGGTAACCAACCTCAGCCTGGACGACCGCAAGGCCATGCACGAGGTGCCGCACAACGACGACGAATTTGCCGCCGACCTGGGCGTAGACGGGCTGCAGGGCGAAGAAGGCTATACCACCATCGAGCGGGTAGGCATTCGCCCTACGCTGGATGTAAACGGTATCTGGGGTGGCTACATTGGCGAAGGCGCCAAAACCGTACTGCCCTCCAAGGCCTATGCCAAGATCTCCATGCGCCTGGTGCCCGACCAGAACTCCGATGAGGTAACCGACATGTTTGCCAAACATTTTCTGTCGCTGGCGCCCAAGGGGGTAAAGGTAGCCGTGCGCCCGCACCATGGGGGTGAGCCGGCCGTAATCCCTACCGATTCGCTGGAGTACCGCGCGGCCAGTGCTGCCTTTGAAGAGTGCTGGGGCAAAGCGCCCGTACCAACCCGCGATGGCGGCAGCATTCCCATCGTATCGCTCTTTCAGCGGGAGCTGGGGCTGGATTCGGTGCTGCTGGGATTTGGTCTGGACTCCGACAATATTCACTCACCCAATGAGAAGTATGGGGTGTTCAATTACCTGAAAGGCATTGAAACCATTGCCAGCTTCTACCAGCACTATGCCGGCATGAAAAAATAGGCTGTGCTATCAGCCAATAAACGGGCAAAAAGAGCCGCTGCTGTAAAACAGGAGCGGCTTTTTTGTATTCTAAAAAGAAATTCTGTGCTTGCTTCCAACTGGCAGCATTCTTGCAGTGTCTGCTAAAGCATAACAGAAGGGTAATGTGGCAACAGCAACAACCCTGCTGTCATAAGCGTAGTTTAGGAAAACAAATGCGTGTACCATGCCAAAAGTAACACCCCATCGACAAGACGCTACCGACTACATCCGGCTGTCGGAGCTGCCCGCTCCACAGGCCCAACGCCTGCGGGACTGGCTGCCCGAAAGCTACCTCACCAAGCTGGAGCAACAGCATGGCGTAGCCGACGATTGCATCGAGTATGAGGACTACGAGTTCTGGTATGATCATTCCCGCCCGTCAGAAGATACCCGCCTGAACGAGCAGTTGTAAGAATCTTTTCAGCTGCTTCTCATTCCCCAGGATACTCACTCAGTCTGCTGCCTGCCGCAGCCCAGCCTGCTAGACCCCTTCCCCCCTTACGGAAAAGCCAGCTTATGTTCCCTCCTGTTGCAGCTTGCAGTTAACTCCGTCCCTACGGACTCACTCCTCACTACCCACTACCAGATTAAAACGGCAGCTTGCTTAGGTCTACATTGCCGCCGCTCAGGATTATTCCTACCCGTTTACCTTTCAGCACCCCTTTTTCTTTGAGCATGGCCGCCAGCGGTACGGCGCCCGAGGGCTCTACCACCAGCTTCATCCGTTCCCACAAAAAGCGCATGGCGCTGATAATTTCTTCTTCCGTTACCGGTATGATCTGCTCTACCCCCTGTGAAATGATGGCCCAGGTTTTGTCGCCCAGGGAAGTAAGCAGGCCATCGGCAATGGTGTTGGGGGCACTTCCTGCCTCGCCGGCAGGCGGGTGAGGGATTAAGTGGCCGGCCTTCAGTGACTGGTAGGCATCGTCGGCGCCGGCGGGCTCTCCGGCCCACACTTTGGTGGCCGGCGAAAAGCAGCGGGCGGCCAGCACCGTGCCGCTCAGCAGTCCGCCGCCGCCCACAGGGGTCAGCACCACATCCAGCGGGCCCTCTACCTGCTCAAAAAGCTCCCGGGCCGCGGTGGCCTGCCCGGCAATTACCTGATCGTTGTTGTAAGGGTGAATAAAGGTAGCGCCGGTGCGGGCCACTACAGCCTCCAGCGTGCTTTCCCGGGCCTGCAAGGTAGGCTCGCAAAAGATGATCTCGGCGCCATAGTCCTTTACAGCCGCCACTTTTACCTTGGGGGCCGTTTTGGGCATTACAATATAGGCCGGCACCCCTGCCAGGCGGGCCGCCAGCGCCAGGGCCTGGGCATGGTTGCCGCTGCTGTGGGTGGCCACCCCCTTTTGGCGCTCGCTTTCCTTGAGGGAGAACACCGCATTGGCCGCCCCCCGCATTTTAAAAGCACCCACCTTTTGCAGGTTTTCGCATTTGATGAATACCTCGGCCCCGCTCAGCTCCCGCAGCTGGCGGCTTTGCAGCACTGGCGTGCGGTGAATATAGGGCTTGATGCGCTGGTGCGCCGCAAGAATGGTCTCGGGGTTAAACGGGCTCAGGGAGCTTCCTTTTTCCTTTTGCATTCCTGAAAGTAGCTAATTTTTTCTGATCCTGAAAGGGTGGAGTAACGGGTCGAAGGGGCTGGGGGTTTATTACCTTTTTGTTATGTGCGTGTTACCGCAGCAGCAGAGAATAACAGAAGCTTAACGGTATCATAACCGCTTTTGGGCAGCCTCAGCCCTACTTTTGCGTCTGATTAACAGGATTATTGGATCGCACAACGAACATGAAACATCTACTGCAGCTACTGGTCTTTATCACAGCGCTGGCACCCTTTGGCGCACTGGCCCAGACCGGCGCCATCTCCGGCGAAATTCTTGACGCCGCCAGCAAAGAAGGGGTGGTTGGCGCCAGCGTGGTGATAGAAGGAACCACCACCGGCTCCCCTACCGACGGCTTTGGCCGCTTTACCATCAAAAACCTGGAGCCCGGCACCTATACCCTGCTGGTGACCAGCATAGGCTATGCCCCCGGCAAAATTACCGGCGTAGTGGTAAAGGATGGCACCGTAGCCAACATCAATGCAGCCCTTACGGAAGAGGTAGATGAGCTGGAAGGGGTGGTGGTAACGGCCGCCCGCCAGACCAATACCGATCTGGCCCTGCTAGCCTCTATGAAGGGCAGCATGCAGCTGGTGAGCGGTGTATCGGCCCAGATGATCACCAAAAGTCAGGATCGCGATGCCGCACAGGTAATTCGCCGGGTGCCGGGCATTACCATTACCGACAACCGCTTTATAAACGTACGGGGCCTGAGCAGCCGCTACAATACTGTATTGCTCAATGGCACCTTTGCGCCCAGCACCGAGCTGGAGAGCCGGGCCTTTTCCTTTGATGTGATTCCCAGCAGCCTGCTTGACCAGCTGATGGTCTATAAATCGGGCGGGGCCGAAAATCCCGGCGAGTTTGGCGGGGCCGTAGTAAAGCTCGCTACCAAAAATTTTGTGGATGAGAATTTTCTTAGCCTGAATGTATCGGGGGGTATCCGCTCCAACACTACCTTTCAGGAGTTTCGCCAGGCCCAGGGCGGCTCACTCGATTTTCTGGGGGTTGATGATGGCAGCCGGGCACTGCCCCAGGGCCTGCCCGCCGATCTCAACCGGCTGAACATAACCCCCGCAGAGGTGGTAGGCTACACCCACCAGTTCAACAACAACTGGGGGGTAAACAGCCAGACAGCCTCGCCCGATTTTGGCCTGCGCCTGGATGCCGGCCGCCGCTTCCATCTGGGGGGTGTTAAGGTATCGGCCCTGCATTCACTTGGGTACAGCAACAGCAACCAGTATAACCGCTTCTCCCGCTACCGCTATGAGAACTATGCGGCCGACCGTACCAGCACTACCCGCTTTGCCTATCAGGATGATCGCTACGCCAACAGCGTGCGCCTGAGTGCCCTCAGCAACTGGGCCTTTGCCTTCAGCCCGGCCTTTAAGCTTAATTTCCGCAACTTCTATACCCATACCGGCCTCAACGAAACCACCGAGCGGCTGGGCACCAACTTCTTTATCAGCCGGGAAGAAAGCAACCAGTCGTACCGCTACGCCATGCGCTCCATCCTGTCCAGCCAGCTGGAGGGTACCTACTACTTCAATGAAGACCGCAGCAGCCTGAGCATGCTGGTTGGGACAAACTACAGCACCCGCAACGAGCCCGACTGGAAGCGCTCCCGCTCCTTTAGGGCCATTGGGTCTGAAGATGAGTTTGATATTGTCATTGGCGCCTCTACCACTCCCCAGAATGCCGCCCGCTTTTACATGAACTTTGATGAGCTGGCCCTGAGCAACGGCCTTGATTTTGATCACCGCTTCTCCGACAGCGACAAGGGGGTGCAGCTAAAGGCGGGTTACCTGCTGGAGTATAAGGAACGTGATTTTGCCGCCCGCAAGCTGGGCTACCGCATCTTTAACGAAGAGCGCTTTGACCGCTCCATTCTGGAGCAGCCGCTGGAACAAATATTTGCCCAGGGCAACCTGCGCACCCCCGATGGGCTGGTGATGGGCGAAAACACCAACGCCACCGATAGCTACCAGGCCAGCAACCTGTATGGTGCCGCCTATGGAAGCGCCACTATTCCCTTTGCGGGCAACTTTAAAATGGTATCCGGCCTGCGGGTGGAGTATAACCGCCAGCAGCTCAACTCGGGCCGCAGCCAGGTGGATAACCCCATTACCTCCCTGCTGCCCTCGCTTAACCTTACCTACAACTTTACGGATAAGATGCTGCTGCGCGGGGCCTATTACCGCACCGTAAACCGCCCCGAATTTCGGGAACTGGCGCCTTTCTCCTTCTATGATTTTGACTTTGATGCCGATATTTCCGGCAACGAACAGCTAAAGACCGCCAGCATCCAAAACCTGGACCTGCGCTGGGAGCTGTACCCCTCGGCCTCTGAGGTGATCAATGTGGGGGTGTTCTACAAGCACTTTACCGATGCCATTGAGTTTGTGTATATCACCGGCACCAGCAACCCCTACTTCTATTATGAGAATGCCCAGCAGGCCTACTCCGCCGGTCTGGAGCTGGAGATCCGGAAATCGCTGGCCCCCCATACCTCTCTGCCGGTACTGCAAAACATGGGCATTCTGTTCAATGGCAGCCTTATCCGCAGCCAGGTAGATGTACAGTCGGCCTACTCCTTTACCTATGACCGTCCACTGCAGGGCCAGTCGCCCTACATTATCAACAGTGGCCTGTTTTATGAAGATGATGAGCGGGGCCTGCAGATCAGCGCCATGTACAATGTAATTGGCAAGCGCATCTTTCTGGTTGGCGACTCCGAGCAGCCTACGGTATGGGAGATGCCCCGCCACCTGCTGGACCTTACTTTCTCCAAGCGATTCACCAATAGGCTGGAGCTAAAAGCGGGGGTATCCGATCTGCTCAATGCAGCCCTTAGCCTGCGGGAAGATGGCAACCTGGACAACAAGATTGACAGCCAGCAGCTGGACAAGCCCATTCTCACCACCCGCAATGGCTCCTACTTTACTCTTGGGTTTAACTACCGCTTTTAACCATGGGGTTACACAAGCATAACCATTCACTAACCGCACCTTCACCAGGGGGTAATATAGCCACCCTATCTTTGCCATAGATCATTAATAATCAAATCAGACCATGATGAAAAAGGGATTGTATCTATTTTTACTGCTGCTTTCTGTAGGCCTTATCTCCTGCAAGGACGATGATGCCGGCGAGCCCCTTCTGCCCGAAGAAGATTTTGAGGTACTGGAAGGAAACATCACCCAAAACCTGAGCCTGGATGCCAACAAGCAGTACCTGCTGCGCGGCAAAGTATATGTGCAGGCCCCCAATACGCTTACCATACCGGCCGGTACGGTTATTTTTGGCGAAAAGGCCACCGATGGCACCCTCATCATCAACCGGGGTGCCAAGATCATGGCTGAAGGCACCGCTACCAACCCCATTGTGTTTACCTCGCAGGCAGCGCCCGGCTTCCGCAACCGCGGCGACTGGGGCGGTGTAGTGGTGCTGGGCAATGCCCAGACCAACAACCCGGCCAACTCGCCCATTGAGGGCATCTCTGCCACCGGCTCGGAAAATGGCATTTACGGCCCGGGTGATGGCGCCGCGCAGAATGAACAGAACTCCGGTGTGATGAAGTTTGTGCGCATTGAGTATGCCGGCATTGACCTTTCGCAGGACAATGAGCTGAACAGCCTTACCATGGGTGCACTGGGCTCGGGCACTACCATTGAGCACATTATGGTTTCGTATGCCAATGATGACGCCTATGAGTGGTTTGGCGGTACGGTAAACCATAAATACCTGATCGCCTACAATACGCTGGATGATGATTTTGACAGCGACCGTGGCTACACCGGCCGGGTGCAGTATGGCCTGGTGGTGCGCTTTCCGGGCATTGCCGACGTATCTACCTCCCGCGCCTTTGAGGCCTCCAGCAACAATGATGCAAGCCTGCCGCTGCAGTCGGCTCCCAGCTTTGCCAACATTACCGTACTGGGCCCACGCATGTTCAGCAGCAGTGTGAGCGGATCCTATGGCGCCGCCGTGGAGATCAACTCCAACTCCAGCATGAAGCTGCATAACTCCATCATCAGCGGTTTTCCCATTGGCATTCGCTACAATGGCTCCGGCGCCGAGGCTATGGTGATGAACAATGTGTTTGTGGAGAATACCACCTTGTCTAGTACAAGTGGCGGCTCCAGTGTGCCAGCTACTTTTGAGAGCAGCAACCAGGTAGCCAGCAAAGAAGCCGTTTTTGGCGAAGGCGCTGTTTTTAACTCGGCTACTCCCAGCCCGCTGCTGCTGCCTGCTGGCAGCACCTATGCCGCCGGCGCACCCGAGCTGCCTGCCGGATTTGAGCAGAAAGGTTTCTGGGGCGCCTTTGGCAGCAGCGAAACCGATACCGACTGGAACCTGACCTCTGGCTGGATCGAGTGGAACCCCGGAGATGCCCAGTATTAAGCCTATTTGTTATTTCTGAAAAAGTACCGGGATGTTGAGTCCCGGGCTTTTTCTTCTTTTTTAAAGTAGACCTCCTCGCATATGCTAGTACGTATTCTTTTGCTTCCGCTTTCCCTGCTGCTCCTGCAGGCCTGCAGCCAGCATGATCCCCGAGCGTTTATGGGAGAGGTAGAGTACCAGCAGCTGGTGCAGACGCTTACCCCCTATGTGCACAAAAAGCCGGAGGGCATTGCGTATAATGAGCGCTTTAGCGACCGGCTCAAGCCTTATTATGCCCGCCTGCAGGCCGCAACTGAGGGCCAGCTGCGCTTTTACAAGCAGCAGGATAGCCTGCACTATTTTTACTATGTGCGCCGGGACCCCAGCAGCCTGTTTGAGCATTACCTGGGCTTTGGCGGGGTGTTTACTAAAAACAGCCTGGGGCAGATCACGTTTCTGGAGCTCTTTTTTCAGACTCCCCGCCTAAGCTGGCAGCAAGCCGACCAGCGGGGCAGGCTGCTCTTTGAGGAACTGCTGCAAAAGGGCCATGCCAAGGCCTATGTGGGCAATCGGGACTACATCAAAACCCCCAATGCCGATTTTTACTACAACAGCCGGGAAAATCGCTGGGACTATACCGAAAATTCTTCCTGGAAGTTTATACAGGAAGCCCGGCTGGAAGCCCGGCAAGAGGACCAGCCGGAAGTTCCGCTGGACGCCCAGCCGGAAGCTGACCCCATAACCGCCTTATAAGCAGCAGCAGGCAGACTTGTGCACGAGCTGCACTACACGAGCTGCACTACACGAGCTGCACTAAAAAACAACAGGCCGCTGCGCTGGCAGGGCCTGTTGCTACTATCCAATGATCCTTCAGTAGAAAAAGCTGGGCCGGTGGCGCAGCTCTTTTTTTTACTCCTGCAGCTGGCTGAGCTTGTCTTTGAGCGCCTGCAGCTGCTTGCTGATCTTTTCGGCTTCCAGCTGTTGTTGCTCCAGCTTCTTTTTATTCTCTTCGGTTTCCTGCTCCAGCCGCACCTTATCCTCACCGTTCTTTACCAGTTGCTGTTCCAGACGTTCCTTTTCGCTGGCATTTCGCTTAAGGGCTCCCTCCAGCTTGTTGCCGTTGCGGCGCAGGTTTTCTACCTCCCGGTTCATAAAGGTAAGGGCAGCTTCGGCATCCTGCAGGCTGGCCATCAGCTGGTATTTCTTCATCAGAAAAGGGGCCTTACCCAGCTGTTCCTTAATGGCGCTGTCCAGGGCGGTATCGGCCCTGGTGGCGGGGTAGCCAATCCAGATCTCGCTTTTGGTGCTATCGCCCAGCACCAGGCTGTAGGCCTGCTGGCCTTTGGGGGCATCCAGCCAGTAAATATCCCGCAGCTCAATAAACTGGCGGCGCTCGGTTACCTTGCCCCGCTCTTTTAAGTAGGCCAGCCAGTAACGCTTGGCCTGTGCCTCGGAATAGGGTACCTTTATGCTGTAGCCGCTATGGGGCTGGCCCTGCAGGGTCTGCTGCTGGCGGCGCACCTCCTGTCCAAAAACAGCGGCAACAAAAAGCTGCAAAAAGCAGTATACGAGAAGGGTCTTTTTTAACATCGGGCTTCGGGAAAAAGGGGTGAACATAAGGGGCATGCCCGGGTTACAACGGTAAGGCCAGCACATAAATTTCTTTTCATGTCAGAAAAAGTCGTTATCAGTGGTGGCTCAGGATTGATCGGATCACACCTGACCGGGCTGCTGCTGAAGCAGGGCTACCAGGTGGTTCACCTGAGCCGCTCCATTCGCAAAGATAAGGGGGCAAAGCATTATCTATGGGATGTAGGCGAGGGAAAAATTGAAGAGGGCGCCCTGCAGGATGCTGCCTACATCATTAACCTGGCTGGCGCCCCCCTGGCCGACCTGCGCTGGACGGCCGCCAACAAGCAGAAGATGATGCGCAGCCGCACCGCCTCTACCAGCCTGCTGGTGCGGGAGCTGGCCCGCCTGGGCGTAAAGCCCAAAGCGTTTATTTCTGCTTCGGGCATCAACTACTATGGGGGCGATAGCGGCGAGGAACTATTGCGGGAACAGTCCGAGGCAGGCGAGGACTTTTTGGGCTCGGTATGCCGGGCCTGGGAGCAGGAAGCGCTGCGGGCCGAAGAGCAGGGCATCCGCGTG
The DNA here is from genome assembly GCF_000348925.1 of Cesiribacter andamanensis AMV16. GTDB lineage: Bacteria > Bacteroidota > Bacteroidia > Cytophagales > Cyclobacteriaceae > Cesiribacter > Cesiribacter andamanensis. Next base: position 24,396 of record NZ_AODQ01000021.1, on the reverse strand, counting down.
GTGCTGTTGCGCATTGGCATTGTGCTGAGTACCGATGGAGGCGCCCTTACACAACTGATGCTCCCCTTCCGCTTTGGTTTGGGAGCCGCCCTGGGCAGCGGGCGGCAGTACATGAGCTGGATTCACATAGACGATCTGTGCCAGCTTTTTCTCAAAGCCATGACAGACCCCCACATGCAGGGGCCCTACAATGCCGTGGCCCCGGAGCCGGTTACCAATGCCCACTTTTCAGAAGTACTGGCAGCAGCCCTGCACAAGCCCTACTTTTTGCCCGCCCTGCCGGGGGTATTCATGAAACTGGCCCTTGGCGAAAAAGCCGTTATGGTGCTGGGCAGCACCCGGGCATCGGCCGACAAGCTGCAAAAGGCGGGCTTTGCCTTTCGCTATCCTGCCCTGGAGGCAGCCCTGCACCAGCTACTGGAGTAAGGCGCTGGTTTGTTAAAATCAGAACTCTGGACTAACTTAGCGGGCTTGCCCAAATGGGGCGAAGCTGCGATTATAATTTGAAATTTTTTTGTATGGCGAATGATAACAAAGGCCCCAAAAAAGCAAAGGGCCCACAGCGTAAAGGGCAGGCGCATGCCGATGAGCAACTGGACAACCGCACCATTTCGGTAGAAGAAGCACCCGGAAAACTGCATAAACAGCCTGTAGAGGAAAAAACAAGTGCCGAACAGGCGCACGAAGAAAAAATAGCCAGGGAGGGACACCCCCATCACCCTGGCGAGCTTAAAAAGAAAAAGCCCAAGGCCAACATGCCGCCAGCCCCCCCGAAGGAAGGCGAACTGATTCCCCGGAAAAAGCCCGATGCCGACGATCAGCTGATCCGCATGGCTTTTGAAGACCGGGACTGGAATGAGATCAAAAGCTCCAACAGCTGGGCCATCTTTAAGGTAATGTCGGAGTTTGTAGAAGGCTTTGAAAAGCTGGCCAAGATCGGTCCCTGCGTGTCCATCTTCGGATCGGCCCGTACCAAAGAAACCCACAAGTACTACAAAATGGCCGAGCAGATCGCCGAAAAACTGGTGCGCCATGGCTATGGGGTAATTACCGGCGGCGGACCCGGTATTATGGAAGCCGGTAACAAAGGCGCCTACAATGCCGGCGGCAAATCGGTAGGCCTCAACATTGTGCTGCCCTTTGAGCAGTTTGATAACCCCTACATCGACCCCGACAAGCTCATTACCTTTGATCATTTCTTTGTGCGCAAGGTGATGTTTGTGAAGTACGCCCAGGGCTTTATTGTCATGCCGGGCGGCTTTGGCACCATGGATGAGCTCTTTGAAGCCCTTACCCTGATCCAGACCAAAAAGATCGGCCGATTCCCCATTGTGCTGGTGGGCACCAAATACTGGAGCGGCCTGATGGACTGGATCCGTACCACCATGCTGGAGCAGGAGAGCAACGTAAACGAAGAAGACCTGCACCTGGTAAACATAGTAGACACCGCCGAAGAAGCCGTAAAGGTGATTGACGAGTTCTATAGCAAATACCTGCTGTCACCCAACTTCTGATCCTTTTCCATCAGAACCCGATACATCAAAGCCAGCTTTATGCTGGCTTTTTTATTTAGGCTGTGTCTGACGAATACTCCTGAGATGAAACAGGAGCAGAGGGCAGGATTTTTCCTAAAATACTAAACCAGTTAGTACTAACTGCGCTCTCTAAAATTGCGTATATTTGTAGAATACTATGGGGAAGATAAAAGCAGCAAGCAAACGGGCAGACGAAGCGGCTAAAGTGCAAGCACCAAAACGTTTCGATCCCGTTGGCGAAGAACATATAGAGGTGATTGGTGCCCGGGAGCACAACCTCAAGAATATTGATGTACGCATTCCGCGCAACCAGCTGGTGGTGATCACCGGCATCAGTGGCAGCGGCAAATCCTCGCTGGCCTTTGATACCATCTATGCCGAGGGCCAGCGGCGCTATATGGAAAGCTTTTCGGCCTATGCCCGCTCCTTTATGGGGGGTATGGAACGGCCCGATGTGGACAAGATCAACGGCCTCTCGCCGGTGATCTCCATTGAGCAGAAAACTACCAGCCGCAACCCCCGCTCTACGGTAGGCACCACCACCGAGATCTACGACTTTATGCGCCTGCTCTATGCCCGGGCCTCGGAGGCTTTTTCCTACCTGACGGGCCAGAAAATGGTACGCCAGAGCGAAGACCAGATCCTGGACCACCTGATGCAGGCCTTTGATGGCGCCCGCCTCATTCTGCTGGCGCCGGTGGTAAAGGGCCGCAAGGGCCACTACCGGGAGCTCTTTCAGCAGATCCGCAAAAGCGGCTTTACCAAAGTACGGGTCGATGGCGAGATCAAGGACATCGAGCCCAAGATGCAGGTAGATCGCTATAAGATCCACGACATTGAGATTGTGATCGACCGCCTGGTGCTGAAGCCCGAAGACCGCTACCGCCTGAGCCAGTCGGTAGCCACCGCCATGAAGCACGGCGAAGGGCTGGTAATGGTGCTCAATGCCGATAGCGGTGAGCTGCACCACTTCTCCAAGTACCTGATGGACCCCAAGTCGGGCCTGAGCTACGATGAGCCGGCCCCCAATACCTTTTCCTTTAACTCCCCCTACGGCGCCTGCCCCAAGTGCAACGGCCTGGGGGTGATCGAAGAAATTACGCGGGAGTCCATCATCCCCGATCCCAACCTGAGCATCAGCCGCGGCGGTATTGCCCCCCTGGGCGAGTTTAGGGATATCTGGATCTTCAAGAAAATCCAGTACATCCTTAAGCAGCACAAGCAGGCCCTTACCACCCCCATCAACAAACTGCCCGAAGAGGTAATTGAGATCCTGCTGCGCGGCAGCTCCGAAACCGTAAAGGTAAAATCCAAGAAATACCCCGGCACCAGCTGGGATACCAGTTTTGAGGGCATTATTCCCTTTCTGGAAAAGCAGAAGGAGGAAGGCTCCGACAAAACCGTTTCCTGGGTTGAAGACTACACCACGGCCGTTACCTGCCCCGAGTGCGAAGGCACACGCCTCAAAAAAGAATCCCTGCACTTCAAGATCGATGGCCGCAACATAGCGGAGCTGGCCGAACTGGACATACAGGCCCTCTACAACTGGTTTCATGATCTGGAAGCCCGCCTGAGCGATCGCCAGCTGCAGATAGCCAGCGAGCTGCTCAAGGAAATCCGCAAGCGCATCCGCTTTCTGCTGGATGTGGGCCTGGACTACCTGCACCTGAACCGTCCCCTGCGTACCCTTAGTGGGGGTGAGGCCCAGCGCATTCGCCTGGCTACCCAAATTGGCACACAGCTGGTAGGGGTGCTCTACATCCTGGATGAGCCCTCCATCGGCCTGCACCAGCGCGATAACGTAAAGCTCATCAAGGCCCTGCAGGACCTGCGCGATATCGGCAATACGGTGCTGGTGGTAGAGCATGATAAGGACATGATGATGGCCTCTGACTACATCCTGGACATTGGCCCCGGCGCAGGCCGCCATGGGGGTACGGTTGTAGCATCAGGCACCCCTCAGCAGTTTATTCAGCTGCCGGCCGTTACGCCGGAGTACCTGCGCGGCGAGCGGGCCATTGCGCTGCCCAAAGAGCGGCGCAAGGGCAATGGTAACTTTCTGGAGCTAAAGGGTGCCAGTGGCCACAACCTTCATAATGTAAACCTGAAACTGCCCCTGGGCACCATGATCTGCGTAAGCGGCGTAAGCGGCAGCGGCAAGTCTACGCTTATTCACGATACGCTGTACCCCCTGCTGAACCGGCATTTTTACAATGCGCTGCGGGACCCCCTGCCCTATAAGGAGATCAAGGGACTGGAGCACCTGGATAAAGTAATTGAGGTAGACCAGTCGCCCATCGGCCGTACGCCCCGCTCCAACCCGGCCACCTATACAGGGGTGTTCAGCGATATCCGCACCCTCTTTGCCGAGATGTCCGAGGCTAAAATAAGGGGGTATAAGCCCGGCCGCTTTAGTTTTAATGTAAAAGGCGGCCGCTGTGAAGAATGCGGCGGCGCCGGCCTAAAGCTTATTGAAATGGACTTTCTTCCCGATGTGCATGTGCATTGCGAGGTATGCAAGGGCAAGCGCTACAACCGGGAAACGCTGGAAGTGCGCTTTAAGGGCAAGAGCATTTCTGATGTGCTGGACATGACCGTAGAGCAGGCCGTGGAGTTCTTTGAGCACCAGCCCAAGATTGCCCGCAAGATCCGCACGCTGAATGATGTGGGCCTGGACTACATTACCCTGGGCCAGCATGCCACCACCCTGAGCGGAGGCGAGGCGCAGCGGGTAAAGCTGGCCACCGAGCTGAGCAAGAAAGATACCGGCAATACCTTTTACATCCTGGATGAGCCTACCACCGGCCTGCACTTTCAGGACATTCAGCACCTGCTGCGGGTGCTGCAGAAGCTGGTGGATAGGGGCAATACCGTGCTCATCATCGAGCATAACCTGGATGTGATCAAAGTAGCCGACTGGGTGGTAGATCTGGGCCCGGAGGGGGGGCGTGGCGGCGGGCAGATTATTGCACAGGGTACTCCCGAAAAAGTAGCCAAAGCGGAAAAAAGCTATACGGCCCTATTTTTGCGGGAAGAATTGAACGGTTAAGGTATAATATTCTTTGAAAAACTTACATTTTAGAATTTCTGTTGGCGCATAGCCCTATCTTACCCCTTGTATCAACTACGGTAATGCGCCATGAATACACGAAACTCTCTCCCCTGGAAGTTGCTTTGCAGTCTGCTGCTGCTGGCCTTCCTTAGCTCCGATGCCCTTGCACAGCTTAAAGGCGATACCTATGCCGAGGCCAAGCAAAAGGGCAGTGCACAACTTATCTACACCTATGTAGAAACGCCGGGCTTTTCCGGCAAGGATGCCTCCGGCAACATGACGGGCTTTTGTGTAGGCCTGATGAATGCCTTTGGTGCCTGGGTGAAGAAGCATGAGGGTATTGAGCTTAAAACCAGCTACTATGGCAAGGATGCCTCTGACTTTAAGCGCTTTATGGCTACAGTGCAGGGGGCGCAGGGAGGGGTGTTTGGCCTGGGCAACATTACCATTACCGAAGAGCGCAAGAAGAGCTACCAGTTTAGCCCCCCCTTTATTACCAATGTGGCCATTTTGGTGACCCACAAAAATGTGCCAACGCTGGAAGATAAAAAGCAGATTGCCACTGCCTTTGCCGGAATGCAGGCTGTGGTAGTGCGGGGCACAACCAATGAAGACCGTGTAAATGGGCTGAAGAAACAGCTGTTTCCAGCCCTAACCTATCAGTATGTAGGCTCCAGCCCGGAGGCGCTCAAGATGGTAGCCGACAATCCCAAGCTGTTTGCCAACCTGGACTTTACCTACTACCTATCGGCCATTAAGGATGGCCTGCCCATCAAGCGCCACCCTGCCGGAGATGAAAGCACCGAGAGCTTTGGTCTGATCATGCCTAAGAGCAACGACTGGTCGCCGCTGATGGAGCGCTTTATGAATGAGTTTGTGAACAGCACCGAGTACCGCAAACTGATCACCGATAACCTGGGTCCCAATGCCCTTAAACTGCTGGATTCGGTATCGGCCCGCAAGTAGAAAAATTAGAAGTGTCTATAAAGAAAAAATCCGCCCAGAAGGCGGATTTTTTCCCTTTCAACCAAAACATTAAAACCTATCAACTATGAATAAGCCAAATGTACCTTAATAAGGTTTTGGCCTGTTTATAAGTTCCGATGGCCACCTTATTTTATAAAGATTTTTTAACGATAGGGTAATGTTGATGGGAAAGCATTATTTTAATTGCTTATATATCAAATAGTTATACATAGATGCTTTAAGCATCCCTTTTACTAAAATCCATTTTTTTGGAGTAGGAATTGCTGCAAAATCTCCAAAAAGCTATCTCCAAATATTACAAACGGGCATTCAGCAGGTAGAGCGTGTCACTTGCGCGGGTTATGGCGGTATAAAACCACCGGAGCTTATCGGGCGTATTGGGTTCCCGCACCCAAAACCGGGGTTGTAGCAACACGGTTTTCCACTGGCCGCCCTGTGCTTTGTGGCAGGTAAGGGCGTAGGCAAACTTTACCTGCAGGGCATTCAGATAGGGGTCTTTACGCAGGCTGCGTACCTGCTTGCTGCGGGCCATGTAGCGGTACTGCCGGCTGGCCCCTTCAAAAAGGCTGCGGCTGCGCTCCTCAGGCAGGGAGGGATGCCTGCTGTCCAGCGTTTCCATTAGTACAAAGGATTCAAAAGGAGCAAGAGCAGGCTCATCGGGCAGGCGTAGTTTTAGCCGCAGAAAGCGAAAGCCAAAGCGCTGCTCTTCTCCCATCACATGGGTAACTTCGGCAAATTCGCCATTGGCCAGGTAGCTGAGTTTGCTGTTTTTAGGCAGTGCCTGGTAATTATTGCGGGCAATCATCAGCAGATCACCGGCCACCACCTCCTGTCTATAGCCCAGTATGGCGCTGCGGATAAGGGCATTGGTTTTGGCAGCTTCTTCATTGGTGGCGCAGAGAAAGAGCGTATTGCCTGCACCTTCATGCTGGTAGGCCCAGCGGAGCCCCTCCATCAGCCGCTCTTCGGGAAGCTGAAATACATCCCTATACCCGCTGGTGGTCAGCTGCAGTTGTTGCGGCAACTCCTCCAGGCACTGGCGCAGATAGGTAGCATTGGCCAGAATGCCGGAACCCTGCTGCTGGCGGCTTACTTCACTTAAACTATGCGTTTCCAGATCAAGGCCATAGGCCCAGCGCAGCACATCCTCTTCCAGCGCCAGGCTGGTGCGTTCGCCCACGGGGGGCAGTTGGGCCGGGTCACCCACCAGCAGCAGCGCATTGCCCGGCTGGGAATACACCCAGTTGGTCAGGTCGGCCAGCAAGCCTCCATCACTTTTGCCCCCTTCTCCACTCAGCATGGAGGCTTCATCTACAATAACAAGGGTATTGCGGTGGTAATTTTTGCGCAACTGCATATCCATCTGGCCTGAGTAGGGGTGCTGCACCGGCTTGTACAGCTGGCTGTGAATGGTGTAGGCCTCCTGGCCTGAATTCTTAGAGAGGATCTTGGCGGCCCGACCGGTAGGGGCCAGCAGCAGTACCTTTTTGCGCTGCTGACGCAGGCTTTTAGTCAGGGCCTGCAGCACCACGGTTTTGCCGGTGCCGGCATAGCCCTTCAGCAGAAAGCAGGGTTTTGCCCGGCTGGTAGGTGCCATGAAATCGGCTAATTTTCTAAACAGCGCTTCCTGCTCGGCGGTAGGGGAAAAGGGGAAGTGCTGGTGGAGACGTTCGGTAAGGGGCATGGCATTTTCTTAACCCTGCCGGGGCTACAAAAGGTTTAGGAGGCATGCAAAAATGCTAAAAATATTAACAAGTAGGCTAAGCGTTCCACTATTTTATAAAATAGCTGATATACAGAGATAAAAGCTATTTATTTACTAAATTTTTTTAGTAATTTAATGCACTAATCCAGCGGGAGCTGTGTTGTGTATTTGAAGCTAATAAACGGAAAAGATATGTCACAGGGAGTGGTAAAAACCGAGAAGAAAATAGTGGAAAGCTACGATATATCCAACTCTAGCGAAACACTACACCTGGCGCAGGACCTGGCGAAATTCATTCGTGAAAATCGACTGGCCATGCAGATCCAGGGCAAAGACTATGTGAACGTAGAGGGCTGGCAGTATGCCGGTGCCCGTCTGGGGATTCTTCCTGTCATCGAAGAAGTGAAACGTATTGAAACTGGTGACGACGAGATGAAATACCAGGCGCATGTAAAGCTGATGAATCTGAAAACGGACACCATCGTAGGCTCTGGTTTTGCCATCTGCAGCAATAAAGAATCCGGCAAGCGCTACTACCAGGAGTTTGCCATTGCCTCCATGGCGCAAACCCGGGCTATTGGGAAAGCCTATCGCAATATACTGGCCTGGATTATCCGGGCGGCTGGTTATGAGCCTACCCCTGCCGAAGAAATGGATTTTTTGGTACGGGATGATAGCAGCTCCACTAAGACACAAAGCCGTGCGTATGACCGTGAGCCAGCCTCTCCTGCCAGGTCGGCAGGTGCAGCTGCCTCAATGGTTAGCGAGCCTGCCTCGCCGGCAGGCGGGCCAGCCTCGCCTGCGCGTATCAAAGCAGCAGCCCCTAAGAAGGTGAAGGAAGCTGCCAACGCCGCTGCGGAAGAAGCTGTATCTACAGCCGCTACCAGCGAGGCTGCAGCGCCTAAGGCAACCGCTCCGCTGGCCTCTGTAAAGCAAAAAACTGAGCTGCTGCTGTTGCTAAACAACAAGCACATCACCAATGATGAAAAGGCCAGGATGATCGAGAACATCAATACGCTGGATAGCGAACGCATTCAAAAAGCGATCGAAAAAGTGAAAAAGGTAATTGATGAGCGCAACGACGATGCCCAGGCTGCCTGAGGATCTGGTAATGGATAACCTGCAAATAAACACAAAAGCCACCTGTAAGGGGTGGCTTTTTGTTTTTACAGGTCTTCAGGCCAATCATTGGAGCAAGGCCAAAGCGGGTGTCCGAACTGTTGCTGCTCCCCCTCTTTGCTGCTTTTTTTCTACAGTAGTTAACAGAAGGGCCGGGGGGAGGTTATCTTTAGGCACGTATATCAATCAATTTCATTTTGCCCATGCCTACCCCACCCCAAAAAGACCAGACCATTATTGTCTATGGCTCCTATGGCTACACTGGCGCCCTGATTGTAGACGAGCTTAAAGCCGCTGGTGCCAGGGTGCTCCTGTCAGGGCGTAAAGAAAGTGCTCTAAAGGAGCAAAGTATTCGGTCCGACTATCCCTACCAGGCGGTTGAGATAGGGGATGCTGCCGGGCTAAAGCAGCTCCTGCAAAGGGGGGCTGTGGTGATCCATTGTGCCGGGCCCTTTGCACATACAGCTGCGGCCATGGCCGAAGCCTGTCTGGCGGCCAAAACCCACTATACCGATATTACCGGCGAGTACCAGGTATTTGAGCAGCTGGCCGGCTACGATGTACGGGCCAGGTCAGTAGGCATACAGCTCATGCCGGGGGTAGGTTTTGATGTGGTGCCCTCCGATTGCCTTGCCCTGCACCTGAAACAGCGCCTGCCCGAGGCAGAATACCTGCAGCTGGCCTTTGCCGGCCTAAAGGGTGGACCCTCCCGGGGTACGGCCAAAACCATGATCGAGGGCCTGGGGGGTGGTAGCCCCATTCGGCAGGGGGGCAAGCTGGTGGATATTCCCAATGGCAGCCGGCTGTTGGATATTGATTTTGGCCCCTTCCGCTCCAAGGCTGTCTGCATACCCTGGGGCGATATCGCCACGGCTTACCGCAGTACCGGCATTCCCAACATAGAGGTGTATATGGCGGCCCCTGACAAGCTGATTCGCCAGATGCGCCTGAGCCGGTATGCAGGCTGGCTGCTCAGGCAGGGGGTCGTTAAAAGTTTTCTCAAAAAGCAGATCGATAAACGCCCGGCCGGCCCCTCGGATAAGGCGCGGGAAAGTGGCCGCAGTTATCTCTGGGGCAGGGCCTGGACCGATAGCGGCAACATGGTGGTAAGCCGCCTGGAGACTCTGAATGGCTACACCCTTACTGCCAAAACCGCTGCCCTCATTGCTCAAAAAATACTGAAGGGAGAATTGAAAACTGGCTACCAAACCCCTGCTATGGCCTACGGAGCCGATCTGATCCTGGAGGTGGAGGATACCAAGCGGGTGGATGTGTAGGGAGGTCGGAACATTAAAAAAAGCGAAGGATAGCACTTACTACCCTTTGCTTTTTGTATTCTATACCGCTTACAACTTACCGGATCACCCCCAGGCAGAGCTTGAAGCGGATGATCTTTTTTACCGATTCTTCTACCTGCTTTTTAAAGGCAGGGTCTTTGTCCATTTCGGCCAGGATGGCAAAGAGCGTTTCTTTTTCCTTTAGCGGCATCAGGATCATGTCGATGCCGGCTTTGGCAGCTTTTAGCGAAGCGTTGGGAATGGCGGCTACGGCACCCATGTTCATGGCATCGGTGGTGATGATGCCCTTATAGCCCATCTCATTTTTGAGCAGGTCGGTTACAATGGTGCGGCTCAGGGTGGCGGGCTCGCCTCCGGTATTGTAGCGGGGGTTGTTCTGTACGGCAATATGGCCCACCATGATGCTCAGTACACCGGCATCGATCAGGCCCTTGTATACCCCTACTTCTTTCATGTCACCATCAATGTAGACCAGCTTTTTGTGCGAGTCGCCCTGCACCAGGCCATGCCCGGGAAAGTGCTTGGCGGTGGCCGCTACCCCATCGGCCTGGGTGGCCAGGATAAAGGCCTTGTTCATGCGCTCCACTTGGGCCGGATCGGAACCAAAGCTGCGGTTGCCAATGGCAGCATTCTGCAGGCTGAGGTCGGTAACAGGAGCATAATTGTACAGAATGCCGATATCCTTCAGCTGATGAGCAATGGTATGGGCTACAGCAATTACTTCGGAAGTATCCTTTAGCTCGGAGGTTTTGGGCACCTTCTGGCTATCGCTGATCTTGCGGTTAATGAGGCTTGGCTCGGCATCGGCACTGTACACCAGCGGCAGGTGGCTATTGGCCTGGCTAATGCTGTCGAAGCGGTGCACATACTTCTTAAAGCTGCTGGTGGTGCCATTCAGCAGCAGCACTCCCCCAATCCATCCCCTGCGAACCAGCTCGTCCAGCTCGGCATCGGGCTTGCCCAGCCGGCCGGCAGCCGGTACAATCATCTGGCCTACCCGCTGTTCGGGTGTCATGCTTTTATAAATCAGCTCCACCTGCTCATCGAGCAATTTTTCCTGCTTAAAGAAATCGTCCAGCTCATAGGGGTGAAGGGTGGCCGTGCGGGGCGAAGGGGTGCTTTGGGCCATGCAGGCCTGAAGACTAAGCAGGCCAAGGGCGGCAATGCCTACAATGCGTTTGATCATGAGGGTAGGTGCTGTTTACGTTAATGGGCTGCCGGTACAGGGCAGCGGATATTCCTATCATAATCCAAAATCGGGCCAGTGCGTTCCGGCTGGGTTCCTTTCCCGAAGTATTTTTTTTAGAGGCTCCCAAAGCGGTGCTCCAGCACCCCTTCAAACTCCTCAACTACTTCCGGATTGTTTTGCCACTGCACTTTTTGGGCCAGATGATCCTGTACCCACTGGCTGGCGGCAGGGCGATTGGGGCAGGCATCCAGCGCATCCAGGGCCGCATTAAACGCCCCGCCATCGCCACCAAACAGCTCTTTTACAAACATAAAGCGCTGATTAAGGGTGATGTAGTTGCGAATGCTGGCGCTGCGGGGCTTTTGTACCAGGGGGGCACGGCTTTCTTTCTGCTCAAATTTTTCGTGGAGCGGCTTTTTTTCTCCCCTGTCAAAGCGGGTATTAAGGGTGCGGCTTTCTTCTTCCTGTTTTTTGGATGAAGGGTGTACTGAGGGGCTGGCAGACCGGACCTCTCCAGGCCGGACCTCTCCAGGCCGGACCTCTCCAGATGGGGCCTCAGCAGGGGGGGAGTAGCGGGCCTGGGCTGGGGGCGGGGCGTAGGATCGGGATCTGCAATGGGCGAAACCACGGTGGTAACCCGCGCCGATGCCGGGATGGGCGCTGCTTCCTTTTTGGGTTCGGGAGCCGGACGGGGCGCTTGGGCCTGTGGCTGAGGTTCTGCTTTGGGCTCCGGCTGGGGCTCCGTTGGGGGCTCCACCCGGGGTGCAGGCCGGCTGGGCCTGGGCGCAGAACGGGTAATCGCGCTAAAGAAATCGCCCTCCTCCTCTTCTTTCAGGGGCGCAGGGATGTCTTTGGCGGGCTCATCTACCAGCTCCAGGGGCAGGGGCAGCACCTGCTCATAGGCCATGATCTGTTCATCTATGGCATCCAGCGTTACCTTGCCCGATTTTATGCTGGCATCCAGCAGAGTAAGCAGAAAATCCGGATCGGTGATTTCGCCCTGCTCCAGCTGTTCCTGTAACATGCCCGTGATCGACTCCTGCCAGCGCAGGTACCGCAGGGAGGCCAGCAGATTTTCGCGCTGGGGGTAGCGGCGCAGCAGCTCATCAAAGTAGGCCATGGGTTGCAGCAGCAGGCGCAGACTGTCCAGCACGGCTTCTTCCAGCAGGGGCTGCAGGGCTGCACGCTCCACCAGAATGTGGCGGGAGAGCGTATTCATAAAGTGCTGCAGTGCCTCCTTTACCTGCGGATGCTCATAGTTGAAGTAGGGGCTGCGCAGGCGCAGGGTATCTTCCTGCCAGCGCACATACAGCCGCTGAATCAGCAGCAGGTTGATCTGCTGCAGGGGGGTGATCTCCAGGATATCCTGACCGCTCGCCGCCTGGCGATTGGCATAAAACTCATCCATTACCGTAGCGCTGAAGTTCCTGCTATAGGCTTCAGCGGCCTTTCTGTTCAGTTTGCGCGCCATCCTGTTTAATTCTCTAAAAAATCGTTTTTGTTCAAAAGAGCAAGCCCCATGCCAGTATGCAAAGCAGTCCTTTGGGTGTGGCCTGTAGGCATACGCAAATTCAGCAATCGGGGGTTCTGCTTTGCAAATTTATCCCGCTTTATTTTGCTCTTTTGCCTAAGGGAGTTTCTTTTGTAAGCTCAAATTACAATGCCTTCCGTCACAATACAAAATCTTGCCAATAAAACGGTTGTACTCCCCCCTTCCGTACAAAGCATCCTGCAAGCTTTTGGCCAGGAGGGGATTGACTGGATGCAGGCCTGCGGACAAAAGGGGCGCTGCACCACCTGTAAAATGCAGGTGCTGGAGGGCGAGGAGCACCTGAGTTCCCTATCGGATAATGAGCTGCGCATGCAGCAGCTGGGCCGTCTGCCCGATGGGTATCGGCTGGCCTGCCAGTGCACCGCCAGCGGAGGTGATGTGCTGGTGCGTGTGCCCAATGTAAATAAGTTGCCCCACATGCAGTATACCGACTAGTGCAGTAGCGATAAGAGGAGTATATGTTTATTGAACCTAAAATAGCCGGCAAAAGCAGCGGTACCCGGGCGGGCTGGATCGAAGTGATCTGCGGCTCCATGTTTAGCGGCAAAACCGAGGAACTGCTGCGCCGGCTCAACCGTGCCCTTATTGCCCGCCAGAAGGTAGAGATCTTTAAGCCGGCGGTAGATACCCGCTACCATGCCTATGATGTGGTTTCGCACAACAGCAACTCCATCCGCTCCACACCGGTGCAGTTTTCTGAAGATATTATTCTGCTGGCAGGCGATTGTGATATTGTGGGCATCGATGAGGCCCAGTTTTTTGATGAGGACCTGGTGGATATCTGCACCAAGCTGGCCAATAGCGGCAAGCGGGTTATTGTGGCGGGCCTGGACATGGACTTTAGCGGCAAACCCTTCGGTCCCATGCCCCAGCTGCTGGCCGTTGCCGAGTATGTGACCAAGGTGCATGCCATCTGCATCAAATGCGGCGATATTGCCCACTATTCCTACCGCCTGGTAGCCGATCAGAAAACGGTAATGCTGGGCGAAAAAGATACCTATGAGGCCCGCTGCCGGCGTTGTTTCCTGAAGGGGCCTAAGGCCGAGCAGATCATCTGAGCACCAGCCCTTGCCGCTGTCATTAGTACAAAGGGCATGCTTATGCACTCTGCCTGAGTGGGCTGGCGCAAGAGGGTTTGCAGAGCGTGGTAAAAATATCGTTCTTTAAATGGAAAAGCCGGTTTTCAGAAGGGGTGCAGGCTGCAGATGCCGGTACTACTTGTACAGATACAGCCTTCACACCAATATCAGAACGTTTTTCGCCTACCCCTACCCCATGAAACAGCTGCTCCTGTTGCTAGTGAGTTTTTTTAGCCTTTCCACCGTCTGGGGGCAGGGCAATATTCCACTGGGCAGCTGGCGTACCCATTTTTCCTACACCCGCATTCCACAGCTGGTGCTTACGGCAGATAGGGTCTATGCCGCCAGCGAATCGGGCTTTTTTTACCTTGATCGGGCCGATGGCGAAGTACGGGAGTTGGGCCGCCAGCAGGGGCTTAGCGATGCCGGCATCAGCACCCTGGGCTGGCAGCCACAAAGCGCTATTCTTTTTGTCGGATACCGGAGCGGCGCCATTGATCTGCTGCAGAACGGGAAGATCACCCCTATTCCCACCATCCGCTCAGCCCCCTTCAGCGGCTCCAAAACGCTGCGTGCTGTGCTGTTTAGGGGAGATTCTGCTCTGGTGGCCACCGACTATGGCATTAGCATCATTCGCCTGGCGCAGGCGCGCCTGCAGGATAGTTACCTGAACCTGGGCCCCCAGGGGCAGCGGGTGACCGTATACGACCTGGCCCTGCACCAGGATACCCTCTACGCCGCTACCAGCGCAGGCCTTATTGCCAACCGGCTGGGGCCGGGTGTAAACCTGAATGATTTCAGCAGCTGGCAACGCTACGGCACCCAGCAGGGACTGCCTGCAGGGGGTAACGATTTTTTAGAGGCGATTGGCGGTCAGCTCTGGCTGGGCAACACCGCCGGGAGCCTCTTCAGAAAAGAGGGAAGCCAGTGGGTGCAACAGTTCGCACCCGAGCCAGGCCCGCTGCTAAGCCTGCGGACCGCTGAGGGGGGCGATGCGCTTATCCTGACGACTGCCACAACCGTTTACCGCTACAGTGTACAGACAGGGGAGTACAGCCAGCTGGCTCTTCCGGCTACCATCGGGCCCCTTACAGCCGTGCAGGAAAGCGGTGGCCGCTACTGGATTGGTACCCGGGAAGGCGGCCTGCTGGCTCAGGAGCAGGGGGCTACCAGCCGCCTGAGCCCGGATGGGCCGCTCAGCGATCAGATTCGCCACCTGCGCTATGGCAATGGACAGCTTGTAGCCCTTCCGGGGGGCTTTACGCCCCAGGGAGCACCCTTGAATACACAGGGCTTTAGTGTATTCAGCGCAGAAAGGGGCTGGATCAACTACCATCCGCAGGCGCAGACGGGCAGCCAGCCCATGCCCCCTGCCCGGGACCTGGTGGATGCTGCCTGGTCGGAGGGGGAACAGGCCTGGTTTATGGCCTCCTATTCCGATGGGCTCTTGCAGTGGAATTCCCGGCAGGATGCATTTACCCTCTTTGGTGCAGGTACCCCTGGCACCAGCCTGCAGCCGGATGGCTACTACCCCAATCGGGTATTGCTCAGTAGCGTGGGCATAGACCGGGAGGGAGGGGTCTGGATGAGTGTCTACAACAACAGCCGGCCGCTGCACCGCTACCGACCTGCCGAGGGGGTGTGGCAGGCCTTTTTGCAGGGCAATACCCAGGCGGCCACCGCCCATCAGCTCCTCATTCCCTATACCGGCGATGTCTGGCTGCGCCTGAACCCCAACCTGAGCGGATCCGAGGGCATTCTGGTCTTCAATCCGGATAAGCAGCCCGGCAGCCGCTTATTAGGCACCGCCAGTAGCAGCGGGGGGTTATCTTCTGCCCGGGTAGGTGTGCTCAGGGAAGATCGGGAGGGCAGTGTCTGGGCAGGCACCAGCGATGGCCTTGCTTTTTTCCCCAATCCGGCGGCAGTGCTTAGCAACAATTCTGTTACCGCAGCGCTGCCCATTTACCAGCAGCGCCCCCTGCTGGATGGCACGCAGATAACTGCCCTGGCAATTGATGGAGGTAACCGCAAATGGGTGGGCACTATCAATGGCCTCTGGCTGTTTGGCGCCCTGGGCGATACCCTGTATCAGCACTTTACCACGGCCAACAGCCCGCTCCCCTCCAACAGCATCCTGTCGCTGGCTGTGCACCAGCAAAGCGGCGAAGTGTTTGTGGCCACCCAGGGCGGGCTGGTCAGCTACCGCAGCGATGCCACTCAGGGGGGCATAACACATGAGGCCTCCATCAAAATATTTCCAAACCCGGTGCGGCCCGGTTTCAGGGGGCAGGTGGGCATTAGCGGTCTGGTGCAGGATGCCGTAGTTAAGATTACCGATACAGCCGGCCTGCTGGTGCGGGAGCTTCAGGCACAGGGGGGCAGCGCGGGCTGGGACCTGCTGGACAGCCGCGGCCGGCCTGTTGCCACAGGGATGTACCTGGTCTTTAGCGCCAATGCGCTGGGCACCGAGGCGCTGGTAGGAAAAGTGGCCGTAGTGCGCTAATAAATGCCTTTTTGGGAATGTTAGCCCCCCATTATTTGTTTTTTTGAAAGCGTACAGAACTCATAAACCAGCATGCTCCAGAAGACCAAAGGCATAGTGCTCAGCTACATTCGCTACCGCGAAACGTCCATTATTGTCAAGATCTATACCGAGGTGCTGGGCCTGCAATCCTATATTGTCAATGGGGTGCGCAGCAGTGGCAATGCCAAAAGCGGCGGGGGGCGCATGGGGCTCTACCAACCCCTTACGCTGCTGGAACTGGTGGTGTACCATCAGGAACGGGCCAACCTGCACCGCATCCGGGAGATCAAGTGCCCGGAGCCCTTTGTGTACCTGCCGATGGATTTTCAAAAGACCGGCATCGTACTTTTTTTAACCGAGCTGCTCAGCAAGTCGCTCAAGTCCGAAGAGCCCAACCCGGTGCTCTACCAGTTTCTACACCATTCCATTCATGTATTGGATGGGCAGCAGGAGGGGGTACAGAACTTCCACCTGCAGTTTTTGCTGAAGCTATCCCGCTACCTGGGCTTTGCCACGCCAACGGCCGATGATTTTCTGGAGGAAGTAAGCCCCTACATCTCGGCCGATGCCATTGACCGGGAGGCCGTAGAGCGCCTGCTGCTGGAGCCCTATGGGGCTCCCATCCCCCTGAATGGCGAGCGCCGCCGCCATGTGCTGCAGATGATCCTGCAATTTTACCGCCTGCATGTAGCCGACTTCGGCGACCTCAAATCCCTGCCGGTGCTGCAGGAAATGCAGGGGTAGCTTAGCGATCCAGCCAGGCTTTAAACTCATTTACCCGCTCCCGGCTTACCAGGGCTTCTTTGGTTTCGGCATACTGCAGCACCACCTTCAGGCGGCTGCCGCTGTAGGCGATGATATTTTTGATGGATTCCAGGCGCAGCATTTGCTGGCGGTTGATGCGGAAGAAGAGGGCCGGGTCCAACAATTCCTCCAGCTGGTTAAGGGAATAATCGACCAGGTAGCGCCTGCCAGCCGTTGTAGTTAAAAAAGTGGCTTTTTCTTCGTTCCAGAAATACAGGATCTCCTCTACCGGAATGGCATGAAGCTGCTCGCCCAGGCGAATCAGGAAGCGCTGCTTGTACTGCCGGCTAAGCTGCAGGCGGGTGCGCTCCAGGGCCATGGGGTCGGGCAGTGGCAGGGCTGCTGTGCTGTTTGCTGCCCGGCTGCCCTGCCACTGGTGGAATTTCTTAAAGGCACCTTCCAGCTCCTCTTCTTCTATGGGTTTAAGCAAGTAATCAATGCTGTTGAGCTTAAAGGCTTTGAGCGCATAGGCATCGTAGGCGGTGGTAAAGATAACGGGGCATTGCAGTGGGCAGCGCTCAAAGATCTCAAAGCTCAGGCCATCGCCCAGCTGAATGTCCAGAAAGGCCAGCTCCGGGGCACCATGCTGTTCCAGCCAGTCGCAGGCACTTTGCACGCTGGTGGCCCTGCCTACAATATCGGCCTGGGGCTCCAGGCGCCGGATCAGCTTTTCCAGCCGGTCGGCCGCCAGTTTTTCATCTTCAACCAAGAGCACTTTCATAGACAGGGATTTTGAGCAGCGGCAGTTTTACGATAAACGAGTCAGCAGTTTTTTGGACCTGCACCGGGATGGTGGAGAGGTACCCATAGCGCTGGCTAAGGTTGGAGAGCCCCACCCCTGTGCCGGCGGCGGGCTGCTGCAGGGGCCTGAGCTGGTTTTCAACCACCAGCATCCCCTCCTGGATGCGCAGCCGCAGCGTTAGGGGATGGTTGGCATCCAGCACATTGTGCTTGATGGTGTTTTCGGCCAGCAGCTGCAGCGCCAGAGGGGGTACGCCCAGTTCGTCTGATACCCCCTGTGGCCATGCTACCAGCAGGGTGCCGGGCTGGCGGATCTCCTGCAGAAACAGAAAGCTTTTCAGAAAAGTAAGCTCTTCCTGCAGGGGCACCACTTCGGCATCGCGCTTTTCCAGCACATAGCGGTACACCTTGCTTAGCTGGCGCACAAAGCGCTCGGCCAGGTCGGCATCCTGGTGCACCAGCTCGGTAAGTACATTAAAGCTGTTGAACAGAAAATGCGGATTTACCTGGTTGCGAAGGCTTTGGTACTGGCTGGCCACATGGGCTTTCTCCAAGCGCTCCCGGTCTATGGCTGCCTGTCGCCAGTTGAGCAGAAAGGAGCGGGCGTGCATCAGCAGCGAGATAAGCGTAGTGATCACCATGGTAATGATCATGGACTGCCAGTAGGTGCGGCTGGAAAACTCCCGTCCGATGTACCATTCAATCGTCTCGAAAATAAGCATGTAGATGAGCGTGGTGTACACCACCATAGCCCCTACGCCAAGGGTAAAGCGCAGCACAGGCTTTTCTACCCAGCTAATGTGGTTGCTGATCTGGTCGGTGATCCAGCCATTGCCCAGCCACATGGCGGCACATACCACAAGGGTAAAAAAGAAGGAGGTGAGCAGGGAGCTTATCTGGTGGGAACCGTCCAGATTGTTGAGCACCGTAAAGCCCAGGCTCAGCAGAAAGATTCCCAGCGCCTGACCGCGCCAGCTTGAGGTATTAACAGCATTCGGAGACATAACCAAAGGTACAAGGTTTTAGGGGGTATTGTAATAGGCAGGGATAAAATCAGCCTAGTCTGCCGGCTGGCAGCGCTCCAGCAGCTGCTTGGCCGAACCTGCACCCCAGCTGGGAGCCAGTGAGGGGGTGGTGGAGCTGGCGGTATACAGTTCATGGGCCCGGGCAAAGAGGGCACAGGCCTGGTCGGTAGAGCTGTTCATGAACTGGGCCATGCCCCATTGCATCTGGCCCAGCAGCAGGTAAGCGCGCGGGTTGTTCGGGTCGGCGGCCATGGCCTGGCGCAGCAGCTGGATGGTAAGGCCGGAGAACTGCGGCCCCCGGCTGGCCGGATCGGCCGCTACATACAGCATGTGATGGTAGCCCTTCAGGGTAAGCAGCTCACTGTTATTGGGGTGCTGCTTCAGCAACGCGTCCAGTTCGGTGAGTACCTCTGCCAGCAGCTGGTCTTTCTCTTTGGCAGAGGGCAGGCTGCCGCTCATGTTCAGGCGGGTGAGGTTTTTGTAATAGCCCGGCAACCACTCACCGGGCATGGCCTCGCCAATGCGGCTAAAGGTATTGATAGAGGCGGTGAGCTCATCGGCAGATTTGGCCTGCTGCAGCTGGGCCAGGGCCTGCTGCATGGCCTGAGGGTAGGCCGAGGCCGCATTCTGAGCCAGCGCAGGGCTAAAAGGGGCAAGGAGAAGGCAAAGGGTGCCAAGGGTGATGGTTAAGAGATTAGCGGTTTTCATAGGGATTAGGGTTTTTTGAGTGAAATAAGTAAAGGGGATGATCACAGCTGGTCGAGCTGGTTTTTTTGTTTATCGTGGCTAAGGGTGTAAAACAGGCCAATGAAGAGAAAGCGCTTGGCCGACGGGCCTACGGCCTGCTCCTGAAACTGCCCGTTGGCGCCGGGTTCGGCTGCATAGCGATAGCTAAGGGCATCGCCTCCTCCCAGCACATTGGTAGCGGCGGTATAGAGAATCAGATTCTGTTTCCAGAGAAAGGCCCAGTTCAGGCTCAGGTTTTGCTGCAGGGGGGCACGCTCGTTCATAAAGCCTTCCGTATTGGGATTTTCATAGGGGCGGCCGCTGTGCAGCGAGAAGGAACCTCCCACCTGGCTGCGCAGCCCGGGGATAAAGTATTTGTACACCATGCCCAGGGAATGTGCAAGCGCAAAGGGGGGCGTTACCGCCTCGAGATAATCGGCCCACTGGCGGCGGCTATCCACATAAGAGTAGCTGATCCAGTAGTCGGTGCGCTTCAGGCTTTTCCGGTCTCGCCAGAAAATTTCTGCACCGCGGGCATAGCCGCTGCCCCCAGTAGATAGCCGGGCCTTGCCCTCTGCATCTGGGGTATACAGGGGTAGTCCTTCGTAGGTCTTGTAGTAGGCTTCGGCACGCAGCGTGCGCCCCTCGGGCTGGTACTGGTAGTTGAGCACCAGGTGGCGGCTGTGGGCATCGGCCAGCCCGGGCAGCTCCCGCAGCCAGCGTGTATCAGGTTCCTGGCTGTATACCCCAGCCGCAAGGGATAATTGCTGCTCCCTTTGTAGCTGCCAGGCTGCCGAGAAGCGCGGCTGCAGAGCCATGGCTCCGGTACGGCTGCTGTGGCTGCTGCGCAGCCCGGCCCGCAGGGCCAGTTTACGTAAGGGCTGCCAGTCGGCCTCGGCCCAGCCGGCGCTGCGCCACCACTGCTGGCTGCGCTGCTGCAGAGGGCTGCTGCTCTCCCGGTACGCTTCTTCCAGATGGGGGCGTTCTACTTCTGCTCCCAGGGTCAGGCGCAGGCTGCGGCTCAGCTCGCCTTCCAGTTTGCTTTTGAGGTGCAGCAGCCAGCTGTGCTGCTCCAGACGGGCGCCATTGGGCTGTAGGAGGGTTTCATCGGCCGAGAGTGCAAGTCCATTGGTTAGCAGCCAGTTTTTATGCAGCGGTTGCTGCCATCTGAGCTGGCCGTAGTGGTTCTGGTTCTGCAGGGCTATGTCCATGATGCCGTTGGGTTGGGTAATGTCGGGCTGGCTTACGTGCAGGCCGCCGCGGCGGCTGTCCAGCATCAGCTGCAGTCGGCCCTCCCCCAGGGGCTGCTGCCATACCAGGGCGCCGCCCCAGCTGTAAGGCGCCTGCGGAAACTGGTAGCGCTGCGGCGCCAGGGCCATGTAGGGGGCCAGGTTGGTATATTCCACTTCAGCCGCTATACCCCCTCTGCCCAGCTTGCGCTGGTGAGCCAGCGAGCCGCCAATGCTCATCAGTCCCAGGTTGGTTTGCTGAGAGGTGTTCTGAAAGTTGCGGTGATCCATGGCCAGCACAGCTGAGAGTGCTTCGCCCCACTCGGCCGAGTAGCCACCGGTGCTAAAGCGAAAGCCCTGAAACATTGTGGGGGAAAAGCGGCCCCGGCTGGGCAGATTCTGAGCGGTGGCACCATAGGGGTTCTGTACGGCCAGGCCATTTACATAGAGGCGGCTTTCGTCGGCGCTACCCCCGCGGATAAACAGGCGGCCGTCTTCGGCCTGTGGGCTGGCGCCGGGCAGCAGCTGAATGGCGCCGATCACATCGCCCAGGGCAGCGGCGGTGGTGAGCACATCCTGGGTGGTGAGGGAGGCAGCCCGGTTTACATCGGAGGCTTCAAAGGTGCCGGCCGTAATCACCACCTCGCCCAGCTGAGCAGGCTCTTCCCGCAGCTGCACGGGTAGCCATAGGCTGTCGGTAGCGGCCAGTTCCAGGGGTTGTTTAAATTCCCGGTAGCCGATAAAGCGTACGACCAGTACATAGCTCCCCACTTCCGGAGCCTGAAAGGAAAAGGCCCCGTTGCCAGAAGTGGTCGCCCCACTGAAGGTGCCTGCCAGAAACACATTGGCACCGGGCAGGGGCTGTCCCTGCTGGTCGGTCACCCGGCCGCTGAGGCTGGGCTGAGCCAGGGCGGCCAGGCTGCTGAATAAGAACAGGAGGTAAAAAATAGGCTTCATGGGTTGCGTTTGTTTCTGCTAAGGTGGCAGGTGCGCAGCGGCTTTGAAATTTTTAGTGCCTGAGCTGTGGAATGGGGTAGCTGAGCTGTAAAATAACTCGACGAGCTGTATGGGGAGAATAGACAAATACGTGCTGCCAGGGGTGTTTCCGTCAAAAAGCCTGAGAAAGGTCATGGCAAAAGCCCTGCTTGTGCCGTAACTTACCGGCATGAGCACTACTCCCTACCCCCCCGCCAAACCCCCCGAAGCAGCCATTCACAATAGCGGCCCCAAATGGCTGCGGCCGGTGCAGGACTACCTGGGCGAATTTGTCTATGGCGGCATCGATGGGTCAGTCACTACTTTTGCCGTGGTGGCCGGTGCAGCCGGAGGGGGGCTAAGTGCGCAGGTGGTGCTGATCCTGGGCTTTGCCAACCTCATAGCCGATGGCTTTGCCATGAGCGTAGGCAGCTACCTGAGCGCCAAAAGCCAGCAGGATAATTTTAGCATGCACGAGCGCACCGAATACTGGGAGGTGGATCACCTGCCCGAGCGGGAGCGCCAAGAAGTGCGGGAGATCATGCAGGCCAAGGGCTTTAAGGGGGAACTGCTGGAAAAGGTGGTGGATGTGCTTACCGCCGACCGGGACCGCTGGGTGGATGTGATGATGAAGGAAGAGCTGGGCATGATCCGGGAAACCAAATCGCCCTTTGCTATTGGGGGAGTAACCTTTGCCTCCTTTATCGCCGTAGGGCTGGTGCCGCTACTTACTTATGTGCTGGACTTCTCCAAGCTGGGGTTGCAGGCCGATCCCTTCTGGCTGGCGGCTTTCCTGACGGGGCTGGCCTTTCTGGGCATTGGCTACCTTAAAAGCTATGTAACCCAAACCTCCCGCTGGCGCGCCATGCTGGAAACCCTGCTGCTAGGCGGGGCTGCCGCTACCCTGGCCTATTTCGTCGGGGCCCTGCTGGAACGCTGGCTGGGGGGGTAATGCGGCTCTATGGTAGACTAGATAATAAAATCCTCCAGGGTTTTAAAAAACCCTGGAGGATTGGCCATAGAAGTTCACTCCTCCTACAACTCAATGATTACCCCCAGTGTAGGCAAGCGGGTACCGCTGGTATTGCGCAGGCGTTTGCCCAGGTAGCGCCCGGGGTTCTGGGGATCGGATACCGGCTGGCCCTGGGCATCCCGTACCACATCAATGTTATCGGGAAACTCCACCTCGTAGGCATATACATTCTGCACATCAAAGTAGAGGTTCAGGCTCCAGCGGGGAAAGAAATACTTTTTATCAATACGGATATCCAGCTGATGGAAGGCGCTGAGGCGCCCCTGGTTCAGGCGGCGTAGTCGGGCAGGCCCTGGCCGCTGCGGTCCCAGTTCTCCTGGTTCAGGGTGGCGGCCAGATCAAAGGGGGTAAACGGAGGGCCCCCGCTCAATAAGAAGCGGCTGCCCAGCTCCCAGTTTCTGGGAAAGCGCTTGCCGCCTGTAAGGCTCACTATGTGGCGGTAATCCCAGGCCGAAGGGATATAGACCTCATCCAGGCCAGTAAATTCACTGCGCACCAGCGTATAGGCCAGTGTGCCGTAAAAGGTGCTGGCCAGGCGCTGCTGCACCAGAAACTCCAGCCCATAGGCCCGGCCCTTTGAGGCGGAGATCACCGGGCTGTTGCCAATCACCCCAAAATCGGCGCCCAGGTTGGCCAGCGAGATGCCCTGATCCAGCAGGTAGGGATAGTTGCTGTACCATTTGTAGAAGCCCTCCAGGGTAAGGCGCAGAAAGTTGGTGGGCGCCCATTCTACCCCACTCACCACATGATCGGCCCGCAGGTATTGTAGCCCGTTCTGGCGGTTTACCAGGGGGCCATCGGCCGAATTTCGAAAGCCCATGACCACATAGCTGGGCAACTGGTAATAGCGGCCCACATTGGCATTGAGGCTCCATTTGGGCAGAAAGTACCAGGCGGCCGAAAGCCGGGGCGAAAACTGTTCCCAAAGCTTGTTCATCTCCTCGGAATAGTCGGTGGCATCCATGCGCAGACCGGCCGAAAGGATTACCTTGCCCTCCAGCAGATCCTGGCTGGCCTGGCCAAAAAGGCCCCATTTGTTCAGCTGCAGGCTGGAGCGGTACTCCTGGGTAAGGGGGTTGCCCTGGGCTACTGTTTTGAAGTAATTATCAACCGAGTACTTGGCGTATTCATAGTTGAGGCCCCAGGTTACTTTGAGGCCGCTGCCGAACTGCCGAAAATCTTCCAGCCGCAGCTTGTTTTCGATCTCTTGCGACTGGTAAGCGAGCAGGCGGTTTTCGGGGCGGCTTTCATCATTGCCAGCCCATTTGCTGGCCCGGTTGTCAAGCATGTTGCGGCTGAGCACCACTGTATAATAGCCCCCCTTGCGAAAGTACTCCCACTTACCGCCAATGGTGTAGTTCCACTGCTTGGAAACAGGCAGGTTGTTGAGCGTATAGCGCTGTTCTTCGGTTTCGTTGGCATCCAGGTTCAGCTCAAAATCGTCCAGAGCGCCAAGGCTCACCACGGTAAAGCGGTTTTTGGGGTTGGGCTGCCACTGGTACTTTAGCTGATAGTCGTTATAGACGGGCAGAAAGGGCAGCTCCAGTGCCTTAAACAGCAACTGCAGGTAGCTGCGGCGCACCGATAAGATAAGGGAAGCACTGTCGCCCAGGGGTCCCTCGGCCGTAATGCCCAGGTCGGAGGCGCCAATGATGCCATTGAAGACCCATTTGTCGGTGCGGCCCTCGCGCTGCTTGAAGTCAAAGATGGAGGAGAGCGCACCCCCCCGGTTGGCGGGAAAGGCGCCGGAGTAAAAGTCTACCCTTTATAAAGTCTACGTTGATCAGGCCTACCGGACCGCCACTGCTGCCCTGGGTCTGAAA
>NZ_AODQ01000020.1 GCF_000348925.1 Cesiribacter andamanensis AMV16 | reverse complement strand
CCGGCAGCACTCCGTTTTTACGGGAGATACCCTCTTTGTAGGCGATGTGGGCCGACCCGACCTGCGGGAAGAAGCCGAGCAGGCCGATACCCAGCGGGAGCACCTGGCCCGCCAGCTGTATGCCAGCACCCGCGAGGTACTCATGCAGCTTGAGCGTAATGTGCTGGTGTATCCCGCACATGGCGCAGGCTCTCTTTGCGGCAAAAACCTGAGCAAGGACCTCACCAGCACCATCGGCCGGGAGCTGGAGCAAAACCAGTCGCTGCAGCCCATGTCGGAAGCCGCCTTTGTCAGTGCCCTGCTGGAAGACCAGCCCTTTGTGCCCAAGTACTTCAAGAGCAATGTGGCCCTCAACAAGCAGGGCGCCCCTGCCTATAGCAGCAGTCTGGATGAGGTGCCCCGCCTGCCGGCCGATGCTCCCCTGGAGCCTGGCGTGCTGGTGGTGGATGCCCGGGATCAGATGAAATTCAAGAACCGCCACCTGAAAGGTGCCATAAACCTGATGGATGGGGCAAAATTTGAGACCTGGCTGGGCAGTATTGTAGGCCCGGAGGAGCCCTGGTACCTGATAGCCGAAGATGAAGAAAGCCTGGAGCGCCTGATCCGGAAAGCTGCCAAGATTGGCTATGAGCGTACGCTCAAAGGGGCTATGGCGAATGCCAAGCCCGGTCATGAGCATGATGCCTGGATCATCCTGGAACATTTTAAGGCCGCACCGGAAACCTATACTGTGGTAGACATCCGCAATGCGGCAGAAGTGAAAGAAGGAAAGTTCTTTGCCCATGCGCTGTGCATCCCCCTGCACCAGTTGCGGGAGCGCGCCGCCGAAGTACCCACCGACAAGCCGGTAGTGGTGCATTGTGCCGCCGGTTACCGATCCGCTGCAGGCTTCAGCATCCTGGAGGCAGCCCTGCCCCAGACCAAGGTATATGATCTGGGAGAGGCCATTAAAGACTTTGAACCGATCCGCTGATTTTTCCCTAAAATAAGCTCAGGGGCCGCAAACAAGCGGCCCTTTTTTTTGCTTATCCATTTAGTAGAGCAGCAGCCTGAATACCCGGATTTTTTGGCGCTACATCCCTGCCTGATGTTCAGCCCCGGCCACAGACAGGCAGTTTTACAACCCCTCTCTCAACGAGGGCTGTAAAAAGAAAAGTGCTGCTATTTGCTGGAATAAGTCTATAATTTAACGTATTTTAAAGGAAGAGTTCTGCACAGGGCGGCAGAGCCGGCTTGCGCAATTTTTTTGTACTGATTCAAAGATGGCACTGCTTGTGATGATATGGAGAAGGGGGGGCGTTTTACTGCTGTTGGCAGTACTGGTTTCCTGTGGTGTGTCTGACAAAGCAGCCCTCAGCCCCCTGCAGTTTATTGCCGCCCAAAGCACGCAGCCCGGGCAGCTGATTGATGTACGGCTCTCTGCCGAGCTGGAAACCGCTTCCATTGGCCGCGCCCTGCTGCTGAACCCCGATGATGCCCCAACCTTTAAGCGTTCCATCAATAAACTGAACCGGAAGCAGGTATTTTACCTCTACTGCACCAGCGGAAACCGCGGCGCACAGGCAGCGGCCCTGATGCGCCAGGCAGGCTTTTCCCAGGTCTATTACCTAAAAGGTGGGCTTCTGTCCCTGCAGCAGGAGGGCTATAACGTAGCCGCGCTCTAGCGTACAGGCCGTAGGCAGCTGATTCAACCGTAAGGCTCGGCCTGCTGCGCCCCCTCCGCTGCAGGCCGGCACTTCAGGCTGCTAGTCTTTTGCCGGCAGTTGGTACCCCCGCTTAGCAGATTTTTTGCTTTTTTTGTCCTAAACATCTCAGCGGCTGCGCTGGTTTTTTCGGATATGAGCATACAATCTGTTAATCCCTTCAATAACGAGATCATTCGTCAGTTCCACGAAGCTACTGATACCGATATACAAGCCGCCCTGGAGGCATCTGAAGAAGGCTTTCGCCACTGGAAGCAGGTGCCCCTGCAGGAGCGCAGCAGCCTGATGATGGCCGCAGCCCAGGTGATGGAAGATGATCTGGAGCATTACGCCCACCTGATGACCCTTGAAATGGGCAAAACCCTGCGCGAAGCACGTGCCGAAATTGAAAAATGCGCTGCCTGCTGCCGCTATTACGCCACCCATGCCGAAGCTTTCCTGAAGGATAAAGTGCTGGATGTATCCCAGGGCAAGGCCTTTATTTCCTATGAGCCCCTGGGCCCGGTACTGGCCATCATGCCCTGGAATTTTCCCTTCTGGCAGGTGATTCGCTTTGCGGCGCCCAACCTGATGGCAGGCAATGTGGGCATCTTAAAGCACGCATCCTCCGTGCCGCAGGTGGCGCTTGCCCTGGAAGAGATCTTTCGCAAAGCGGGCTTTCCCGATGGGGCGTTTCTCTCGCTACTCATTGGCAACAAAAAGACCGAGAAGCTGATAGCACACCCGACCATACGGGCTGTAACGCTCACCGGCAGCGAAAGGGCCGGCAGCAGTGTGGCCGCCCGGGCAGGCAAGTACATCAAAAAAACCGTGCTGGAGCTGGGCGGCAGCGACCCCTTTGTGGTACTGGAGGATGCCGACCTTGACAAAGCCGCCGAATGGGCCGTAAAGAGCCGCATGATCAACATGGGCCAAAGCTGTATTGCGGCCAAGCGATTTATTGTGCTGGATAAGGTATATGATGACTTCATTAACAGGTTCAGAAGCCGCATGGAAGCCCTTAAAATTGGCGATCCGCAGGATGATGATATGGACCATGGCCCCATGGCCCGGGAAGACCTGGCCGAGGGGCTGCTGGAGCAGGTGCAGAAAAGCCTCAAAAAAGGGGCTACCCTGGTAACGGGCGGTGATCGGCCCAATTCCAATGGCGCCTTTTTTACCCCTACCATTCTGGCCGATATACCTAAAAATGCGCCGGCCTTTAAAGAGGAATTATTCGGGCCGGTAGCCTCAGTGATACGGGCCATGGATGAGGCGGAGGCCATAGACCTGGCCAATAGCTCGGTATATGGCCTGGGAGGTTCGGTCTGGAGCCGGGATCTGGAGCGGGGGCAGGCCATTGCCCGCCAGATCCAGAGCGGGGCCGTGTATGTCAATAAAATGATGGCCAGTGATCCGGCCGTACCCTTTGGGGGCATTAAACTCTCGGGCTACGGGCGGGAGCTTTCCTACCTGGGCATGCACGAGTTCCTGAACCAGAAGACCATTTGGGTGCAGGAGTAGAGACCTGTATTAAATGTAGCCTGCCACCTTATAGCTTATAAAGCCTCCCCACTCCTTCAGCAGTCTGGACCAGGCCTGCACCGCTTCCGGATCGGGCACCAGCAGGTGCTCCAGCCCGTAGGCGCGTTCCATGCTGTAAAAATCCGTGCTGAAGGGGGTTACCTGCAGGCCCTGTTTCTGAAAGCAGGCAGCCGCCCGCCGCATGTGAAAGGCTGAGGTCACCAGCAGCACGCGCTGGCTCCCCTGGGGGTATAGCTGCTGCAGGGCATCCCGGCTGTAGCGTGCATTCTCATAGGTGTTTCGGCTTTGGCCTTCTATCAGCAGGGCTTCAGAAGGCACACCGGCCAGCAGCATCACCCGCTGCATGCGGGTAGCTTCGGAGATGGAATCGCCCTGCAGGCTGCCAGCGCCCCCGCTCAGCAGCAGCTTCTCTACTTTGCCCAGCTTATAGAGCTGTACCGCATGCATAATGCGGTCGGCCCCCTTGTGCAGGTGTATGCGGTCATAGGGGCCGCGGTTTGGAGCCGTTACACCAGAGAGCACCACGGCCACATCATAGGAGCCCTCCAGCTGGTTGTAGCGCAGGGCAGGGGTCTCCCACAACAACAGCATTTCATTGGTGAGCAGGGGGTTGGAGAACACAAAGGCCAGAAAGAAGAATGCGCCCAGCAACATACCCCTGATCCGGGCTCTTTTAACCAGCAGGCCGGCAATCAAAAGGGCAAATAGCAGCACCAGGGGGTTTACCAGCAAGCCCACTGTTTTGGAGAGTACAAAATACATAGCCGCAAAAATAACACTATTTTCCAAGCTTTCTACCAGTAGCCTGGCAAGGCAGGTGGCCGAGCAGAGGCAGGAGTGTGTCGGGGCTAACGGTCTGCAAATCAGGCGCATGAAAAGGGGTGTAGGTCTGGCAATACCCCTTAGATCAGGCCGGTCTCAGGCCGCCGCGCCTACGGACCTACCAGGCCCGGCGCAGCATGAGTCGGTAAAAGTGGCTCAGTTCTCCATCGGTTTCCTGCTCCCTGTAGACCATCACAAAGCGGTGGTCCTCAAATTCTGTAAAAAAGCGCTCCCAGCTGATCTCCTCAAGCCCTGCCTCCTGCGGACTATCCGCAAAGCAGATGCAAAGCTCAGGTGGAGTCTGCTGGTGCTCAGCTGCTCTTAGTGCAGGCTTACCGCCGCGGGCTTCGGCCCACGTTCTGATGGTGCTGGTATCCGTTGTTTTATGGGGTTCGGAAAGGCTTTTCGCTCTGGAAACGGGCTGTCCGTAAAAGAGATTGGTGTAAATGTTGTAGGCCATCGTATCGGTGCATTAGATGAAAAAATAGTATACCCAGGGGTAGGGGCGCCTGGCTATACAAACTAGCTGGGGCAAAGGGTTCTGCAGCAGGGGGTGGTTGCCTCCTGCGCACATGCCATTGCCGGTAAGGGGTTGGTTTTTAGTCGGTTCTTTTCTCTACGAGCTGCGGGCTACTTCAGTTTTGGCTTTTGCAGCTTTTCTTTTTTAGAAAGGGGGGTGCAGGTCTGGCAGCCCCATCACTGGGCAGGCCAGGGGAGGGGGGCAGGCATTTTTCCGGAGCCAATAAACATATCCCCCGCACAGGCGTTTTACAAAGGATACTACTACACATCACCTACAGCATGATACGGCAAGGAAGTAAGGTGCGCTGGCAGTGGGCCAGTGGTACCGCCAGCGGCAAGGTAATAGAAAGCTGGGATCACACCGTCAGCAAAACCATTAAGGGGAGCCAGATAACCCGCCGGGGCGAGCCGGGCAACAAAGCCCTGCTTATCCGTCAGGAAGATGGCGATGAAGTACTAAAGCTGGAAAGTGAAGTAGAAAAGGTGTAATTCAATTTTTTCTTCCCATGAACAAGAAAGCAGAAAAACTCTCCAAGAAGATAAAGGACCAGTCTATGCCCACCCCAGGCAAAGAATCGGCCATGCAGCCGCAGCCCCAGGTGATCCGGGAGGATTATAAGGGCAGTGGCAAGCTCAAAGGCAAAATTGCCCTGATCTCCGGCGGCGATAGCGGAATAGGCCGATCAGTAGCGGTGCACTATGCCCGGGAAGGGGCCGATGTGGCCATCATCTACCTGAGCGAAGATGCAGACGCTCACAAAACTAAAAAACTGGTGGAAGCCGAGGGGCAAAAATGCCTGCTCCTGCGCGGTGATCTGGGCGACCGCACCTTTGCCGAAAACTGCATTAAAAAGACCGTAGAAGAATTCGGCTCCCTGAACATCCTGGTAAACAATGCTGCCGAACAGCATCCGGCCGATGAACTGGAAGAGCTGGATCTGGACCTGATGGAGAAAACCTTTCGCACCAACATCTTCTCCATGTTTTACCTTACCAAGCCAGCGCTGGAGCATCTGCAGGAGGGAGACAGCATTATCAACACCACCAGCGTTACTGCTTACCGGGGCAGCCACCACCTGATCGATTATTCGGCCACCAAAGGGGCCATTACCGCTTTTACCCGCAGCCTGGGCACCAGCCTGGCCTCGCGCAAGATCCGGGTGAATGGTGTGGCACCCGGCCCCATCTGGACCCCCCTTATCCCCAGTACCAAAGACAATGTGGATGAGTTTGGAAAAGATGTGCCGCTGGAGCGCCCCGGCCAGCCAAGCGAATGCGGCCCGGCCTATGTTTTTCTGGCCTCGGATGATGCCTCCTATATGACCAGCCAGATCATTCACATCAATGGGGGTGAGGTAGTAGGCGGATGAAGCGAGCCAAAAAACGGGCTGCCACGGTCTGGACTTTTCTCAAGACCACCTACCATAAGTGGATGGAGAACGATCCCTTCCGGCAGAGTGCTGTTATTGCATACTATACCGTTTTTTCCATGCCAGGCTTATTTCTGGTGATCTTTTATGTGACCGGCCAGCTGTTTGGCGAGCAGGCAGTGCGCGGTGAGGTCTATGGTGAGATCACCGATCTGCTGGGCTCCGAAGGGGCCCGGCAGGTGGAGGAAACCATTCGCATAGCCGGTCAGGCCCAGAACTCTACGCTGGCCACCATCATTGGCATTCTGTCGCTGGTCTATGCCGCTACCGGGGTTTTTTTTCACCTCAAGATCAGCATTAACGATATCTGGGAGCTGCGCGTAGTGCCCGAGCGTGCGTTTTTGCAGGTGTTGCTGGACAGGCTCTTTTCCTTTGGGATGATCCTGGTTCTGGGCTTTTTGCTGCTTATGTCTCTGGTTATCTCCTCGGTGATCAGCGCCATGAGCGGGTATATCTCGCAGTACCTGGCTACGCTGTCGGCCTACCTGATCGATTTCATCAACTTTTCAATTTCCGTAGGGGTGATCACCCTGCTGTTTGCCACCATTTACAAGGTGCTGCCCGACGCTATCGTAGCCTGGCGCGATGTGTGGCTGGGTGCCTTTGTTACCTCCCTGCTGTTTATTCTCGGCAAAGCCATGATCGGCCGCTACATTGGCATTGCTGATCCGGCCTCGGCCTATGGAGCGGCCAGTTCGCTCATTCTTATCCTGCTCTGGACCTCCTATGCCAGCCTGGTCTTTTTTCTGGGCGCTGCCTTTACAGCAGTCTGGGCCCGTATGTACGGCAGGGGCATTGAGCCCAAAAGCTATGCCATTCCCGTCTATGAGTACTACAGGCGCATATCCAAACTGGGCGAGGCCGAGTATGTAAAAGTAGAAAGCAAGAAGGTAAAAGAAGTACTGGACCGGGATTATGCCACCCCTCGCCTGACCGACGAGGGCGAAAAGCCTTCTGATGACGAGGTTGAGGAGGAAGATGAGAAGCTGCAGGCCCCCAGAGGCCATAAAAAGCGCTAATGCCAGCAGATTGGGAAAGTTGCCTGCAACTTTTTCAGCCCGGGCAGGGGGTAATGCGAGCAGAGGCATTACCTTTGCAGGCGGTAATCAGGCCCGGCCGGCCTGCCGCCAGGCACAGCAGGCTCTGCCTGTGCCGGATCATTTCTACTAATCTGCATTTCTGTAACGCATATGAGCTTAGGCTATCTGTGGAGTACCAGGCATCTTGCCGCTATCTGTTTGCTGCTGGTTTTCCTGCTGGCGGGTTGTCGTCAGAGCAATGAAGAGCGGGCACTGGAGCTGCTGCGCGAGGGCAATTCCTACCTGCAGCAGGGACAACATCCCGAGGCAATTCGCCTGTATACCGAATCCCTGAAGCATTTTCCCAAATATGCCGATGCCTATAACAACCGGGGCATTGCCTATTACCGCACTGGCCAGCTGCAGCAGGCGCTGGACGATTACAATGCCGCCCTGCAGATACGGTCCGACTATACCGATGCCCGCTTTAACCGGGCCAATGTTTTTCTGTATACCGAAGAGTGGGAGCGGGCCCTGGACGATCTGCGTCAGATAGCCGTGCCCTACCAGGATTCGGCCTCTGTATACTTTGCCAAGGGGCTTGCCTATAGCCATTTGCAGGAAGAAGACTCGGCCCTGCTGGCTTTCAACCGGGCCCTCTCACTAGACCCGCGCCATGTAGAAGCTTATGTGAACCGAGGCATTCTGAAGATGAACCAGCAGGACTTTACCGGCGCCCGCCTGGACCTGGAAACGGCCATTAAACTCAACCGCAATGAAGGCAATGCCTACAATGCCCTGGCCATGCTGCTGGTGGAGCAGAAGAATTACGACGAAGCCCTCAAGCAGGTGAACCTGGCCGTGCGCCTGCAGCCCAAAAACCCCTATTACCTCAACAACCGGGGATTTATTCTTACCCAGCTGGAAAAATACCGGGAAGCGGCCAGCGATATTGATGCCAGCCTGGCCATAGACTCTACCAATGCCTGGGTGTACCGCAACAAGGGCATTCTGCACCTCTACCGGGAGCAATATGCCGCTGCCGAAGAACTGCTGCTGAAAGCCGCCGGCATGGACCCCTTTATGGAAGAAGTATACTACTACCTGGGCGAGCTCTACTACCGTCAGAACCAGTTTGAAAAGGCCTGCACCGCCTGGCGACGGGCAGCCGAAAAGGAAGAACCAGCAGCAGTTGCAGCGCTTAAGGAGCTTTGTTCGCAAGATCCGGAATAAATCCTACATAGCCAGTTTGCCCAGCCCGCATGGAGCCTTCCCCATGCGCCAGGTGTACAGGGAGCGCGCGCAATCGATTGCTGTTCTATTGCTGGTGCGGAATAGGTGCAAAACCAAGTGTTGTTAAGGTGATAATTCTGCGAAAAAAATGCATTCTATCACCCAAAATGGCGTCTGCTTATTCTTTAATTCGTCTTTAATATCTGCAGCAGAGTTAGGAAATACCTTTGTATTATCTAATTCTCTGTACGAATGTACATACCCCCCTTTCTTCGTATTGCTGGCTTCTTGCTGTGCGTAGCTACCGCAGCACTGGCCCAAACGCCCGGCGCCATTTACCAGGCTACCGTACCTGCCACAAGCCCGCTTAACCCCAATGGCGATGGCTGGATTTCAGGGGGTGCCGCCTTTACTACCGCCACCGGCGAAACACCCATGGAAGTGCCCTATGTGGCCATTCCGCAGTTTTCGCTGGTAGAGCCCAATGGCGATACCCGCACCGGCGGTAGTTGCGGCAATACCGATGTGGTAGACCGCTTATCGGTAGGCGCCAGTGCCAGCTATGTGTACTATACCAGCTGGAGCGGTGTACCCATTATGCAATACCGCATGCGCATTGCCCAAAACGCTACCGGTGCCTTTGGCTTTAGTGTACTGGTAGATGTAGACGGCCGCATTGGCACCTCAGACCCAAACTACATAGCCCCGGGCGGAAACAAACCCGGCAACCCGGGCTTTGAATTTGAAATTGCCTATGTAACCGGCGGCGGCAGCAATGGGGTAGTGGTATATGATGTAGATGGCGCCACCACCGGGGTAGAAGTAGCCCGCTATTCGCTCAGCACCCACAGCCAGCGCTCCTATGCCCTTTTTAGCAACTGTACCGGCCAGGCGCCTGTCTTTTACGATTTCTGGGTGCCCATTTCGGCCATGGGTCTTACCAACAGCTCTACCATACGCCTGGCCGCCGCAACCACCAGCCAGCCTGGCTCCATCTTTGGCAACGTATCCGACATTGCCGGGGTAGCCGATGCTCTTTTCCCGGTGCCGGACGATGCCTTTATTGCCCTGGTAAACCTTCAGAACCCAACCCCTGTGAGCAACCTGGGCAGTTCGGGTTGCTTTATCAATGGCACCACCGCTGCCCCTGTGGCAAGCGGCGAGCTGTTTGACAGCCAGCGCCTCATCAGCGGCACCAGCAGCGAGGCCAACGGTACGGTCATTAGCCTAAGTATTAACGGTGCTGTGTACGCCACCACCACGGTAACCAGCGGCAACTGGTCCTTTAACCTGCCCCGCTATCTGCTGCGCCCCTTCGACCAGCTTTCATTCACCGCCAAAAACGCCTGCAAATACATATCCACCCCTGTGCTGCGCTTTGTGCTCGACGATCTGGATTCTGACGGCGATGGCATTCCCGACATTGAAGAGGGCAGGGGCAAAGACCCCGGCGCCGATGATGACGGCGACCGCATACCCAACTTTATGGATTCCGATTATCCGGGCTTTGTGGATAGCAATGGCGACGGCATCAATGATTATTTTGATGCAGATGGGGATGGCATTCCCAACCACTATGATCTGGACAGTGATAACGATGGCATCCCCGATGTGGTGGAAGCCGGTGGTCGGTCACTGGATGCCAATGCCGATGGCCGTATCGACTCCCAGGCCGATGTGAACCTGAATGGCCTGGCCGATGCACTAGAGGCCGAACGAGGCGGTACCCCCCTGCGCAATCCGGATACCGACCGTGATGGCCTGCCGGATTTCCTGGATCTTGACGCCGATGGCGACGGCCTCTCCGACCTGGTTGAAGCCGGGGGCACCGATAGCGACCGCAACGGACGGGTCGATGGCTTTACCGATGCCAACCAGAACGGCCTGCATGATGGGCGGGAAGGCAGCCTGCTGCCCCTGCCCGATACCGATGCCGATGGCCTGGCCAACTACCTCGACATTGACTCCGATGGCGATGGCATACCCGATAACCGGGAAGGCCAGAGCACGGCCGCCTACCGCACTCCCCTGGGGCTGGATGCCAACAGCAATGGCCTGGATGACGCCTACGACCCCGCCCGTGGCGGAACCGGCCTGCTGCCCGTCAATACCGACGGCGATGCTCTGCCCGATTACCTGGACCCGGATAGCGACAATGATGGCATCTCCGACCTGATAGAAGGCAATGATGCCAACCGCGATGGCCGGGCCGATCGCACTCCGTTCGGTCAGGATACAGACGGCGATGGCCTGGACAATGCCTTTGATTCTGTCGCTCCCGGCTCGGGCAATGCCCTGGGCAGCAATGTGGCCCTGCAAAATACCGATGGCACCGACGAGCCCGACTGGCGCGATGCCGACGATGATAACGACGGCACCCCCAGCCGCCTGGAAGATACCAATGCCAACGGCCGCTGGGACGACGACTTCTCCAATGGCGGGGGCATTTACCCCAACTACCTCTACCATGGCGATTCGGACCGGGATGGCGTAATGGATACAGCCGATGCCGATTCCGATAATGACGGCATACCCGATCTGCAGGAAGATGGTGGCACCGGATACGATCCCAAAGGCTTTACCGGCGGCAGCCGCTTCATGAACTATATGAACGCACTGCTCCCCGGCTTTGTAGATAGCAATAACGATGGCATCAACGACCGCTTCGATCGGGATCTGGACGGTATTCCCGATTTCCTGGACCTGGACAGCGATAACGACGGCATTCCCGATCTGGTAGAAGCCGGCGGTGTAGATACCAATGGCGATGGAATAGTGGATACGTTTACAGACACCAACAGGGACGGCCTGCATGACCCCCTGCTCTCCAGCCCGCTGCCCCTGCCCGATACCGATGGCGATGGCCTGCGCAACTACCTGGATATTGACTCCGATGGCGATGGCATACCCGATAACCGGGAGGCCCAGCGTTCTGCCAACCACCGGCTGCCCCGCTATGCCGATACAAACCGCAACGGCCTAGATGATGCCTATGAAGCTGCCACCGGCGGCCAGGCGCTGGTGCCGGTAAATACCGATGGCGATGCCCTGCCCGATTACCTGGATCCGGACAGCGATGGAGATGGCATAGCCGATGCCATTGAAGGCTTTGATTTCAATAAAGATGGCATAGCCGACCGCACCCCCTCGGGCCAGGATACCGACCGCGATGGTCTGGACAATGCCTACGATACTCTGGCCCCCGGCCGGGGCAACGCCCTGGGTAGCAATGCTCCGCTCCAGGATACCGATGGGGATGGCTGGGCCGACTGGCAGGATACCGACGATGATGGCGATGGCCTGCCCACCCTCTCCGAAGGCTTTAATTTTGTACAGGGCGGCCGCCCCTCGCCCGACTATCTCTACCGTGCCGATGCCGATGCCGATGGGGTTGTAGACCTGCTGGACATTGATGCCGACAACGATGGTATTGCCAATGCGCAGGAAGATGGTGGCACGGGTTACAACCCCACCGCCGATCATGACGGTGACGGCATTCAGAACTACCGCGACCGCGATATTCCCGGCTTTGTGGATAGCAATGGCGATGGCATCAACGACCGTTTTGATACCGATGGCGACGGCATCCCCGACTTTCTGGACCTGGACAGCGACAACGATGGGATGCCGGATCTGGTAGAGGCCGGGGGCTCCGATCCTGACGGCGACGGGCGCATAGCAGGTCCCTTTGCGGCAAACGGTCTGGCCACCAGCCTCAACGGCCAGCCCCTGCAGGCGCCCGATACCGATGGCGATGGACTGCGCAACCCCTACGACCTGGATTCTGATGGCGATGGCATACCCGATCTGCTGGAAAACCGGGGCCCCGACAGCAATAAAGACGGCCGCATCGATGGCTTTACCGATACCAACCGTAACGGCCTGGACGACCGCTTCGAGAGCCTCCTGGGAGGTACGCCCCTGCTCATCCGCAACACCGATGGCGATGACCAGCCCAACTACCTGGACCTGGACAGCGATGGCGATGGCCTCTTTGATCTGGTTGAAGCCGGCGGGCAGGATGCCAATGGGGATGGCCGGGTAGATGCTGCCCAGGATACCAACCGCAATGGCCTGGCCGATGCGGTTGATCCGGCCCGCAATAACGGCCCCCTGCCGCTGGCCGATGCCGATGGCGATGGCCTGCCCAATGCCTATGATCAGGATTCGGATGGCGATGGCATACCGGACAGCATTGAAGCCCGTACCACTGCCGGCGTGCTGGTAGCGCGTGGCGTAGATTCCGATGGCGATGGCATTCCCGATTATCTGGATCTGGATAGCGACAATGATGGTATCTCCGACCTGATAGAGGGCAATGATGCCAACCGTGATGGCCGGGCCGATCGCCTGCCTACAGGGCTGGATTCGGATGGCGATGGTTGGGACAATGCCTTTGATACTTCCACCGGCGGCCTGGCCCCCGTGCGGCAGGACAGCGACAGCGATGGCCGCCCCGATTACCGTGATAATGATGATGACAACGACGGCATCCCTACCATTGACGAGCCGCTGGACATTGCTCCGGCCAATGGGGTGCGCGATTATCTCGAAAACAGGGTAGGCAGCTGTGGGCTGGGCTTTATCACAGCGCCCTTCAGCGGCAATGCCGATGATCTTCAGTTTTCTTCCGAGGTGCAACACCCGCAGCGGGCCGTAGGCTCGGCCGACGGCACCATTTCCGGCGGCACCATCAGCAATGCTGCCATTCTGGATAATACCGCAGATGTGCTGGTGCTGGACCTCACCGATCTGGTGCCCCTTAACCGGCTCATCACCATACGCTGGTATGCGCCATCGGGCCACCGTATGGTGGTCAGCGGGGGCTCGGTGGCCACTGCCTTTAGCAATCCGGCAACCTATACCTCCAGCCAGAGCACAGCCTTTGCTTCGGTTACCTACACAGTCGCACAGGCGGCAGGTGTGCGTTACCTGCGCATTGTGGTGCCGGCCAACAGCCCGGTGTACATCGATGCGGTAAGCTACCAGTACGATCTCTGCCTGGCCGATTATGATAATGATGGGGTGTCCGATCTTCTGGACCTGGATGATGACAACGATGGCATTCCCGACCTGTTGGAGAACAACGGCCTGGATGCCAGTGGCGACCACGATGGCGATGGAGTGCCCAATTTCAGAGATGCGCAGTTTCCCGGTTTTGCAGACCTGAACCGGGATGGCATTGATGACCGTTTTGATGCCGATGGGGATGGCATCCCGAATCACTTTGATCTGGATAGCGATAACGATGGTATTCCCGATGCAGTTGAGGCCTATGGCGGCCGCTTTCCGGCCAATATGACCCAAAATGGCACCTTTACGCTGGCCTTTATCCGCAACTATGATTCTAACCGCGATGGCCTGGCCAATCCGGTAGATCCGCAGGCCGGCGGCAGCGCCTTTACCCGTCCTGACACTGACGCTGATCAAGTGCGGGATCTGCTGGACTGGAACTCCGATAACGATCCTCAGCCCGATTGGGTAGAAGCCTTTGACGATGATACCAATGGCGATGCCCTCAACGACCTGCTGGCGCGTGCGCTGCTGTGGGAGACCGTTAATGGAAATCCGGGCATTTACACCCGCGCCGATGCCGACGGCGATGGCATCCCCAACTGGATGGAAGACGATGACAACGATGGCATCCCTAACTTCCTTGATCCCACTGCAGGCGCCTACTACCGCGATACCAACCGCAACGGCCTGGTAGACCTCTTTGATGTACTCATAAGCGGCAAAGCTACCAACCTGCCCGATCGCAACCGCGATGGCATAGCCGACTATCGCCAGATCAGTGTAATCATTACCCTGCCGGTAGAGATGCTGCATTTTGGCGCCACCACAAGCCCTGAAGGGGTGCTGCTGCAGTGGCGCACCGCCCAGGAGAAGAATAATGCTGGCTTTGAGGTTGAGCGTTCAGCGGATGGGCGGGCGTTTCAGCAAATTGGCTACCAGCCTGGGGCAGGCACCACCAACAACCTGCAGCACTACACCTACCTGGATAAAGGGCTGGCGCAGGGTGTGTACTATTACCGCCTCAAACAGGTGGATTATGATGGTACCTATAAATATTCCGCTATTGTGCGGGTGGCCTGGACAGGGAATACTGCCGATATATTACAGGTGTCGCCCAACCCGGTGCGTAGTCTGCAGCTGAAGGCACTGCTGGGAGTTCCTCAGGCAGGATCTGTTCACTACAGAATTCGCAACCTGCAGGGGCAAGTGGTGCAGCAGGCTGAGCTGTACCTGAGCAGTCCCGCCAGCCAGCTGGAAATTCCCCTGCATAGTGAGCTGATCAATGGGGTATATGTGCTGGAAATTAGTACCAATACAGGCAGACAAAGCCAGCGCTTTGTGCTGCTGCAATAGCATCTGGCAAGAAAGAAAGCATAAAAGACCCCGTCTCCTGGCAGGGTCTTTTTTATGAGAGGGGTATCCATGGGCAGCTCTAGGGGTGCCGGGCGCCTTCTATGATGCGGAAAATATGCAGCACTGCCGGAAAAATGGCATCTACGGATTCGGCAGCGCCCCGGGTAGAACCTGGCAGCGCCAGTACCAGCGTATCGCCGATCAGCCCCGCTACCGAACGGGAGAGCATGGAATATGGGGTGCGCAGCTGCCCGTAGGACCGAATGGCTTCTGCCACACCGGGAATTTCCCGGTCCAGGAGCGGGCGTAGGGCTTCCGGCGTCACATCCCGCTTCGAGAGGCCGGTGCCCCCGGTGAGAAGCACCAGCTGGCAGCCGGCAGCACAAAGTTCGCTCACCTTTTGCTGAATCAGCAGCAGCTCATCGGGTATTACGCTGTATTCGGCCAGGGTAAGCCCGTGCTGGGTCAGTTTCTCGATAATGGCCTTGCCGGCCCGGTCTTCTTTTTTTCCGGCAGCAATGGTATCAGAACAGACAATAACACCGGCCTGCAGGTCTTTCTTAACCTGATCGGTATAGTCCGATTTTCCTCCTTTTTTCTCCTGCAGCCGGATGTTACGGATCTCAATGCCCTTGTCGATAGGCTTTAGCATGTCATATATGGTAAGAGCCACAACTGAGGCCCCATGCATGGCTTCTACTTCTACACCCGTTTTGTAAATGGTGTGTACTTCTACTTCGATGAGAATCTCCAGTTCCTGCACCTGGTAGCGTACGGCGGTATATTCTATGGGCAGGGGGTGGCAGTCGGGGATGGTGTCGCTGGTTCTTTTTACCGCAAACAGGCCGGCTGTTTTGGCCATTTCAAATACATCGCCCTTAGGCACCTGCTTGTTTAAAAGGGCATCAATGGTTTGCTGGCTGCTAACCCGTACGGTGGCCTGGGCAATGGCCTGGCGCAGGCTGCTGGTTTTAGGGGTGATGTTGACCATGGGGTAGGGGCTGAGGATGGGGTTAAAAATCAGCTGTTTACCTTCCAGCTGTAGCTGTTGTCTTCAAATACTTCTTTGCCCCAGACGGGTACTTCCTTTTTGATGCGCTCTACAATGGCACTGCAGGCATCCTGGGCATCTTTGCGATGTTTGGAAGAGGTGAAGACAAAGAGGCAGATCTCGCCGGCTTCTACACGGCCCAGGCTGTGGTAGATGTGCATACAGGTTAAGTTATACTGGCCAAAGGCCCACTCCCGGATGCTGTGCAGGCTCTCTTCGGCCATGTCGGTATAGGCGGTATAGTCAATGGCCTTCACTTCTTTTCCCTCCAGCAGGTCATTGCGTACCTGGCCCAGGAAAATACTGTGGGCGCCAATCTCTTTCTTCACACTATGCTTGCTGATGGAATCTGCGATAAAGACCGGAGAGATTGGGCCTTCGATAAAGGAGTTTCTTTTTTGGGTTTCTTTCATGTCAAGTGAAAAAGTAAATTACCGATCACCCCCCGGAAAAAGGCGGGAGCAGGGCCAGTTCAGCCCCCTCGCTCAGGGGGGTGTCGGCTGTTATGATCTTTTTATTGAGGGCAAGGGCATAGCGCATGCCCTGCAGGGCCGGGTAGGTGGCCTCCAGCTGCTGCCGTACCTCCTCAGTACTGCGC
The DNA here is from genome assembly GCF_000348925.1 of Cesiribacter andamanensis AMV16. Taxonomy (GTDB): domain Bacteria; phylum Bacteroidota; class Bacteroidia; order Cytophagales; family Cyclobacteriaceae; genus Cesiribacter; species Cesiribacter andamanensis. The sequence goes on along the minus strand of NZ_AODQ01000020.1, from coordinate 31,122 downwards.
ACCCCCTGCATTTTCCATTCCCGGGCAGCCGTAAGCTCGGCAATTCTGCCAAAGGCCAGTATGTTTACTTCCATACCTGATTTCTGTAAAGATGTAGATCTGCTGCCTTAAAAACACATAGACAGCCTGTTAATCGTTCCCTGCCCCTGTTGCTTTTTCAAACTCCTCCGGCGTATTAAGGTACGCAAACAGCCGGGGCTGTTCTTTGGCCAGGGCATCCAGTGGCACAAGCTGATGGGCGGACTGCCGGATCAGGGCTTGCAGCTTAAATTCCCCGCGCCTGAGGCTCATTTCCAGCGGGGGCAGGCAGTTTTTCCGTACAGGCCAAAAAGGGGCTGCAGGTGCCCCTGTAGGCTGGCCACACAGATGTCTGCGTCTGCCGTGCCTGCCCGATCAGCTTCCCTAGGGCTTCGGCCGTGATAAAGGGCATGTCGCAGCTCAGAACCACATTATACTCGCTGGCAGAGGCTGTTAAGCCGGTATAAATGCCGCCCATGGGCCCGGCTTCTGCCACCAGATCCGGCACCACCCGAAAGCCGTACTGCCGGTAGGCAGGCGCATTGGCCACCAGCAGCACCTCGGCTACCTGCGGCTGCAACTGCTCGATCACAGGCAGCACCATGGCTTTGCCCTGCAGCAGCATCAGCCCCTTGTCCTGGCCCATGCGGGAGCTTTTGCACCCGGCCAGCACGATCCCCGTTATGGTTTGCTTATTGCTCATGTCAGTAAGAGTTTTGCACAGGCAATGATCAGCACCAGGGCCAGCATGCGTTTCAGCAGCAGCCCGCTGAAATAGCGGGCGCCCAGGTAAGCACCCAAGGCACCGCCAGCCACGGCAATGGCTACAAAATAAAGAATCTCGGGGCTAAACTGGAGTCCGCCGGCAGCATTTCCCAGCAGGCCTGCTATGGAATTTAAGGTAATGAAGAGCGCGCTAATGGCGGCCGTTTCTTTCATGCCGGCCCAGGCCAGCAGCAGGAGCAGGGGCGAGAGGATAATGCCCCCGCCAATACCGATCAGACCTGAGAAAAACCCTATGCCCGCCCCCAGAAGCAGTGCCAGCGGAAGAGAAACCTCTTTCTTTTCCGCAGCTTCCTTAGGCATAAAACCGGCAAAACGAATGATGGGAAAGAGCAGAAACAGGCCCAGTAATTGCTTGTACAAACCAGCATCAAGCGAGATGAGCCCCCCCAGAAAGGCAGCAGGTATGGCCAGCGCTGCCAGGGCCCATAACAGCCGCCAGCGGAACACCACCCAGCGGTAGTACTGCAAAAAGGCAATAAGCGATACAAAAATATTCAGCAGCAGGGCCGAGGGGCGCATCACCTCCGGACTGAGGCTAAAGAGCGCCATCAGGGCCAGGTAGCCGCTGGCGCCTCCATGCCCCACGGCGGCGTAGAGAAAGGCAACCACAAAGAGCAGCCCGTAAAAAAGCAGCTCCAATTCCGGCGATAGCGCACTCATAGCGGAGATGAAAACAGGGGGGTAGATACCAGCACCGGCCTCATGCCCACAATTGGTTGAGGGGGTACACCCGCACTAAGGTACCCCTCTGGATGTGGGTTGCGTCTTCTTCCAGCTCAACCAGGCAGTTGCTATCCAGATAGGCATTCATTTTATAGGATTCCTGTGCAGGCAGAATCGCCACCTCCTCTCCGGTCCATTTTGCCCTCAGAAAGAAGGTAAGTCCCCGCTTTTGGTGAAGTCCTCGCGTAGGGTTTTAAAGAAGGGGGGTGTGGCTTCGGCGGCCAGCCCCTTCATCTGCCGAATGGCGGGTACCACATACTGATAAAAACAGCTGAGGACGGAGGCCGGATTACCGGGCAGGCCAAAGACCAGCGTATCGCCTTTGCGGCCGCAGTAAAGGGGTTTGCCGGGTCGCTGTTTTACTTTGTAGAAAAGCGTTTCTACCCCTGCCTGCTGCAGAGCGGCATACACAAAATCATAATCCCCCACCGAAATGCCCCCGGTAATGAGCAGCAGCCGGCAGCCGGCCAGCCCCTCCTGAATGGCAGCATAGGTGGCTTCGGCTTCGTCTTCTACCTGGCGAAGCAGTACCGGGGTGATGCCCCCTTCGGCCAGGACTGCCCGCAGGCTGGCCGAATTGCTTTCATAGACCTGCCCCATCTGCAGGGGAGTGCCGGGCGCCACCAGTTCTTTGCCGGTAATCAGCAAGCCGGTTGCTGGAGCGGCAAAAACAGATGCCTCAGAAAGGCCTAGACCGGCCAGAAAGCCAATGCTGCCCGGGTTCAGGCGGGTGCCGGCCGGGGCGGCCAGGGCTCCCTTTTGGGTCTGGGAGGCAGGGGAGCGTACGTTGGCGCCCGCCTTCAGCTCCGGATCCAGCAGGCGAATGCCCCCCTCCACCAGTTCCACTTTTTCCTGCATCACCACCGTATCGGCCCCGGGAGGTACAGGCGCCCCGGTAAAGATGCGGATGGCCTCTCCGGCCGCCAGCCGGGGCAGCTCGGCAGCGCCCGCCTGTACGCTATGCCGCACTCGCAGCACCGCATCGGCCTCCAGCTGCCCGAAGTTAAGGGCATAGCCATCCATGGCCGATTGGGCAAAGGGAGGCATGTCGATGGGGGAGTAGAGGGCCTCGGCCAGCACATAGCCCCCAGCCTCGGCCAGGGAGAGTTGTACTGGTTGGGGCGGAGGGGTATTGGCCAGTAAAAGGTGTTTAGCTTCGGCGACTGAAATCATGAGGCAACATACGCATTAACCGCCAATTCTGATCATGCTGCGGTTTTGAAGGCTGGCGCCATCGGTTTGCTGATAAGTGTTTTCAAACTGCCCGCCCATTTTTTCGGCCTTGATGAGCAGGCTTTTCTGGATCAGGGGCAGCAGGGGTTCGCCCTGGCGAAGGGCCGCCAGCAGGTTCAGCTCGTCTTTGCCAAAGAGGCAGTTTTTCAGTTTGCCATCGGCGGTCAGGCGCATGCGGTTGCAGTCGCCACAGAAGGGGGCGCTCATGGTGGTAATAAAGGCAAAAGTACCCTGGTAATTCAGCACCTTGTACTTTTTGGCCGTAGCATGTTTTTCATCCTTTAATTTGATGAAAGAAAAGGCCTCTTCGGCCCGGGCCAGCAGCTGGGCGGTGGGTACTACCTTTCCCTTTTGCCAGCGGTTGCCATCAAAGGGCATGAATTCGATAAAGCGCACATGCAGGGGCAGGTCTTTGGTAAGGGCTATAAAGTCATTGACTTCCCCCTCATTTACCCCTTTCATCACCACCACATTCAGCTTTACATGAAAGCCCTCCGCCATCAGCAGCAGAATGTTGTTCCAGACCTTGTGAAAGGCATCCCGGCGGGTAAGGCCAAAGAATTTGCCCTCCTGCAGGGTATCCAGGCTTACATTCAGCGAGCGGATGCCGGCTTCTTTGAACAAATCGATGTACTGGTCTGCCAGCACCCCATTGGTGGTAAGGGTGAGCTCTATGGGGAGCTGGGACAGGCTGCGGATAATATCGCCTGCTCCTTTGCGCACCAGGGGTTCGCCGCCCGTCAACCGGATTTTTCGCACCCCCAGGCACACAAAGGTTCTGGCAATGGCCTCAATCTCCTGAGGCTGCATCAGGTGGTCATTGGGCATGCAGCTGATGGTTTCCTCCGGCATGCAATAGCTGCAGCGAAAATTGCAGCTATCCGTCAGGGAAATTCTCAGGTAGTCATGTATCCGGTTAAATCGGTCTTTGAGCATTTACTTGTACTTACTTCCGGTCTGTGCCCGCTTGCCTGTTCTGCCCTGGGGTCGGGCAGGTAACGAATTACAGCCAAACCGATCAAAAACAAAATAGTAGAGCCAATGGGTGCTGGTAGCGTCAGGACCTGGAGGCCTCTGTTTCCTCGGCCCGTTTTTGTTTCAGCTCCTGCAGGGCCCATTTGGTTTCGTTTACCTGGTTTTGCTGCTGCAGAATGCGGGGAGGCACGGCCCGCTCCTGGCAGTCTACGGCAGGGCATCGCTCGCAGGTCTCATTAACCCAGCGCACGGGGATGGCCGCATCATTCCACCAGCGCACTTTTCGTTTAAGCGCTTCGCTGATGCGCAGGCCTATGGACAGGCTGCTGTTTCGGTCGGGTTGCGGGTTATGCGCTTTGGCCAGGCTGAGCACCAGGTATTCATTTTCGCTGCCAATGTACTTGCTGCGCTGCACCCGGCAGAGCAGGGAGGGGGTAGGCTGCTGGTCAAGTTCTGCAAAGACGGTAAGCGAAATCCAGCGGCGGCAGTAGTGCTCGTTCATCATGCTGCCATGGGGGTTGTGCAGGCCGCTCAGGTGCATCTCCTTGGTCAGGTAGAAATGCTGGCTGCCAATGGGGTGGTTAAACCGCAGAAAAAAGAGCTCCCGCAGCCCAAAAAAGCGGGGGAGCAGGTTGGTAAGACGATGCAGCAACATCTCGGGGGTTGCGCCCCAGCCTTGCATCAGCTGCAGCAGAAAGTCAGGCTGCCACTCCCGTTGCTGCAGCCACTCCCTGAGCTGCTCTAGCAGGGGCTGGCGGGGCATCAGCAGGGCGCAGCTGAAATAGGATGCTTTAAAGTTGTTGAGTACCTGCTCAAAGCTATCCACCTCTACCCAACTGGTGGTGTAGGAGCGCTCGCTCAGCTTCAGGTAGGTGTAGGCCAGCTCCCGTCCATAGGCAAAGGCCTGCTGCCGCTCGTCCAGGGCAGGGTGCAGGTAGAGCATGGGCTGCCGGGGGTCGGGCAGCGTAATGGTGCGCAGGTGCTGCAGCTTGGGCATGTTGGCCAGGCTTTGCTCATCCAGCCCATAGCCATATACGTCCTGCAGCAGGCGGGCCAGATCTCCGGCTGCCAGCGCTTCTCCTTCGGGCAGCTGGTGTGCCTGTCGAAACTGCTGGGCGGCTTCTTCCAGCTCCTCAAAATAATTTTCGTGCATCTCCTGGTAGGAGCGCAGGGCCGAGAAGTAAAAATGCTCCACGCGCATATCATAGGTGCGGCTGATCTCCACCAGCGTACTCACAAACGCACTCAGCTTGCTGGGGGCATTGCTGAGAATTTCCAGCAGGTCAGGTACCTCAATGCCAAAGAGCTCCAGGGGCAGCTCGTGCAGCAGGTTGGACTGCAGCAGCTCGGCAATGGGGGCCATTTTTTTGCTGAGCTGCAGGCTTACCAGGTAGTCATATTCAGCATCGAGCGCTTCGGCCAGGGCGGCTATTTTGGTGCCTTTCGGATATTTTTTTCCCTTTTCGATCTCATTCAGATAGCTAACCGAGATGCCGGTTCGGGCGGCCAGGTCGGTCAGGGAAATCTTGCGGTCCAGCCGCAGCTGCCGCATTTTAAGGCCAAAAATCAGGCGAATGGTATCGTCGGTCAAGGGGGTAGTGAGATGGTGACAGAGGCAAAAATAGAAAATCTCCAGCCTACTTTGAAATCGTGCGAAAAAAAATCAAATAAAAGAAAAAACACTTTTAGCGAATTTTCGCTTTTAATTCTACTTTCGCTTTTATACCTTTGGTCTAGTTGATTTTTTTAATTCCCCACGTTTAGTCCTATGCCCACTGCTACCCAACCCCTTTCTCAGCTGCAGCTCAAGGGCGCAGCCTACCCCCACCTCCTAACCCCTGCGGCACAGCAGTTTCTGCTTCACCTGCACCGGCACTTCAACCCCAGGCGCAAAGCCCTGCTGCAAAAGCGGCAGGAGCAGCAAAAGCTGCTGGATGCAGGCGCGCTGCTGGATTTTAGGGAAGATACCCGCCACATCCGGGAGAGCAGCTACACCATTGCACCCCTGCCGGACGATCTGCAGGACCGCCGCACCGAAATTACCGGGCCGGTAGACCGCAAAATGATCATCAATGCCCTGAACTCCGGCGCCCGGGTATTTATGGCTGATTTTGAGGACGCTACCTCGCCCAGCTGGCTAAACCTTATGGAAGGCCAGCAGAACCTCTACGACGCCATCCGGCGGCAGGTGGATTTTACCGCAGAAGGGGGGAAGGTATATGCCCTCAAAGAGCAAGTGGCCACGCTGAAGGTACGCCCCAGGGGCTGGCATCTGGAAGAAAAACACCTGCTGCATGAGGGGGAGCGCCTGTCGGCCTCTCTGGTTGATTTTGGCCTCTACTTCTTCCACAATGCGCAGGAACTGTTGCGCCGAGGCAGCGGTCCTTATTTCTACCTGCCCAAGCTGGAAAGCTATGAGGAGGCCGCCCTTTGGAACGACGTATTTGTAGAAGCCCAGACCTATCTGGATATCCCCCATGGCAGCATTAAGGCTACGGTCCTGATCGAGACCATACCGGCGGCCTTTCAGATGGATGAAATCATTTATGCGCTCCGCCAGCACATGGCGGGCCTGAATGCCGGCCGCTGGGATTATATCTTCAGCTTTATCAAAAAATTCAAACGGCATGCCGATAAGGTGCTGCCCGACCGCCAGCAGGTGAGCATGGGCGTGCCCTTTATGAGTGCCTATGCCCGCTTGCTGGTGCAAACCTGCCACCGGAGGGGCGCGCATGCCATCGGGGGGATGTCGGCCTTTATTCCGGCCAAAGACGAAGCCCAAAATGCCCGCGCTTTCGAAAAAGTAAAAGCCGATAAGGAGCTGGAAGCCAGCAGGGGCTATGACGGTACCTGGGTGGCGCACCCCTTTCTGGTAGAAACGGCCCGTCGGCAGATCGAAGCAAAATTTGCCGCCGGGCAGACCCATCAAAAGGAGCAGCTTTTTGAGCAGCTTCAGGTAAATCAGCAGGACTTGCTCAACACCCAAATAGAAGGGGGGGAGATCACCGAAGGGGGACTGCGCACGAATATCAATGTAGGCATACTGTACATCGAGCACTGGCTGGGCGGCACCGGCGCTGCTGCCCTCTACAACCTGATGGAAGATGCCGCCACAGCCGAGATCAGCCGGGCGCAGGTCTGGCAGTGGCTGCAGCACGGAGTAGAGCTGAGCGGGGGGCAAAAGGTGACGGAAGAACTGGTGGATCTGCTGATTGCCGAAGAACTGCGCAACATCCGGCAGCTGCTGGGCGAAGAGCGCTATGAAAGGGGCCATTTTACGCAGTCCGCCGAGCTCTTCCGGCAGCTGGTGTTCTCCCCCCATTTCCCTGAATTTTTAACCCTGGAAGCGTACGAGCTTTTAGAATAGGCAATAGACAATGGACAATAGATGCTGGACTTTGCGCCTATCTGATTAAAGCAGTGTCTTTTGAACTTCTCTGATCTGGTTTTATAGCTTCAGTCTATTGTCCATTGTCCAACGTCCATTTTCCATCAACCAACAAAACACTTATATAAACTCCAATTTTTTTCTCCCATACTACTATGAACAAGCAAGACCAAATCAACCAACTGAAATTAGAATGGAAAACCAACCTGCGCTGGAAGGGCATCGAGCGTCCCTATACCGCCGAAGAAGTGCTGCGGCTGCGCGGAAATTTTTTGATTGAACATACCCTGGCCCGGCTGGGCGCCGAGCGCCTCTGGGAACTGCTGCATACCGAAGACTATGTAGCCGGACTTGGCGCCCTTACCGGCAACCAGGCCGTGCAGCAGGTGCAGGCCGGCCTTAAAGCCATTTACCTCAGCGGCTGGCAGGTAGCGGCCGATGCCAACCTGGGCGAATGCATGTACCCCGATCAAAGCCTCTATCCGGCCAATTCCGTACCGGCCGTAGTGCGCCGTATCAACAACGCCCTGCTGCGGGCCGATCAGGTCAACAGCCTGGGTGGCGAGCAGGGCATCCACTGGCTGGCACCCATTGTGGCCGATGCCGAAGCAGGTTTTGGCGGTAACCTGAATGCCTTTGAGCTGATGCGCGGCATGATTGATGCCGGGGCCGCCGGTGTTCACTTTGAGGACCAACTGTCTTCTGCCAAAAAATGCGGACACCTGGGCGGCAAGGTGCTGGTGCCCACGCAGGAAGCCATTAATAAGCTGGTAGCCGCCCGTCTGGCAGCCGATGTGGAAGGAGTGCCGACCGTACTGATTGCCCGTACCGATGCCGATGCGGCCAACCTGATCACCAGTGATGTTGATGAACGGGATAGTCGCTTTATTACCGGTGAGCGTACGCCCGAAGGCTTCTTTCGGGTGAAGAATGGAGTAGAGCAGGCCATCGACCGCGGGCTGAGCTACGCCCCCTATGCCGACCTGCTCTGGATGGAAACCAGCCATCCCGATCTGGGCGAGGCGCGTGAATTTGCCGAGGCCATCCATGCAAAATATCCCGGCAAGCTGCTGGCTTACAACTGCTCTCCCAGCTTTAACTGGGCCGCTAAGCTCAATGAAAAGCAAATGCTGGAATACCGGGAAAAGCTGGCCGAGCTGGGCTATAAATTCCAGTTCATTACCCTGGCGGGCTTCCATTCCCTGAATACCGCCATGTTTGAGCTGGCAACAGCCTACAAGGCCCGGGGCATGGCTGCCTACTCTGAGCTGCAGCAGCGGGAATTTGTGCTGCAGACCCAGGGCTTTAAGGCCGTGAAACACCAGAGCTTTGTAGGCACCGGCTATTTTGATGCCGTGCAAAATGCCGTAACCAACGGGCAGGCCTCTACTTCTGCCCTGAAAGGCTCTACCGAAGAGGCGCAGTTCTACGGCGCTACAGCGGCCAGTGCCTAGTGGTTTTCAAAGACAAAAAGAAAGGCTGCTCCTGCTAGGGGGCAGCCTTTTTCAATACCATTACTTGAGTAACTACATAAGCTGGGTTTCCAGGGAGTCGGCTTTGCGCTCATTGGCCCGCAGCACTTCCAGCTTGGAGGCGGCAAAGGCCCGCACCCGGGAATCACCGGCATTCAGGGCAGCTTCTTCAAACATGCGGATGGCCTGTTTGTAGACCGACTCAGCCGTATTCAGATAACTCTTGTCAAAGTTGCGCCGGTCGCCCACCAGTACCTCATTGGAGAGCAGCTGAAAGCGTTCGCTCATGCTGGCCGGCAGTACTACTTTTTTATTCTTGGCCAGGTTGCGTAGTTCGTCGGCCATCCGGTTGTGGTCGGCCTGGGCCTGGGTGGCATAATCTACGACCACACGGGCGTAGCCTTCCTGCAGGGCTTTGGTGTTCAGGTCCTGCAGCAGCAGGTTAAAATTGGCTACTTCTACCAGAAAGGTAGCATCCTTGCGATCCATGTCGGTTTCCAGCTTGCGGTTGTTGCGGTCGAGCGCTTCGGTATAGCTCAGGTTGCGCGGCGTGCAGGCCGAAAACAGCAGAAGTGCAAGCACAAAATAGGGTATGGTGAGGCGTATCATAAGCATGAAAAAAGGTTTAACAGATAAACAGTACGTTCAGGAAAAGGTTTTTTTCCGGCTAAGATCCAGGCTGTATTATTTGGATTTGGTCTAAATAAGAACCACCTTTGTAGCAGATCAGCACGCCTTATGCAGACACCGCAGCTTAAAGAACTCTACAGAACCCTGAATGGATGTATCTATCAGGACAACTGCCGCAATCTGCTGATCCTGGAATGGAACGGGAGCCAGTCGCTGCTGAAGCTCCCCTGCTTTTTCTCGCTGAAGAAGCAGGCCGATGCGCTGGATGTAGTGCCCTTGCTGACCGATTCCAGCCGGGCCAAGGATGTTGAGATTCTGACCCCCTGTGGCTGCGATCGCTGCTTTGTGCTGACCATCCCTGAAATTCTCGAATTTAAGGACCTTATTTCCGGCTCCCGCGTAATGATGGAGCTCAACAGCATTCTGCACGAGCGCCTTCGCCGCTCGGTCCCGGTTTGTTGAGAAGGTATGCGCTGGAAGTAAGAAACTGGAAGAAAGAAGTAAGACCGGGCAGCCAGCAGTAGGCTGCCTTTTTGTGTGTGGCTGTCCAGCGTCTGCCTTCCTCCTTCTACTATCTAACCTCTATCTTCTTACTTCCTACTTCCTACTTCTATCTTCTTACTTCTTACTTCCTACTTCTTCCTCCTACCTTCTAACCCCCTCTTATTCAGATTTAGAACAGTTCCAAATTTGGGGTTACAGGTGCATATCTGGCAACTATCTTGTAATTTCGTCAGTATACAACAAAGACGCATTACGCATTTTTAGTTATGAAAGATCTACTTAGACTCAGAACTTCCCTTTCGGAAGAAATAGAAACGGCCCTGAACGAACAAATCAAGCGCGAGGCACATTCCTCGGCCATTTACCTGGCCATGGGCTCCTGGTGCGATCGTCATGGCTTCGATAACAGTGCTACCTTCTTTTACAAGCAGTCAGACGAAGAGCGCAGCCACATGCTTCGCATCTTCAAATATGTAACAGATCTGGGCGGCCATGCCCTCTCGCCGGAGGTTACCAATATCCAGCAGGAGTATGACTCGTTCCGGGCAGTGTTTGAGCAGGCCCTGGAGCAGGAGATTGCCATTACCCAGTCCATCAACCGCATTGTAGGCAAGTGCCATCAGGTGCAGGACTATACCACGGTTACTTTTCTGCAGTGGTTCCTCAAGGAGCAGATCGAAGAAGAGTACATTGCCCGCCGCGCCCTGGAGCTGTTTGAGGTGATTGGCGAAGAGGGGGTAGGTCAGTACATGATCGACAAGCAAATTGCCAAACTCAGCTACGACGGAGACGTGGCTGAATAAAAGATAGTGCTTAATGAATAGAGCTTCTGCATGAACTGCAGAAGCTTTTTTTGTTTATTAGAGAGATGGAACAGTTTATAGACGCCTTGCGAAAGCGCCTGCAGGAACCCCTGCCCGGCATACAGGCGCAGGCACGCATGACCCCTGAATTGGACAGAGACGTACGATTTAAGATAAAAGCCCGACCCGATGCCCGCAGGGGTAGCGTGCTGTTGCTGCTGTACCCCCAGGGGGGGAGCTTTTGGTTTCCGCTGATGCAGCGGCCCACCTACGAGGGCCACCACAGCGGACAGGTAAGCCTGCCCGGCGGCAAGAGTGAGCCTGGCGACCCCGACCGGATCTATACCGCCCTGCGCGAAACCCAGGAGGAGATGGGCATTCCCATGGAGCAGGTACAGGTGCTGGGCACCCTCTCTGAACTTTACATACCGCCCAGCAACTTTGTGGTGCTCCCTGTTATAGGCTATTTGCCGGTACAACCCCTTTTTGTGCCTGATCCGCTGGAAGTTGAGCAGGTGCTGGAGGTGCCTCTTAAGGACCTGCTGGAGGAGAACCTGATAAAATTTACCGATGCGCCTCCGGGCGCCCGCTTCAGGATACAGACCCCTTACTACCCCCTGCAGGAGCGGGTGGTATGGGGGGCCACGGCCATGATGCTGAGCGAGTTCATCATGGTGGTAGAGGAGGTGCAGCAGCAACTGCCCCTTCCATAGACGCCAAAGGCCGCTAGTTCTGGAAAATTTTCTTAACTTCCCGGCCTTGTATCCTCAACCCCTCTCGTACACATGGAGCATGAAGCCCTGATCACCAACGATGCGGTCGTATTTGGTATCCTTATGGCCATTCTGGGCCTGGTCTTTTATACCTCAAAGAGTGATCATCCCTTCTGGCGCAAATTTTACGGTGTAGTTCCGGCCCTGTTGCTGTGTTACTTCCTGCCCTCGCTGCTCAATACCTTTGGCATTGTAGATCCGCATACCTCCCGCCTGTACTTTGTAGCCTCCCGCTACCTGCTGCCCGCGGCCCTGGTGCTGCTTACCATCAGCATTGACCTGAAGGGGATCCGGCAGCTGGGACCCAAGGCGGTGATCATGTTTCTGGCCGGTACACTGGGCATTGTGCTGGGGGGTCCCATTGCCATTTTTCTGGTGTCGCTGGTGAGCCCCTCTACGGTGGCGGGCGATGAGGTGTGGCGCGGCTTAAGCACCATAGCCGGCAGCTGGATTGGTGGAGGTGCCAACCAGGCGGCCATGAAGGAAGTGTTTGAGGTAGGAGATATTTTTAGTGTAATGGCTACGGTAGATGTGATCGTAGCCAATATCTGGATGGCCTTTCTGCTCTTTGGGGCAGGCCGATCCAAGCGGGTGGACAAGATCTTCCGGGCCGATGCCTCTGCCATTGCCGATGTGCGCCGCCGCATAGAGGATTACCGCCTGAGCATTGCCAAAATGCCCACCCTGACGCATGTGATCATTATTCTGGGCGTAGGCTTTGCCGCTACCGGTCTTGCCCACCTCTGTGCCGATGTGCTCACCCCCTGGCTGACGGATGTGGCCGGCCGCACCAATGCTGCCGGTGAGAAGCCCTATAGCTGGCTGATCGATTTTAGCCTTACCAGCCCCTTTTTCTGGATTGTGGTCATTGCCACTACGCTGGGCCTGATGCTTTCCTTTACCTCGGCTAAAAAGCTGGAAGGGGTAGGGGCCTCCCGCCTTGGAGGGGTCATGATCTATATTCTGGTGGCTACCATTGGTTTGGAGATGGACATCACTAAGATTGCCGATAATCCCGGCATTTTTGTGGTAGGCCTTATCTGGATGCTGGTGCACGTAAGCATCATGCTGTTTGTGGCCTACCTTATCAAAGCGCCCTTTTTCTTTACGGCCGTGGGGAGTCAGGCCAATGTAGGGGGGGCGGCCTCTGCACCGGTTGTAGCCTCGGCCTTTCATGAATCACTGGCCCCGGTAGGGGTGCTGCTGGCGGTGCTGGGCTATGCGCTGGGTACCTATGGCGCCTACATGTGCGGGCTGCTGATGCAATGGGTGGCCAGCGGCATTGGGTAGAACTTTAGCCCTGCTGTATCTGTTAGAGGGCTGTTGACGTTAAGCAAAGCATGGGAAAGAAAGATTATAGCCAAGTACAGGATTTTGTTTTTGTGTGTACCGGAGATGATTGTAAGCCTGACAGTAAGAGCCTGCAGAAGGCCTTTAAGGACTCGCTGGAGCGATCAGGGTTTAAAAAAAGTGTAAAGATCATCAAGACCAAATGCACCGGCCGCTGCAAGGAAGCGCCTGTAGCCATTATTAAAGGGGAGTGGCTGGGTGAACTCAGGCCCTCGGATGCAGACCGGCTGGTGAGAAAGCATTTTCTTTCCACCGACAAGCAGTAGCACTCCTACCTACCGCTACCCCTGTGTATATCAGGACCCTGATCAACATAAAATAAATAAGAAGCCGGCCCCGAAAAGGGGCCGGCTTTCTTTATGGGGTCTAGCTGTATAGTGCTTAAACGCCTTCCTGCTGCTTGATCAGGTTTAGCGCAGAACCTGCCCAGAACCAGCCAATCTGGCCTTCGTTGTAGGTATGGTTTACGTTAAACTCATCGGTGCTGCCATCGGCATGGGTCAGCTTCACTGTCAGCTGGCTGTCGGGTCTGAAATTGTCCAGTCCCAGGATATCGATCACATCATCTTCCTGAATGCGGTTGTAGTCGGCAGGATCGGCAAAGGTAATGGCCAGCATGCCTTGCTTTTTCAGGTTGGTTTCGTGAATACGGGCAAATGATTTTACCAGGATAGCCTTAACGCCCAGGAAGCGAGGTTCCATGGCGGCATGTTCCCGGCTCGATCCTTCGCCGTAGTTATCATCGCCTACTACTACCGAGCCAATTCCTTCGCGCTTGTAGGCACGGGCAGTGGCTGGTACTTCGCCGTACACGCCGCTCAGCTGGTTTTTTACCTTGTTGGTGGCTTCGTTGTAGAAGTTCACCGCGCCAATGAGCATGTTGTTGGAGATGTTGTCCAGGTGACCGCGGTACTTCAGCCAGGGACCAGCCATGGAAATATGGTCGGTGGTACACTTGCCTTTGGCTTTAATGAGCAGGCGCAGTTCCTGGAAATCGTCCGGACGGTTAGGCTTAAAGGGCTCCAGCAGTTGCAGACGGTCGGAGTTCGGGTCTACCACCACCTGTACCTGGCTGCCATCGGCCGCAGGAGCCTCGTAGCCGGCATCTTCTACCGAGAAGCCTTTGGGCGGCATTTCAATGCCCTGTGGCTCATCCAGCATTACCTCTTCGCCCTGCTCGTTGCGCAGCGTATCCTTTAAGGGGTTAAAGGTAAGGTCGCCGGCAATGGCCATGGCGGTTACAATCTCCGGAGAGGCTACAAACGCATGGGTATTGGGATTGCCATCATTGCGCTTGGCAAAGTTGCGGTTAAAGGAGGTAATGATGGAGTTTTTGCGGCTGGGGTCCTTCATATGACGGGCCCACTGGCCAATGCAGGGACCGCAGGCATTTGCCAGCACCACGCCGCCAATCTCGGCAAATGGCTCCAGCAGCCCATCGCGCTCGGCGGTGTAACGCACCATTTCCGAGCCGGGGGTAACCGTGTATTCAGAACGTACCTTCAGTTTCTTGTCAATAGCCTGTTGGGCCACGGACGCTGCGCGGGTAATGTCCTCATACGAGGAGTTGGTGCAGGAACCGATCAGGCCTACTTCCAGCTCCTCAGGCCAGCCGTGCTCTTTTACGGCCTGCGCAAACTCAGAGATGGGCCAGGCAGCATCGGGAGTGAACGGACCGTTGATGTGCGGCTCCAGGGCACTCAGGTTGATTTCAATCACCTGATCATAGAACTGCTCTGGATCGGCATATACTTCCTCATCGGCACGCAGGTGCTCCCGGATCTTGTCGGCCTCATCGGCAATATCCTTGCGGTCGGTCATCTCCAGGTAGCGGCGCATGGCATCGCCATAAGCAAAAAGGGAAGTGGTGGCACCAATTTCGGCACCCATGTTGCAGATGGTGCTCTTGCCGGTACAGCTGATGGCCTCAGCGCCTTCGCCAAAGTATTCTACAATATAGCCGGTACCCCCTTTAACGGTAAGGATACCTGCTACCTTAAGGATCACATCCTTGGCAGAGGTCCAGCCGCTGAGGCGTCCGGTTAGTTTTACACCAATCAGTTTGGGGAATTTCAGTTCCCAGGCCATGCCGGCCATTACGTCTACCGCATCGGCACCGCCTACACCAATGGCAATCATGCCAAGGCCACCGGCATTGGGGGTGTGGGAGTCGGTACCGATCATCATGCCGCCGGGGAAGGCATAATTTTCCAGCACCACCTGGTGGATAATGCCGGCGCCGGGCTTCCAGAAGCCGATGCCATATTTATTGGAAACCGAGGAGAGGAATTCGTATACCTCGCGGTTGTTTGTTTTTGCCTTGTCCAGGTCGGCCTGGGCACCTACTTCGGCCTGGATCAGGTGATCGCAGTGTACGGTAGAAGGTACGGCTACTGTTTTTTTACCCGCCTGCATAAACTGCAGCAGGGCCATCTGGGCGGTGGCATCCTGCATGGCTACCCGGTCGGGGGCGAACTCTACATAGGATTTGCCACGGGCGTAGGCTTCGCTGGCATTGCCTTCATAGAGGTGGGAGTAAAGAATTTTCTCAGCAAACGTAAGCGGTCTGCCTACAATTTGACGGGCCTTGGTGATGCGATCGCCCATGCGATCGTATACTGCCCTGATCATGTCTATGTCAAAAGCCATTTTTAAAACGAAAAATTATACTTCTATACCTTATGATTACGTAACACGTGCGTTTGCGGCAAAGTTAAAAATTTTGGTAAATATAGAAACATTTCCCCCGAAAGCCAGCCCGGGAAAAGCCTGTTCAGGAGGGCTAAAACTTTTGTTCCATTTTCTTACATCATCTCCGAAAAATACAAGGCTTCGCCGGCTGAGTCATGGCTGCACCGTTCAATTTTCTTCCTGAAGCGCCCTGAACTCCCGCTGATGGCCAGTCAGAAGTTAGAAGAAACAGAGCGCCTGAGCAGGGATCATAACAGGCTGTAAATTACATATTTAGGCCCTTATGATTCAATTTAGTCTTTAAACTAGCTGCTTTTTTTATCATTATTCTCTTATTTTTTTTATCTTGTCTTTCCATTTTCTGACTACATCAAAGCGGCAGCCCTTTTTTCAGATGTAGTAATTTCGGGATAATTCAATTTTTTAAGCGCGGATTAAAAAACATCTTTACTTTCTGAAAGGGTGTAAAAGCCTGTAGGAGAGTAAAATGATACGGCTTTTGTACAGGTGAATGGCCAAGTGCCAAAATCTAAAACTAGTTATGAAATACCTGATGCTCATGGTGATGCTGCTTTTCGTCTGCGGGACGGGGGTAGCTCAGAATGTAAAGAAGTTACAGCTTAGCGCCAATGTAAGCGAGTCCGGCTGCGCCGGAAGCGGCCACACAGTAGCCCTGCAGGCCAGTGGGGGTACGGCTCCTTATACCTTTAGCTGGAGTGACGGTGCCACCGGCTCCTTTAGGGAGGGCCTTCAGAGTGGAACGTATACCTGCACCGTTACCGACGGCAGTGGAGAGCGCTCGCAGAAGACGTTTCGTTTTCAACCAAGTCCGGCACCCTTACAACTTCAGATCAATAAGAGTAGAACACAGGCGGGCTATCAGGTAACCGCCAATGTGTCGGGAGGTAAAGCACCCTATGCCTATTATTGGTTTGGTCCGGGGCTTGAGGCTGGTAAAGCAACTTCCCATGCCCACACGCTCTCTCCGGGTACCTATCAGCTGGCCATTCAGGACAGCAATGGGTGCAGTTCTTCCATCACCCTTACCTTAGAAAATTAACAGCAAGGCAATGAAGCAATTTTACGCAAAGATTTCCTCACTACTTGTTGTCCTGCTTTTAGTTGGAGCGAGCGCCCTGGCACAATCCGCCAGGCCGGTAGTGGTCATTCAAAACATAAAAGATGCCTGTAATGGAGAGAACAATGGTTCTTTTGAAGTACTGGTACGCGATGGACAGGCCCCCTTTACCTTGTTTGTATTTGGTCCGGGAATATTTTTGAACAACACCCCAATAGTTATGGGGGAGCCCTACCTGATTTCCGGAGCGCATCCCAATTCTTCGTATACGGTAGTGGTTGCCGATAGGGATAATGATGCTACTCCTCTAACAGCGGAAGTTGGCTCTACCTCAGGTGTGGTAATAGATGCCTTTACCCTAACCCCTAACTCCTGTGCTACCTCCGGCGATGGCCAGATTAGCCTGGAAGTAAGCGGAGGTTCGGGGAATTACCGCTATTCACTGGATGGAGGCGCTACCTTCGTTTCCAACCCCATCGCCAATCTGGCTGACGGTACCTATACCGTTTCGGTCTATGATGCCAATACCAACTGCTTTGCGACAGGAACATATACTATCACAAACTCGCTTTCAGTTACCGTAACCTCTCCACTAAGTTTTTGCCGGAGCGATGAGGCTTATGATCTGCTGCAGGCCGTAAGCCCCAGTGCTGAAGGGGGTGTGTTTACCTTTAGCGGGCCGGGCGTAAGCGGTACCACATTTGATCCGGCACTTGCATCGGCTGGTGCCAATACTATTAATATAGTATATAGTGTAAATGGATGTTCGACCACAGCCGAGCTGATTATAAATGTAAACCAGGCTCCAACTGTAACTGCCAGTCTTACGCACATCAACTGTTTTGGTGAAAATACCGGCGCCATCGACCTGAGCATAAGCGGTGGAGCAGCCCCCTACACCTTTGACTGGGGCGGTGGAATCAGCACCGAAGATCGTACAGCGCTGCTGGCCGGTACGTACACCGTTACGGTTACCGACCAAAATGGATGTGCCGTACAGCAAAGCTTTACCATTACGCAGGCGGAGGCGATCAACATTCAGGCTACGGTAACGGATGTACGCTGTAAGGGAGAGGGGAATGGAACAATTTCTCTGAGTGTTAGCGGAGGTTCCGGATCCTATACCTACCTATGGGAGTATCAGGGCCGTACTTCGCAAAACCTCAGCGGCCTGATGCCTGGCGAATATGCGGTAACTGTAACCGATAGCCAGGGGTGTACGGCTGAAGCTTCCTTTACCATAGCCGAGCCCGAAGCGTTAACGGCCTCTATTGCACTTGGCAATCCGGTAAGCTGCGCCGGTGCCAGCGATGCCGCCCTCGCCCTGACGGTGGCAGGGGGTACAGCACCCTATTCGTATGTGTGGAATTTCAACAATGCCGATACCCAAAACCTCAATGGGGTAGGGGCAGGCACCTACAGCGTTACCGTTACCGATACCAGAGGCTGCCAGACTACGGCTTCCATTACCGTAGGCGAGCCTGCGGCGCTGACCCTTACCTATACGGTAGAAAATGCCACTACCTGTGGCGGAAGCCAGGGAAGCATTGATTTGGAAGTTGCAGGCGGTACTGCCCCTTATTCTTATACATGGGATTACAACGGCCTTACTAGCCAGGATATCAGCAGCCTGCCTGCCGGTACCTATGGCGTAACCGTACGGGACGATCGGGGCTGTACAGCAGCTGCTTCTATCGTAGTAGCAGAGCCTGCCGGTATTTCGGCTGTAAATGGTAGCCTGACGCAGATCAGCTGCAACGGAGCCGCCGACGGCGCCATTGTGCTGACCGTAAGCGGCGGACAGGCCGATTACACCTACAACTGGAGCAACGGAGCCAGTACAAAAGATATTTCAGGCCTGGTCCCCGGCACGTATACCGTTACCGTAACGGATGCCAACGAGTGCAGCTTTGAGGCCAGCTTTATCATTACACAACCCCTACCGCTGGCCCTGGAGGTTCAGCCTACGCATGTACTCTGCGCAGGAGGTACTACGGGCGCTGTAAATCTTAGCGTAAGCGGCGGCACCGCCCCCTATGCGTATAGCTGGAATGGGGGAGCCTATGCCACCGAAGACCTGGCCAACCTGCCAGCCGGTACTTATACTATTATAGTATCAGATGCCAACGGCTGTACAGAAACTGCCTCTGTAACCCTTACCCAGCCCGATGCCATTACAGCTACAGCAAGTAGTAGCCCTGCTAGCTGCTTTGGCGGAACAGATGGCAGCATCACCCTTTCGGTGAGCGGGGGTGTAGGTACCTATACCTATCTGTGGAGCAACGGCGCCACTAGCCGCGATGTTACCAACCTGGCTGCCGGTTCGTATTGGGTAGACATTACAGATGCCAATAGCTGTACCATCCGCGTAGCTGCAACTGTTGCCCAGCCTACACAGCTGGTGGCCGGCATTACCGGGCTTAGCAGCATTTGCGAAGGTTCTTCTGATGGATGGGTGCAGGTTTCGCCCTCAGGAGGTACCGCGCCTTACAGTGTTTTGTGGGATAATGGCTCAACGGCCTCCAGGATCAACAACCTGCCCGCCGGAACCTACTCGGTTACGGTAACCGATGCAAACCAGTGTACTGCAAGCGCCAGCTTTACCATTACAGAGCCAAGCATGCTGGTTGATCTGGGTGACGATCTTACGCTTTGTGCCGGACAATCTGTAACCCTTCGTTCGG
Organism: Cesiribacter andamanensis AMV16; assembly: GCF_000348925.1. Lineage (GTDB taxonomy): Bacteria > Bacteroidota > Bacteroidia > Cytophagales > Cyclobacteriaceae > Cesiribacter > Cesiribacter andamanensis. The sequence continues at coordinate 12,014 of NZ_AODQ01000020.1, read as the reverse complement.
GTCACAATGCCGGAAACAACAACATTCTTTGGAGCACCGGCGCTACTTCACCCAACATTAGCGTCACTACCAGCGGCACCTACTGGGTACGTGTAACCGATCGCACCAATGGATGCGAAGGCTACGACGAAGTAGTGGTAACCGTTATTCCCAACGAGCCGGTTACGGTATCGCTGGCCCCGGCGGCGCCCATTACCTGCCACACTACCAGCGTAGAGCTTGTGGCCACGCCTACCAATGGCGGTTCGGCCCCCACCTATGCCTGGTCGCTTAACGGAGCCCCTGTGGGCGGCAACAGCAGCAGCCTTCAGCTGGAAAGCTTTGCCGATGGCGATGTGGTGAGTGTACAGCTTACCCCTGACCATACCTGCAGCACGGGCCCTGCAACAGCCAGCTATACCCTTAACACCCTGCCGGGCCTGAGCCTATCGGCGACGGTAACGGATGTAAGCTGTTTTGAAGCAACTAATGGCGCCATTGACCTTAGCGTAACAGGAGGTTCCGGCAGCTACACCTACAGCTGGAGCACCACCGCCAGCACCGAAGATGTAAACGGTCTTGCGGCGGGTACCTATACCGTAACTGTTTCTGATCAGGCCGGCTGTTCTGAAAGCCTTACCGTTACGGTAGGCCAGCCGGATCAATTGCTGGCAACAGCTGTTCCAAGCCCTGTTACCAGCTGCACGGGAGGCAATGGTGCTATTGAACTGACGGTAAGCGGCGGCTCTGGCACCTATACCTATCTCTGGAGCAATGGCTCTACCGATAAGGACCTGAGCGGCCTTTCGGCGGGTACCTATCGGGTTGATATTACCGATAGCATGGGCTGCACCGCTTCGGCTGAGGCGACCATCACACAACCAGCCCCCATCACTCTTACCACCTCCGTGGTGGATGCCACCAGCTGTGGCGGAAGCAATGGCAGCATTGGCCTGAACGTAAGCGGCGGCTCCGGCACCTATACGTATAGCTGGAGCAATGGCGCCACCAGCCGGGATCTGAGCGATCTGGCTGCCGGCACATATACTGTAGACGTTACGGATGGTAATGGATGTGTTGCCACTGCAGAAGTAGTGGTAGGCGAACCTGCCGGCATCACCAGCCTTAGCGCTGTGGTGACTGACGCTGCCTGCAACGGAGCTGCCAGCGGCGCGCTGGTACTGACCGTAAGCGGCGGCACTGCCCCCTATACCTATCTATGGAGCAATGGTGCTACCAGCAAAGACCTGGAAAACCTGCTGGCTGGCAGCTATACAGTAACAGCAACAGATGCCAATGGCTGTAGCCTGCAGCAAAGCTTTACTATTGCCCAGCCTGCAGCCCTTGCGCTGTCTGCTGTAGCAACGGCTACCTCTGCCTGCGGCGCTGCCGATGGCGCTATTAACCTGACGGTAAGCGGTGGTACTGCCCCTTATACCTATAGCTGGAATGAGGGAGCCTTTACCACTGAAGACCTAAACGCCCTTACGGCCGGAATTTATACTATATATATAGAGGATGCCGCCGGCTGTGCAGCTACTGCAACCTACACAGTAACCGATGGCAATGGCCCCACCATTACCGCAAGTGTTGAAGATGCCAGCTGCTTTGGTGCAGCCAACGGCTCTATCAACCTGAGCGTAAGCGGTGGCACCGCCCCCTATACCTATGCCTGGGAGAATGGCGCAACTACCGAAGACCTGACCGACCTGCCGGCCGGAACCTATCCGGTAAGTGTGCAGGATGCCAACGGCTGTATGGCCACGGCCAGCATTACTGTAGGCCAGGCTGCCGAAATCAGCATTGTTGCCTCCGCTACCGATCTTACCAGCTGTACCAGCGCCAATGGCGCCATTTCACTGGCCGTAACAGGCGGCTCGGGCACCTATACCTATCTCTGGAACACAGGGGCTGTAACAGCTGACCTAACCGACCTTGCTGCCGGTACCTATAGCGTAACGGTAACTGATTCCAGAGGATGTACAGCCACTGCAACAGCCAGTGTAGCCGCTCCTGATGGAATTGTGCTGACTACAGAAGTAAGCAATGCCACTTCCTGCGGAAGCAGCGATGGCGCCATTGCCCTCACGGTTAATGGTGGCACCGCCCCCTATACGTATAGCTGGAATGGGGGAGCCTATGCCAGCGAAGACCTGAGCGGTCTGTCCGCGGGTGAGTATACCGTAACGGTAACCGATGCTACCGGCTGCACCGCCACAACGGTAACCCGCGTGGCAGAGCCATCCGGCATCAGCAGCCTGGATGCCACGATCAGCCATGTAAACTGTTTTGGCGCCACTACCGGTGCTATTGCCCTTACTGTAAGCGGAGGTACCGCCCCCTACAGCTATAGCTGGGATAACGGCGCAGCTACCGCAACCCTTACAGATCTTGCAGCAGGTGTCTATACAGTAACTGTTACTGATGCCAATGGCTGTACCTTCAGCCAGGGCTTTGAGATCAGCCAGCCTGCAGCCCTTGCGCTCTCTGCAGTAGCAACACCGGCATCTGCCTGTGGCGCTGCCGATGGCAGCCTGGACCTGACGGTTGGCGGCGGAAACGCCCCCTATAGCTTCCGCTGGAGCAATGAGGCCGTTACCGAAGACCTTGCCAACCTTGCGGCAGGCACCTACAGTGTAGAAGTTACAGATGCCAACGGCTGTGTTGCCACGGCTAGCTACACCATCGGCGAACCTGCCTCCATCAGCATTACTGCCAGCGTAACTGGCCTGAGTACCTGTACTGCCGCAGATGGCGCCATCGATCTTTCTGTTGAAGGGGGAGATGGCAGCTATACCTACCTCTGGAATACCGGAGCAACCAGCCAGGACCTGACAGGCCTGTCCGCCGGCGATTATACGGTGCTCGTTACCGATGCCAGTGGTTGTACAGCTACTGCAAGTGTTAGCATTGCGCCTGTTTCTTCCCTTGTAGTAACCGCTACGGCTACCGACGCCAGCAGCTGTACCGAGGCCAATGGTGCCATTAGCCTGGTAATTGAAGGAGGAGAAGCTCCTTATACCTACCTGTGGAACACCGGTGCTACTACGCAAAACCTGTCCGGCCTTGCTGCAGGCAGCTATACGGTAACCGTAACCGACGCACTGGGCTGTGAAACTACCCTTACGACCACCATCAGCGCACCTGCCGGTATCAGCCTGACGGCTGTTGCAGAAGGAGTAAGCTGCTTTGGCGGCGCCAATGGCAGCATCAGCCTGCAGGTAGAGGGTGGAACCGCTCCCTTCAGCTACCTGTGGAACACCGGTGCAACCACCCAGAATCTGACTGGCCTTGCTGCCGGTACCTATAGTGTAGTGGTGAGCGATGCGGCCGGTTGTTCGGCAAGCGAAAGCATTACCATCACCGCACCAGCAGAACTTCAGCTGGCGGCCGATGTGCGCACAACTTCAGCCTGCGGTGCCGAAGATGGCTCCATCCGGGTAGAGGTGCGTGGAGGCACGGCCCCCTACACCTTTAGCTGGAGCACAGGTGCCAGTGACGAAAGCATTTCCGGCCTGGCGCCAGGTGCCTATACCGTAACCGTAACGGATGCAGCCGGCTGTAGCCTGAGCCGCTCCTATTCCATCAGCGACCCTGCTGCTCCGGAAGTAACGGCTATTGTACAGAGCCTTGATTGCAGTGGCAACACCAGCGGATCAATTGATATTACCGTAACTGGCGGAACCGCTCCCTATACCTATGCCTGGAACACGGGTGCAACCAGCGAAGACCTGAGTGGCCTGCAAGCCGGTGCCTATGATGTAACCGTAACCGATGCGGAAGGCTGCAGCAGCAACATGCGCTTCACCATCCGTCCGGCCTCCGATCTGCAGCTGAGCGCTACTCCTGTAGCTGCCACCTGCTTTGGCTCAGCTACCGGCAGCATCAGCCTTGCCCTCACAGGGGGTACCGCTCCCTACAGCTATAGCTGGAATACAGGTGCTACCAGCGAATCGCTGACCGAGCTGGTTGCCGGTACCTATAGCGTAACCGTAACTGATGCCACCGGATGTAGTGTAAGCGCAACGGCTACTGTAACACAGCCAGAAGAACTGCTGCTTGCCATTTCGGGTACCGCCCGCCTGTGTGCCGGTGCCAGCGATGGCAGCCTGAGTGCGGCAGTTACAGGCGGTGTGGCTCCTTACACCTACCTGTGGAGCACAGGGGCTGCTACCGAAACTCTTGAGAATCTTGCCGCCGGCACCTACCAGCTTCAGATCACCGATGCCAATGGATGTGTGGCCACTGCTACGCATACCATTAGCGAAGAGCGTCTGGTGGTAGATCTGGGTGCCGACCGCGCCTTGTGTGCTCCGGCCAGCCTTAACCTGAATGCCGGATACGATCCCGCAACGCATAGCATTCGCTGGAGCACCGGATCAGAAGAAGCTGAAATTACCGTAAGCACAAGCGGTACCTATTCCGTAACCGTAACAGACCTGGCAACGGGCTGTAGCGGTACCGACGAGGTGCTGGTTGAGATAGAAAATGAATTTGTTGCCTCTGTGACAATTCGTCCGGTAGATGCCATCACCTGCAACAGTGCCCAGGTGGTGCTGGAAGCAGTGCCGGCCTATGGCGGCGATGCGCCTACCTACCAGTGGTGGAATGCCGTAACCGGCGAAATGGTTGGAACAGAAAGCCGCCTGACGGTACCAAGCTTCAACAATGGCGATAGCTTTATGGTGGAAATGACCACCAGCCTGGCCTGTGCCAGTCCGGCCACTTCCAGTGATATGTATCAGATCCTGCTGCCTACGCTGGAGGCCCCTGTGCTGAGCTCGTCCGAAGCCTCTGTTTGTATCGGCAGCACAATGCCTACTATTACTGCAGCCAATGGCGGTACACTCCGCTGGTACAAAGAGCGTGTAGATCCCTCTACCCTGGTCTTTGAAGGCACAGCCTTTACCCCGGCCGACACCGAAGAGGGTACCTACACCTACTATGTAACCGAGATCACCAGCCTGTGTGGCGAAAGCCCGGCTACTACCTTTGTGCTTAGCCTGTATACGGGCGAGTGTGAGCCTGAGACCTGTGAGGTAAGCCCTGCAGTTGCCATCCGCATCCTGCCCGGCCGGGAGATCTGTGCTGAGATCACCACCCTGCAGCTGGAAGCCGATGTAGAGCAGGTAGGTACAAACCCTGGCTTTGCCTGGTTCTTTAACGATGAAACAGCACCCTTCAGCACCGAAGCCTCGGCCAGCTATACCGCTGCCGGAGGGTTTGCCGAAGGCGATCGTTTCAGAGTGGAAGTGACCATTACCGATGCCGCCTTTATCTGCGAAGGCAGAAATCTGATATCCGCTACCGAAACGCTACGCCTGGTGGAGGAAATGCCACTGGCGGTAAATCTGAGCAGCAGCGCACCCAATGGCGCCTGTCCGGGTACCCCCATCACCTTTACGGCTTCGGCCCCGGCTGCGGGAGCAGATCCTGTCTATACCTTCTTCACCATTGCACCTGACAACAGTGTGCGCGAAGAGCAATCTGGCCGCAGCAACAGCTTTGTGCTGAATGCTGCCCAGAATGGCCAGCAGGTGTATGTGCAGGTGCGGGTGACCGACCCGGCTGTGGTGTGTACCGTCCCTGAGGCCGCTTCTCAGCCTGTAGCCGTACGGGTGCTTACATCTGAAGAATGTGTAGGCAATCCGGTGGCCTGTGAGCAGTTTACCATAGAAGTTACCGAGCTGGTACGTCCAAGCTGTGGTCTGGACAATGGCAAGCTTACCTTCTACATCACCAGCCGTACCAGTCCTTTCAGGCTGAGCTACACCCTGGGCGATCGCATTGTGCAGGAGCAGGTTAACTCTCCGTATGTACTGACAGTCGATAATATTCCGGCCCTGCAAAACCTTCGGGTAGTGCTGGGTGAGGGCGCCAACCAGTGTGTGTTCAACTACTATATTGAGCAGGCCCCTCGTCTGGACATCACCTTCGAGAAACTGCCCGATGGCGACATCGTATGCCATGGTGAGAACAGCGGCAAGGCCCGCCTGACGGTAAATGGTGGCAATGCACCCTACCAATACCTGCTGGAAGGCTCCACTGTATGGCAAACCCTCAATGGCACCAGCATCGACTTTACCAATCTGCCTGCCGGTATCAATAACATTCTGGTACGTGCCAATGCAGATGATACCTGCCCGGATGTAGCCTCGGTAGAGATCCGCAATCTGAACGAGCCGCTGCAGATCACCACTACCATGGTGCAGCAGGCCAACTGTAATGATAACATTGGCGTGTTCCGTCTGGAGACCATCTCGGGTGGCGTAACCGGCAATGGCTACCGCGTACGTCTGGCCAGCGAAGATAGCTGGAGAGATTTTGTGCCAGGCATGGAGTTCAACGGTCTTGCCCGCGGACGTCATGTACTGGTGATCAGCGATGGTCAGTGCCAGTATAACAGAACCGTAGTGGTGCCTTCACCCGGCCTTATTGCCCTGAGTGAAGAAAGTGGTGTGATCGATTTCACCTGCGAGCGACCTGAACTGCGTAACGGCATCTTCCTGAAAATTGACGGAAGCATCACTGAAGTTGCCGGCCCCTATGTGGCAGACTTCTATCTGATGAACAGCCAGGGCCAGTACCAGCTGATCAGCAGTGAGCAGATCTTCAACGGCAATGGCGAGCTGTACAAGTTCCAGCTGGAGCGGGGCAGCTACCGCGTAGAAGTGCGCAACATCAACCGCGAGGGCTGTCCTGAAGTGGCGGAGTATGTGATCGAAGGCAGCGAAATACCGGTACCCATCACCTTTGAGGCCGAAGCCCAGAGCATTTACTGCGAGGATGCTACCGGTGGTGTGCTCATCACCAACCTGCAGGGGGCAGCCGGTCTGCGCTACGAAGTGGAGATCCGGGATGCCGATGGCAACCTGGCCCTGAGCAAGACCATCACTACCTTTGAGTATGCCACCCAGGAGAGCTTTGAGATCATGGGCTTGCCTAAAGGCCTCTACCGCATGGTGATCATGCAGGATCAGGGGCTGTGCAACACCATTGAGACCTCGCGTCCCGTTGAGCTGCTAATCCGTGAAACCGACCGCAAGCTGGCGGTAAGCATTACCGGCAAAACCGTTTCCTTCCCGGAGCGTGCCACCGGTAGCCTTACCTTCCGCGTTGCCAATGGCAGCGGCACTGCGCCTTACACCGCCAGCCTTGTGTGGATGGATCGGGTAGAAGACCAGGATGACTGGGTATTTGAGTCGCATGGCGACCCTGTTACCTACAACCAGACCACCGGCCGCTACGAATTTACCTACAGCCAGCTGCCTCCGGGCGTGTATGAGCTGACCGTAGTGGATGCCAAAGGCTGTACCGTGGTGCTGAGAGATACGATCATGTACGACACCAACCTGTTCATCCCCAACATCATTACCCCGAATGGTGACGGATCAAATGAGGTGTTCTACATCCGGAACAAGCCGGCCCGCACACAGCTGACCATTACCAACCGCTGGGGTAAGGTGGTGTACGAGAGCGCCGATTACCAGAACAACTGGGATGGTGGAGACCTTTCCGAAGGCATCTACTTCTACAGCATCAAAGCGCCGCAAAACGAAAATGGCGTTATGAAAGGCTGGCTGGAGATTCGCCGCGGCGCCAGACCGAATTAAATCAAACTACTTTTATAAAAAGGCCTGCAGTGTAGAACTGCAGGCCTTTTTTTTTTTGCTGAAAGGGGCTTGGTAGTTAGGCTTCGTCGCCGGCCTCATCTTCGGGGCTGGGGCGGAATTCCTTCTCTGCCTGGGTTACCCGGGTATTGAATTTGTCCAGCAGCTCTTTGACACGATCGGCATTTTCAGAGGCGCTGGAGTAGATCTCCGATAGGCCAGCCTCTACTTCCTTATCGGGATTGTTCATCAGGTTCACTTCCATTTGTGCCAGTTTCTGTACAAGGGCTACCTGGCTATTTTGCACATCTTCCAGGGAAGCTTTGATGTTGTTGAGCTTATCTAAGGTTGCTTGATCCATATCTAAAAAATTTAAGGTACTATAGGAATAGCGCTAAAAAATAGCCTACATGCTTGTTAAACGTACAATAGGCCCGGAAGGTTAACAACGAAAGAAGGGATAGGCAGGAGGCAGGCGCTACCAGTAGAAACATAAATACAGGCCATAGACCAACCCACCCATGAGCAGAATCAGCAGGGTATAGGGTAGTATATCTTTTGCCTTGAGGCCGGTAATGGCCAGGAGCGGCAGGGCCCAAAAGGGCTGTAGCATGTTGGTGAGGCCATCGCCATAGGCCAGTGCCATGATCACCGCTTCTACCGGTACTCCCAGCCCCTGAGCCGCCTGGGTCACTACAGGGCCCTGAACCGCCCATTGGCCGCCACCACTGGGTACTAAAATATTGATGAGGCCGGCACTGAAAAACGTAAGCAGGGGGAGCAGCTGAGGCGAGGCATGGGTGATAAAAGCATTGGCCAGCACCACAATCAGCCCACTGTACTTCATAATGCCCATGATGCCTGCATAGAGGGGAAACTGCACAATAATACCCGAGGCACCCCCTACAGCATCCTGCACTGCCCCCAAAAACCTCTGGATGCTCCCATGCAGCAGCAGGCACAGGCCCAGCAGCAAAAAGTTATGTAGTTCAGGTCCAGAAAAGAGAGTCCCCCCTCGCTATCGAAGGCTAGGAAAATGGCATAACCTACAAACAGGAGCCCGGCCAGCCGGCCCAGGGTCGCACTATTGTCCAGTCGCTCGGCCCTGGGGAGTCTGTTCAGCAGTGGCAGTTAAAACAGGCCCGCCAACAGGAGGAAGCAGCTCAGGGGTAGGTGCCGCCCTGCGGCCCAGCAGGTACAGGCCCAGGGGCACCACCAGCAGCAGGCTAGCCGTTACGGCCAGGTTAAAGCCGGAAAAGAGCGTTTGGCGTACGGGCACTATCCCGATCTGATCGGCCAGGAAGTGCCCCTCGCCCGCCACCACCAGGGGTGCCGATCCGCTAAGGCCGCCGTGCCAGACCATCATGCCACTATAGCCAGCAGCAGCTACAAGGGGATAATTTAGCGCCAGTCCTCTGGCCCTGGCAGACTCGGCCAGCTTTCGGGCCAGGATGGCGCCAAAGATCAGGCACAGGCCCCAGTTCAGAAAACCGGTCAGCAGGGCTGCTGCGCCGCAAAAGGCGGCTGCCTTGCCGGGACTTGTAGCCAGGCGGGTAAGCCGGTCGATGAAGCGCTGCGCCTGCGCCGTAAGGGCCAGCGTATGGCCCAGTACCAGGATCAGCACCATCTGCATGGAAAAGCCCAGCAGCTCCCAAAAGCCCTTGTGCCAGTAGCCTGCCACCTGCAGCAGCGAGGGGGTCTGGGGCAGCAGCAGAACCGGCAGCATAAAGGCTACCACCGTTAGCAGCAGGGCAATGGTAAAGGGGGAGGGCAGGGCCTTCCGGAAATACTCGCCAAAGGTGCTAAGGGGCATGGCCGCTTAAAGGGTTAGGAGAAACTGTAGGGTATCAAGGCCATCGGCATAAGCCCCAAGAGAAGGGCGGTGTGCCTGTCCAAAGGGGGTGTTGGCCGGAAGATCATCCGAACCCACAATACACTGCAATCGCCCCTGCTGACGGGCAAGTAGGGCTTCTAGCTCCGGCAGGCTGCTATAGTATTCATAAAAGACCACCGATACGGGTGAGGCTATCTCCGCCGATTCCCGCAGCAGCAAAAAGCCATTGTCCAGGTGCGGCTCTCCGTTTACCAGGTAGATGGATTTGTGGTAATCGTAATTATTCACCCATTTGTGGTGGTGCTGCACATCGGCCCAGCTTTCCAGGGCTTCAAAGAAGGGGGTAAACGCATAGCCCTCCGGCACATATAGTTTCTTTACCGAGCGGCTGCCCAGGCCCCAGTGCTGTAGCATGTCCCGACCCAAGCGCTTCAGCTGCTCGGGACTTTCCTTGCCGCTCAACAGGGCACAGGAGCTCTGGCTTTTGCGCAGCAGGTGTGGCTTTTTGCTGAAGTAATGCGCATAAAGAGCGGCATTGGTCTTGCTGCTGCTGGCTATGTAGGCGTCCATCCCCTTGAGCATTTCACTAAAATGGAGCTGATTGGCAAAGCGAGGCTCCAGTTCCAAAAGCTTATTTGCCAGCAGGCGAGTCAGTATATCCTCTTCCTGTAGCTTGGCATGTAGCGAATGGCCGCTGATCAAGACGCACAGCAGATCATGAAATCCCTGCAGGGGGGTATCGCCAGCCAGTACCACACCCACTTTTTTAGGATCGGCAGGCGCATCGGGCAGGGGATAGGCGCTGAGCCAGTCCCTAAGCCTTTCTTCCTCCAGCTGCTCTCCCCAGTAGGTAAGCTCATGGCGTACGTTGGGCAGCATGAACCAGCCATTTTGTTCTGGGCCCGCCGGGCCAGCACCTCCAGCTCCTGGACCGGCAGCTGGCGCAGGTAGGCCCCCAGGGCAACAAATACTTTAATTCTTTGAGGAAGTAACATGCCAGGCAATCTTTATCTGTCTAATTTTTTGACTACAAACATAAACCAATTAAGTTTGTTATTCAGAACGACAACGCAAAAAGATAGAGACCAGATGGCGATAATGATAACCGACGAATGCATCAATTGCGGTGCATGCGAACCCGAATGCCCCAACACGGCCATATACGAAGGAGGTATTGAGTGGACCTGGGCAGGGGGTACCAGCCTGGAGCAGGTAGAACTGGAAGATGGCTCCTCAGTAGATGCCAATGCCCCGCAGGCCCCCCTGTCGGATGAGTTCTACTACATTGTAAGTGGTAAATGCACCGAGTGTATGGGCTTTCATGAAGAGCCCCAGTGTGCCGCCGTTTGCCCGGTAGACTGCTGTGTGCCCGACCCAGACTATGTAGAGGCAGAAGAAGAGCTGCTGGCAAAAAAAGCCTGGATGCACAACGAATAAGATTTCCTTACTAGCTGAATAGCCCGCACCCCCCCAGGTGTGGGCTTATTTTTTGCCTGGAGAAAAGAAGTTTGGGGCAGGGCAGAAGCGAAAATGCGGCCTGCCTGTCTATTTTTCCCAAAAAATACTAGCTTTAAGGAGTTACGATTTGCTGGCGAACGGAAACTCCCGGCCAGCTCCCCATTTTTACTACTTATGCTGAAAAATACAATCATATCCCGGCCGCCTGCTGCCTGGCTGGCAGGGGCTGGCGCGCTGCTCCTAAGCACCTTCCTGGGCCTGCCGCTACAGGCACAGCAAGCTGTTTCACTGGACGATCTTTCTGCCTTTCAGAATCCAGGCCCCAGCTGGCAGATTGTGGGTGATGTGCGGGCCGATCTGCAAAAAGCCAATGCCTTTACGCTGGAAAGGGGGAGGGGTGTGTTGGTCAACCTGCCCGAACGTAAAAAGCCGGGCATAGACCTGCTTACCAGCTTTGAGCATGCCGATATGGACCTGGAGTTAGAATACATGATGGCCAAAGGAGCCAACTCCGGCATTTACCTGCAGGGACTCTATGAGGTGCAGCTGGAAGACAGCTGGGGCCATACTACCCCTACCTTTGCAAATAACGGAGGCGTCTACGAACGCTGGGACGAGCGTAAGCCCGAAGGCCAGCGGGGATACGAAGGCTATGCCCCCCGGCAGAATGTAAGCAAGGCTCCAGGCCTGTGGCAGAAACTGAAGATCTCCTATCAGGCACCCCGCTTCGATGCCAGCGGTACCAAAACCGAAAACGCCAGGCTGCTGCGTGTGGAGATGAATGGGGTGCTGCTGCATGAAAACCTGGAGCTGAGCGGCCCCACCCGGGGCGCCCTCAGCCAGCAGGAAGGGCCCCGCGGACCCCTTCGCCTGCAGGGCGATCATGGAGCGGTGGCCTTTCGCAATATCCAGATCACCCATTATGACAAGCCCCGGCCCGAGCTGCAGAACCTGCGCTATACTGTCTATCAGGGCCAGTTTGATGCCATTCCCCAATACGACAGCCTGCCGCCCGAAGCAGAAGGCAGTGCGGTGATCCTGACCTCCAGCCTCTCGCCTCTGCCGGATCAGTTTCTGCTGCGCTACCAGGCCACCCTGCGCATACATGAGCCGGGCGAATACCGCTTTAACCT
>NZ_AODQ01000019.1 GCF_000348925.1 Cesiribacter andamanensis AMV16 | reverse complement strand
ACAATCATGACAATGACCGCCACGGGCACCAGAAAAAGCCAGCCCGTAATGGTAAATGCTGCTGATGCTATCCTGCACCGCCAGTACATTGTCTACCGAGCCCTGGCCGTCATGGGTAAGGCCTATGATCAGAAAAATGATCAGGGTAATGATGATGGAGGGCACCGTGGTCCAGAGCATGTGCCGGATGTGGGTAAACAGGTCGGTACCCGCCATGGCCGGGGCCAGGTTGGTGGTATCGCTCAGGGGCGACATCTTATCCCCAAAATAGGCACCCGAGATAATAGCACCCCCGATCAGGCCCTCCGACAGGCCCAGCGTTTTACCAATGCCCAGCAGGGCAATGCCAATGGTGGCGATGGTAGACCAGGAAGAGCCCGTAGCAATGGAGACCACCGCACTTACAAAACAGGCCGCAAATAAAAAGATGGTAGGATTGAGCACTTCCAGCCCGTAGTAGATCATGGCCGGCACAATGCCGCTCAGCAACCAGGTACCTGCCAGCGAACCAATCAGCAGCAGGATCAGAATGGCCGACATGGCCGAGCTGATGCTTTGCACAATACCCTCTTGCATGCGCTCCCAGCTGGCCCCTACGCGCAGACCTATGATCCCCGCCACCGCAGCCGATAGCAGCAAGACCACCTGATTGGATCCATCCAGTGCGCCATCGCCAAACACAAATACATTAAAAGCGAGCAGGCAAATCAAAAATACAATGGGGATCAGCGCTTCGGTAAGGCTGGGCTTGCGTAGGGTCTCTTGCATTATAGAGCTAAAACTAGACTTCCAAAGCCTCTAATATACAGGTATTAGCCGCAATGCCGAAAATCTTTCTGCTTAAATAGCAGGCAGGCCCACTCCCCCATTCCCCGTAGTACACGATCTACCCCCGCTGCATTGCCCTGTCCGCCCCCAAAAAAGCAGGCCGGGTACTGTTTCCAGTCCCGGCCTGCTGTGGGCAAATAAGGGGTATCGGGCAGGCTACACCTCGCTGGCAAAAAGGAAGTAATCCAGTATAGACCCAACCAGCGCTATGAGGATGGCCAGGATCAGCGAAGGCATAAAGCCCTTGGTATTAAAGCCCTTGCTCACCTTATCGACAATCTCAATGATAATGGCATTGACGATAATGCGTATGATAAACCCAAGACCTGTAAAATAGAAAATACCCAGGGTGGCCAGGTTCAGCACCAGTGTCAGCAGCCAGCCAATCAGGAAGCTGAAGATACCGATCAGCACCGCTACCCAGATGGCGGTTCCAAAACTGCGCACATACACGGAGCTCATGGCCTTTGCGGCCAGAATAAGCACCAGTGCATCCACCAGCAGGTGTACTAATAGTTTGATCATGGTTCTACGTTTTTGGTTAAAATTTCATCTTTAACCGCAATCCTGTACCGGATGTTTAGGCAGGCGCCCTTCAATTCTTCAACAAACCGGCAGCCAGGCGCTGGCCCAACCGGCTGCCAATGGCCACTCCCATGCCGCCCAGGCGCACCCCTATGGCCATGCGCTCACCCTTTAGCTGCATTAGGGGTTGTTTAATCGGGCCAAACGCCATAATGCCCGACCAGCGCTGAGCTACCGGCACCCGCCGCCCGGGCAGGATCACCTCCTGTAGCAGCTGGTCCAGCGCCTGCTGGATCTGCTCGTTTAGCTGCAGCTGGGTGGTGGTTTCAGTTGTAAAATCCAGGTTGCGCCCCCCGCCCAGCATCAGGCGCCGGCCAATGTTGCGAAAATAGTAGTAGCCCTCCTCCAGGTGAAAGACCCCTTTAAAGGGCAGCACATCCAGCGGCTCGGTTACCAGCACCTGTCCCCTGCCAGGCTGCAGGTCCAGCCCCGGCAGCAGCTGCCGGGCAAAGGCATTGGTACAGACCGCCACCTTTTCAGCAAAAAAGCGCAGCTCGCTTTGCCGCACGGGGTCCAGCGCCACCACCGCTACCCCCCCTGCTTCTTCTTCCAGACGATCTACCGCCACCCCTGTGAGCACTTCAACCCCGCGGGCACGGGCAAGGGCTGCCAGGGCCTGCATCATCTGGCCGGTATGCACCTGCCCTTCCAGAGGGTTGTAGATCAGGGTTTCTACCCGCTCCCGGGCAAAGCCAAAAGGCTGCAGCAGGTCCTTCCGCTCCTGAAAAAGCGCTTTGCCAAACAGGGGTTTCAGCCAGTCGTTAACCCCCTGCAGCTGCTCCAGGCAGCCCAGCTCCTGCCGGCGGATCAGCTCATAGCCGCCCCACTGGTAATAGCCCATGGCGGCATCGCCCAGGCGGCGGCGCAGCTTCTGCAAGCCCAGCCAGCGCTCCTCTACCAGCTGCAGGGCGGCAGCATCGCCCATGGCCTGGCGGTCTACCAACAGTTCGGTAAGGCTGCCAAAGCAGGCAAAGCCGGCATTGCGCGTGCTGGCGCCAGAGGGAAACACGCCCCGCTCCAGCACCAGTACCCGGGCTGAGGGACGGCTTTCCTTTAGCTCTATGGCGGTGGAGAGGCCCGTAATGCCTCCGCCTATGATTATATACTCGGCCCGCACAAAGCGTTCCGATTCCCAAAAACTAAGCATGCCCTAAAGATACAGCTTCTGCCCAAAACACATTTTGAGGGGGCTGCTTTATTCGCCAACCAGAAAAAAATCCTATATTAAGGCTACGCGCTGCTTACACCCCTTTACCCAGCCTATGCCAGCTATGAATGATCCGGTTGTTTTGCTCAATAAAGCGAAGAAATCCCCCTTTTACCTCTGGCTGCTCAACCAGGTACTGAGCCGCATTATCCCCTTTAACCTGCCGCACAAGTTTCGCATCCTTGAGCTGAGCGATACACACATCAAAACCCTCCTGCCCTACATCCGCAAAAACAAGAACCACATTGGGGGTCTGCATGCCTGTGCCCTGGCTACCCTCTCGGAGTATTCTACCGGGGTAATGCTGCTGACCGGCCTAAGCCCCAAAGAATACCGCATCATCCTTAAAAACCTGGAGATCCAGTACTTTTACCAGGGCAAGATGGATGCGGTGGCTACCTGGCGCATGCCTCCCGAGTTTATCCAGCAGTCCATTCTGCTGCCCCTGAAAACTAGTGATTCCGTTACCATTCCCTGCCAGATCGAGATCCACGACCGGCAGGGCAACCACCTCACCACGGCCCGTGTGTTTTGGCAGATCAAGCCCTGGGCCAATGTAAAGACCGGTAAAGCCCAACTCGAAAAAGCCGCTTAACTTCCCTTGCCATGCGAAAAATTGATGCCCTGCTGAGCGAATATGGCCAGAGCCATCAGAACGCCACCAACAAAACCATTCACTGGATTTGCGTACCGCTTATCTTTTTCAGCCTTGTGTGCCTGCTGTGGTCCATTCCGGCAGGCCCGCCTGCCGGCGAGGCAGGCCCCCTTGCTGATCTCTTCTCAGGTCCCCTTGCTCCCTTTGCCAATTGGGCCACACTCCTATTGCTGATTACGCTGATGTACTACCTGGCCCTGTCACCCCCTCTGTTTGTGGGCATGCTGTTGTTTTCGGTGCTCTGCCTGCTGGGCGCCTGGGGGCTGGAGCGCTCCGGCATTGCCCCGCTCTGGCTCATTGCCCTGCTTATTTTTGTAGTGGCCTGGATCGGACAGTTCTGGGGGCATAAGATCGAAGGCAAGAAGCCCAGCTTTCTTAAAGATGTACAGTTTCTGCTCATTGGTCCGGCCTGGCTCATGCACTTTCTGTTTAAAAAAGCAGGGATCGGGTACTGAGGCCCGGACAGCCCAAGCCAAAGAAGCCAAAAAACAACCTGCCTATACCCCTGACACCCTGCCTTTTAGGAAGGGCACCTGCATTTTTTGTCATTTATTTCCTGCACCGGTGCAACCAGCCGCCTGCGGGCTGCATCTAACAGGCAGATAACCCTACTAGTATGAAAGCACTTTTAACCATTGTACTTACCCTTTTTGTGAGCTTTACCCTATCGGCCCAAGGCTCTCAGAACCGTTCCGTATCCAGCTTCACCAAACTTTCTATAGCCGTGCCGGCCGATGTGCGCCTGAGCAAAGGCCCCTTTAAAGTAGTGCTGGAGGGCGAGGATCTGGACGAGATCCAGACCACTGTAAAAGGGGGCGAGCTGCGCATACACCGCAAAGACAACAACTGGAGCTTCTGGAACTGGAATAGCGATAACAAGCTGGTTGTGCACATCAGCATGCCCTCGCTGGAGGGAGTATCGGTGAGCGGCTCCGGCAAGCTGGTAAGCCAGGACCAGTTTCACAGTGATCGCATGCGCATTGCCGTAAGCGGTTCGGGCCGGGTTGAGCTCCGGGTGGCCAGCGATCACCTGAGCACCCATGTATCGGGTTCGGGCAGCATTACTCTCAGCGGCATTACCGATACCCTGGAAACCCACATCAGCGGCAGCGGCAGTGTTAGAGCCGATAAGCTGGCAGCCCAGCAGGTAGAAGCCCACATAAGCGGCAGCGGCAGCTGCAATGTACATGTAGATAAAAGCATTGATGCCCGCATCAGCGGCAGCGGCAACATTCGCTATACCGGCAACCCCACTACGGTAAATGCCCGCACCAGCGGTAGTGGCAAAGTGGTGAAAAGAGGATAAGCCCTCAAAGGCACTTCTTCAGCGATACCTGCATCTATAGACTGCACCCTCCGATTCTGATCAGGGGGTGCAGTTTTTTTTGCAGCGCACTTCTTTCCCCTCCCGCATCCTGCCGTGGGTGCCACTGCTTATTCAGACCCAGGCCACCCGCAGTACCTCCGCCCGTATGCCGGCCTCCTTAAAAAAGCGGAGCCAGTACAGCTGTTGGGGTGAGAGGGCATCGGTGGGGGATTTCACCTCTACAAAACGATACTCTTTTTTGGTCCAGAGAAACAGGTCCGGAAAGCCCCTGCCGTATTCTTTCAGGTTGCGGGCCATGGCCAGCAGCACCTGGTGCAGGGCCGCGGCGGGTATACGCCGGCAGGCGGCCTCCAGCAGGGGCAGGGTATTTTCATGCCAGCCCACCAGCGGATTGCCCAGTCCCCATTTGCTGTCGTAGGTGGTGCGTACCTGTTTGAGCAACCTTTTGGAGGTGCTGAGCACCTGGCTGCGGGCCTGCAGCTGCGCCTGCCGCCGGTCCAGGAACTGGGGCAGGTACAGATCGGACGGAAAGCGTTGCAGGGGGCTGTGGTAGACGGGCACATCCTGATCAAAAATAATATCCCAGTAAAGCAGGCCAAACAGGCTCTGGAAGAGGTAATTTTCGCTAAAGAGCGCCTCATAGCCCTGCTCGCTAAAGTGGCGGATCACCCCCTTCTCTACAGCATACCGGTACTCCCGCGGAATGTGCACCGTATCGGCCTCCTTCAGGTGCTGGGTAGTGCTGCGTACGGCTTTTTTCCGCTCCAGTTTCTGGCAATAGTCCTGGGCAAAGATAGCTTCTTCGGCATTGAGGGGGTGGGTGCTCATCTGGTGGCAGAGCTCCAGGGCCTGTTGCTGCTCGCCGGCCTTGTGCAGCAGGCGTACCTGCCGCTCCCGGGAGGGGGGCTGCGGGCTGTGGCGGTACACCTCCAGCGCCCAGTGGGGCTGCTGCTGGCGCTCCAGCAGGCGGGCCAGCTTAAGGGTGAGCCGGTCAAAGGTGGGTCGCGCCTCAGCACCCAGCTGGCTGCCGCGGTGTGCCTGCTGCCCGTACCAGCTGTAGAGCACTTCGGCCACGGGCGCCTCGCGCAGCTCCCGGAATTGCTGGTACACGCTGGAGATCCAGAACTTATCGTCCACCTCCTGCCGGCTGCTGAACTTGGCCACCAGCTTCTCCAGCGCCAGGGACTCATACTGCACCAGGCCCAGGTCCCGGATCACAAATTCCGACATTTCGCCGCCCAGGTGACCAAAGAACAGAAACTTCAACAGTTCATACTCCTGCAGGTAGCACTGCAGCACTACCGTATCGCTGGCTGCAATGGCCTGGCAGAGCTCGTCATGGTCTACCTCCTGCAGCAGGCGGTCGGCCAGCGCTTCTTTTTTAAGGGCACTCAGTCCCCGTACGCCCGGGCATAGGAGCTTCCAGAGCTGGCAGAGTTCCTGCCGGGTAAATACCGCCACCACCAGGGGCAACTCGGCGCGGTGCTCGGGGCAAAAGCGCAGGCAGAAACCGCCCTGCAGCAGTTCCTGCAGGGGTGGCTGCAGATCCCCAATTTCCGGATAGCTCAGCTTACTTAACCGAAAACACTGGCCCTTGCGGTTGGCCAGCCGCAAAAACAGGCAGCGCGCCTCCTCACTCAGGGCCTCAAAACGGGCCAGAAACTCCCTTTCAGATGCCAGCAGCAGCTGCCCGTACTTGGCCTCTACAAATTCCAGCAGCGCGTAAAAGTTATCCAGATAATACCGGGGGGGTAATTCAATAGCCGGCGGCGCAGTCCATCCCTTCATGCTAGTAAAGTTAGCAAAAAAGGGGCAAAAAAAAGCAGCAGGATGGGGCATCCTGCTGCTGTATAGGGAGATAGGGTGCGTTCCCCAGGAAGCTTAGCGGGCCAGGCGGCTCATGCGCTCCTCCAGGTAGTTGATGCGGTTGGTCAGGAAATCGATCTTCATGCGAAGCTCCTGTACCGACTCGCCATCATGCCCGGCAGGCTGGGCCTGCGGCTGCATGGGGAGGGTTTGTACGGCCTGTACGCTCTGGGCGGCTTCGGCGGGCTCGGCCTGGGGCTGAGCGGCTGTTTCCTGCTCCTGAGCAGCAGCGCTGCTTTCTTCGGCCGGGGCCGCTTTGGCCGCTTTTTCTTTTTGGGGTACCGGCACACCGGCCACCTCGGCCAGCTGGTCTACGGTTATGCCCAGTTCTGAGAGCAGCAGCGACATAAACTGAGGCGTGGGCGCCTGCTTGCCCCCCAGTGTTTTGTTCAGGCGATAGATGGTATAGCCGGTGGCCTGGGCAATCTGCTCAGGGGTTTTATCCGACTTGCGGATCTGCTTGCGGATCTGCTTGCCCACTTTTGGCCAGTACTCGCCGCTGGTCATGGCCTGAAAAGCAGGATGTTCCTGGGTGGCGGAAAGGGTGGGTTTTCCTTTGCCGGACTGCAGCCAGCTGGGATTTACAAAACCATCATAGGCGCCCAGAATTTTGGTAATGGTGCTTTTGCGTGGCTTTTTATCTTCGCTATACAGATTGCGCAGAGTGCCGTAGGCAATGCCTACTTCTTTTGCAAACTTGTTAGCGGTTACCTTCAAAATCTCATCCTGAAAGTACTGAATACGATCATTAACCTTTGAGAGATCGTAGGAATTGTTGTTCATTCGTGCGGGGTGGTTAGAAGTAAAAAGATGTAGGAACTGTAAAAAAGAGTACTACTTGAACAAAAAAAAGAATACGCCCCAATATTAACAAACAATGCTGAATATTTTTCTACACCTTTATCGAAAATCTGCACTTTCGGCACAACAATAGTGCACAATTTTGGTGATTTTAACCATATTTTAATGCACCCCCTCTCACTTTTACGCATTATTCACTACAGGATCACTTAAAAAATTCAGGAATTACCAGCCGTCTGTACCTTAAAAGCAGGTGGAGCAATGCCCCAATACAGCTGACGGCTCCCCTATGAGGTATAGCAGACTGCTGGTAAAATCTGCACTTTTCTCAACAGATAGCTCCATTTAAGGGAAAAATCCGGCTCAGGCCTGGCTTTCATGCTTCCACTCAGGGCTAGTTAAAAAAGCTGATCGTAACAGGATTACCAACACAAATTACTAAAAGACCCCCTATCAAACCATGCCTTTGGTTGCGGGGGGGCAGATAATATGCTAATTTACCCCAGTTCTTTTCTGTTCTGATTAGGCGCACAGAACAAGAATGGCTACCCTAAACGGATTACACCTGCATGACTAGAAAAAGTAGGCTCACTGCTCTTAAACAATCGCTTCGGATCGTCATCTTTGGTACTCACACCCCTGCCGGAAGAGCGTTTGATGTAATTCTGCTGGTGCTCATCCTGCTTAGTATCCTTACCGTTATCCTTGAAAGTGTGGCGGCTATCCGGGCAGATTATGGCCAGGAGCTTATGCTAATTGAATGGTTTTTCACCATTTGTTTTACCATTGAATATGTGGCACGGATCTTTAGCAGCCAGCGCCCCCTGCACTATATTTTCAGTTTCTATGGGCTGGTAGACCTGCTGGCCATCCTGCCTACCTACCTCAATCTGGTCTATAGCGGTGCCCGCTTTCTTTTGGTGATCCGGGGCTTGCGGCTGCTGCGGATCTTCCGGGTGCTAAAGCTCACCCGCTACCTGGGAGAAGCCCAGACACTGCAGGTGGCCCTGCGGCGCAGCGTGTACAAGATCATTGTGTTTATTGGGGCGGTGCTTGTTGTGGTAATCATAGTTGGGGCCATCATGTACATGATTGAAGGCCCTGAAAATGGGTATACCGATATTCCTACCAGCATTTACTGGGCCATTGTGACCATTACCACGGTAGGCTTTGGCGACATCACCCCCCTTACCCCCGCCGGTAAGTTCATGGCCACCATCCTGATGCTGCTCGGCTATGGCATTATTGCCGTTCCCACCGGCATTGTCTCGGCCGAGCTTACGCGGGCCGAGCGGGAAGGGCCCTCCAGGCCGCCCCGCATGGTACGCTGCACTCGCTGCAGGCCGGAAGACCACCCGGAAGACGCCCATTTTTGCCGCTTTTGCGGGCTGGAGCTCCACCGTCCTGACTTGCCTGCGCAGGCCCCGGAAAGTTTAAAAAAAAGTTGAACATTTTCCTGGCAGCCCTGCCCCAAAAGCCCTATTTTTAGGAAAGGATTTTTGCAGCCCCATCTCCCTTTCCAGTCGTGCGTATTTCTGTCCCCATCAGCTGTCTGCTGAGTGTGCTTTTTAGTGTTATTGCCCTCTCCGGTACTGCCCAATCGGTTCTTCCCTATGCCCGCAAGGTACTGGACACCCTAAGTGCTCCCGGCATGCATGGCCGCGGCTACGTGGCCGATGGGCACCTGAAGGCCGCCCGCTACATAGCCGGCGAATACCAGCGAATTGGACTGAAATCATTTGGCAACGGCTACTTCCAGGAGTTTTCCATCTCGGTCAATACCTTTCCCGAAGAGGTGAGCCTGCGCCTGGGCGAGAAAGCCCTGCAGGCCGGCCAGGATTTTCTGGTGATGCCCTGCTCCCGCAGCCTGAGCGGCCGCTATCCCGTAATGCACCTGTCGGCAGAAGCCATCCAGGACCCGCAGCAGCTGCTCTCCTCCCTGCAGGAGGCCCGGGGCAAAGTGCTGCTCATCGACAAAACCCTGTTTGCCACTAGCAGCAAGGAAGAAAAGCAGCGCCTGGAAGAAGTGCTGGCCTTTTTGCGCAGCTTTAAGAACAACCCCTCGGTGGCCAGCCTTGTGCTGACCGATGACAAGCTCAGCTGGCATGTATCGCAGCAAACCTGTGAGCGGCCCCAGCTGGTAATTGCCAAAGCCTCGGCTCCGGCCAGCTTCCAGACCCTGGAGCTCAAGATCGAGAGCAAGCTCATCCGCAACCTCAACACCCAGAATGTGGCCGGCCTGCTGCCCGGCAAGAAACCCGGCAGCGGCGTGCTGGTCTTCAGCGCACACTACGATCACCTGGGCCGCCTGGGCAAGGGCGCTTACTTTCCCGGCGCCAATGACAATGCCAGCGGCATCGCCATGCTGCTGAGCCTGGCCCGGCACTATGCCCTACCGGCCAACCGGCCCGATCAGGACCTTCTATTCCTGGCCTTTGGGGCCGAAGAAGTAGGCCTGCTGGGCTCCCTGCACTATGTAAACAATCCGCTGGTGCCCCTGCAGGACATCCGCTTTCTGATTAACCTGGACATTACCGGCACCGGCGATGAGGGGATCATGGTGGTAAATGGCAAGATCTTTACCGAAGAGTTTGCCCAGCTACAGGCCCTGAATGGTGAAAAGGGGTTCTTCAAGCAGGTATCGTCCCGCGGCGAAGCCTGCAACAGCGACCATTGCCCCTTTTATGAGCAGGGGGTTCCCTCCTTCTTTATCTATACGCTGGGGGGCATACAGGCCTACCATGATATTTATGACCGCAGCGAGACGCTCCCCCTTACCAAATTTGAGGAGCTGCACCGCCTGCTAACGGCTTTTACTAAAACACTCGGTCGCTGATCGAAAAGGTAGGATCGGCAATTTTCCGATAGGCCCCGGGCAGGTAGTCCACCAGATCTGAGGCAATGATCGACTCCAGCCCCAGCTCCCGGGCTGCCAGATCGGCCGCCAGGCCATGCAAAAATACACCCAGCACGGCCGCATCAAACGCCCCATAGCCCTGCCCCAGGAGGGCGGCCAGCACACCGGTGAGCACATCGCCTGTGCCGCCCGTTGCCATGCCCGCATTGCCGGTGCTGTTGAAATACACGGTGCCATCCCCATTGCAGATGCTGCTGTGGGCCCCTTTGAGCACCAGCACCACCCCCCAGCGCCGGCAAAATTCGCGCTGCTTCTCCAGGCGCTCAAAGCCGCTTTGCCAGGGGCCTACCAGGCGCTCAAACTCTTTGGGGTGCGGGGTGAGAATGGTGTTGGGCGGCAGCAGCGCCAGCAGCTCCTTGTGCTTTGCCAGCAGGTTCAGGGCATCGGCATCCAGCACTAGCGGAACCTCCGCCCGGCTCAACACCTCTTTAAATGCCACATAGGTAGTCTGCGAGCTGCCCATGCCCGGCCCGGCCCCCAGCACATCGTAGCCCTCCAGCGGGGGGGCGGCGCTGAGCTCCTCCTCATGCGGATCTAGCTGCACCATGGCTTCGGGCACGGCCGTTTGCAGAATGGTGTAGCCACAGCCCGGCGCATAGACGGTCAGCAGGCCGGCCCCAGCCCGCATACAGGCCCGGGCGCTCAGCACCACGGCGCCCATCTTGCCCTTACTGCCCGCCATCAGCAGGATCTTACCAAAATCTCCTTTATGCGACCATTTGCTCCGCTTTTTGTAGATGGCCGCTATGGTATCGGTGGTTATAAAACAATAGGGAGTTGCCACTGAGGCCAGGTAGGATTCACTCAGCCCTATGGGCACCATCTTCCAGCCCAGAATATGCCTCCCGCTTTCGGGCAGCAGAAAGGCCAGCTTGGGCAGCTGAAAGGTAATGACCAGGTCGGCACAAATCATGGGGCTCCCCTGGTCCTGGGGCTTGTCCAGGTACATGCCGCTGGGCACATCTACCGATACCACTTCGGCACCGCTTTGGTTAAGGTACTGCACCAGCTCGGCCCACTGCCCCGTAATGGGCCGGCTAAGGCCCGAGCCAAACAGCGCATCGATCAGCAGGGCATTGGCCGGAATGTCCGGAAAATCTTCCCGCTTCTGCAGTGATACGGGGCGGTGGTAGCGCTCCAGCTTTTCGGCATTGGCCTTAAAATCTGCTGTGGCCCCCTCCCGATCACCAAGTATATACACCTGCACACTGAACTGCTGGCTCAGCAGCAGGCGGGCAATGGCCAGGCCGTCACCGCCATTATTGCCGGTTCCACAAAAGATGTAGACCGGACGCTTCTCGGTATACCGCTTCACAAAGGCCCGCACAAAGGCAGCCGACGCCCGTTCCATCAGCTCCAGCGAGCTGATATTTTCTTCTTCGATAGTTCTCCGATCGGCTTCCCGGATCTGGGCGGCAGTTAAGATCTTGATTGACACAGTGAAAAAGGGGTATTGGTGATCTACCAGTGCAACAGCTCTCTTTTACAGACAAGCGAAAATCCTCCCCTTCTGTTTGCTTTTTTGGTTAGCAGTCGCCTGCCTTCCCCCCCTCGGGCAGCCTACTAGCAGTACTTAGCGGTCTACTTCGCCCAGGATAAAATCAATGGAGCCGATAATGGCGATCAGGTCGGCAATGAGTACCCCTTTGCTGATCTCGGGCAGTACGCTCAGGTTTACAAAGCAGGTGCTGCGGGCTTTGCAGCGGTAGGGAATATCGGAGCGGCCATCGGCCCGGAAAAAGAAGCCCAGCTCACCCCGGGGGGTTTCGCCGCGGATGTAGTAGTCGCCTTTGGGGGGGCGCACCTTTTTGGGCACTGCCGCCCGGGGGTCAAAATCGCGGGTGCGCTTCAGGTCGGTGGTGAGGCGCTGCAGGCACTGCTCGGCAATATGCAGGGACTGGTAGCACTCCTGCACCCGCACCCAGCTGCGGTCCCAGCAGTCGCCGGTCTGTCCCATTAGTCCCCTGCCAATGGGCACGTCAAACTCCAGCTGGGGGTATACGCTGTAGCCGTCTATACGGCGCAGGTCGTAGGCCAGGCCGGAGGCCCGCAGCATGGGGCCGGTCACCCCGCGGTTGATGGCCAGATCCAGCGGCAGCACCCCTACGCCAGCCGTACGCTCCACAAAGATGCTGTTGCCCATCACCAGCTCTTCCAGCTCCCGCAGTTTGGGCTTTAGGTAGGCCAGGAATTCGGCACAGCGCTCCTCAAAGCCCACGGGCAGATCATAATACAGACCCCCAATCCAGATATAGTTGTAGAGCATGCGGGCCCCGCAGACCCATTCCAGCAGCCGCAGGATATGCTCCCGGTCCCGCATCAGCCACAAAAAGGGGGTTACGGCGCCTATGTCCATGGCATAGGTACCCACGGCCACAAAGTGGGAGGCAATGCGGTTAAGCTCGGCCACCAGCACGCGGATGTACTCTACCCGAGGATGCAGGGTATTGGTAATGCCCAGCATCTTCTCTACCCCCATGCACCAGACATGCTCGCTGTTCATGGCCGCCACATAATCCAGCCGGTCCACAAAGGGAATGCTCTGCTGGTAGGTGAGGTTTTCGGCATGTTTTTCGAAACAGCGGTGCAGGTAGCCCAGGTGCGGCACCACATCCACCACCAGCTCGCCATCGGTGATCACCTCCAGGCGCAGTACCCCATGGGTAGAGGGGTGCTGCGGGCCCAGGTTGATGAGCATATGGCCCGGCGGCAGTTCGGCCGCCTTGTACTTGGTGGGCTCCGACTGCTGAAAGTGCGAGGGGTGGTACTGGTACTGAACGGGATTGGCCATAGCAGGGCTAAGATACAGCATCCGGCATAAAAAAAAGCCGTTGGCAACGGCTTTTCATATCTTAACTTGAATGATAGATTATTAAACTTGGAAGTTACTATGCGATACGAATCCCCCTTGGTGAAGGGGGTAAGGGGGATTGGAGTACGTATGAGATCAAAGGCTTCATTTAGTATGAATATTTTCGCTCATGTTCACAATGAATTTATAAAGCCTCAAACTATTAATTGTCGATCCCCCTACCCCCTTCGCCAAGGGGGATTTTGTACGTTATTGTAACTATCGATCAGATGCTAAATCTATAATTCACCTTACTTTAAGGAAAATGGAGGGATCCCCTCAGCGTTTCACCCGGGTGATCTCGCCTTTTTCAAACATCTCGGCAATTTCGGCCTGGGTCATTTCCATGAACTCCTCGCTATAGTTTTCGGCCTTGTCAATGGTGTGGGTAGCCGAGGCTTTATTTACGGCATATTCGTTTACCTGCAGGTGCAGAACATCCCCCTCAATGGCGCTAACGCGCAGGGTGGAATAATAGCCATCGGCCGATTTTACATCATACACATCGCCGGCCTGTGGCTGGGCAATGTAGCCCTGTTGCTCCTCGCCCGACTGTATGTTGCTGATCACCCCCCAGGTGAGCAGGCTGCAGATCAGCAGCAGGCCGGCAAAATGCCATTTGGGGGTGGAGGTTTGCCCTTTCACCCGCTCGTAGGCGTACTGGTACTGCTGATCGGCCCCAAACTGCTTGTGGTCCAGCGCATGCTTGCAATGCTGGCAGGTAGACACCGCCACCTTGCCCAGCGGAAAGGTAGGGATCCAGTACAGGTGGAAATAGCGGGCGTAGACCTCAAACTGTACTTTGTTGTCTTCGCCGCAATTCTGGCACTTGAGGCGCTCGGCCTTGTACACCCCTACGGGCGTAGCTTTGGTTCCGTAAAAGATCATAGGGATTGGGTAAAGGGTAGAGAGAAAGAGAAAAGCCAGCCTGCCGGAGGTAAGCGGCAGGCTGGCTTCACTATGAATAAACTGCTTATAAGGCTGTCATTAAGGCGATGATGAGAATGCTACCGCTGATGGCCGATCCGGCATACGACCAGTAGGGCACGCTTGTTTTGGCCCGCAGCTGCTGAAAGGCCGCTTTATATTGCTGGTGGTGCTGAAAGCCTTCATCGTTTACGGCGTAGTGGCAGTCCCGGCATACGGCCACCCCGATCTTGCCCAGGGGAAAGCTCGGGATACGGGAAACATGAAAATACTTGGCAAACACCTTCATGCTGATGGTATCTTTTGCTCCGCACCTGGAGCAGCATACCCGCTCGGCCTGATACAAGCCCAGAGGAGTGGCTTCGATTCCGTAGAAAAACATAGTTGGCAGTTTGAATTGGCACGTCCACATGTACGCCAAATGGATACCCAAAGTTCGCTGCTTGCCAAATAATATTTTGTGTAGTGTAATAAAAAAATTTTCTGCAGGAGAAGCGATTAAAATAACACGCTATATCAGAATATCTTACGCCTTCTCCTCCGCATTTGCCAGCATTCCTTTGTTCTGTCCGCCTGCTGCTGGGCTCATCACCCCTTCCCTTCTATGCCAGCTTGTGTACAGGCCCTCCCCCATTGCACCCCCTCAAGTCCTTTTTCTGGAGATGTCCTGGGCTAGCTTGCCTGAGGCAGGAGGACCGGCAGGTGGTAACACCAATGCACTATTCTCCCGGAAAGTCTATTTTCTCCCGACTTCCTTACATCCTACAGATTTCTCAGAGACGTTCATTTTCATAGCGTACCCAGATGCCGTGGTAGTACTCCTGCTCTTTGTAATCCTTTCGCAGGGGGTGTCCCTGCCAGTCGGCCGGCAGTAAAATGCGGCGCAGGTCGGGGTGGCCGCTAAAGCGAATGCCCAGCAGGTCAAAAACTTCCCGCTCATGCCAGTTGGCCGTTTGCCAGATGCTGCTTACGCTGGCCAGCTCGGGCAGGGGCTCCCCTTCTCCATTGCGGGGCAGCACCACCTTCAGGCTCAGGTGGGTATGGTAGGGGATGGAATACAGGCTGTAGATCACCTCCAGGGTACCCGCTTCCGGTCCACCATCCAGGCCGGTAATGCAGCTGAGCAGGTCAAAGTAGCTTTGCTCATCTTCATACAACTGCCGGCATACCCCTTCAATGGCCGCCGGCGCTACCAGCAGGGCCGCAGGGCTGCAGCTAAGGTCGGTGCCCAGGATCACTTCGGGGCCAAAGCGCTCCAGCAGGCGGGCATGGAGCTGGTCTATAGGAGCGGACGTTGTGCTCATGCGGGTTGTCCTTTCTTTTTGGCAATGAGGCGCTCGAGCGCTACGGGCGTCATCAGGCTTTCCCGGCGAATTTTTTCCTGCAGCTTCAGGATGCCCCCAATGAGCGATTCCGGGCGGGGTGGACAGCCTGGCACGTACACATCTACCGGCACAATGCGGTCTACCCCCTTCACCACATGGTAGCCCCATTGCCAGTAGGGACCACCGCAGTTGGAGCAGCTGCCCATGGAGATCACATAGCGGGGCTCGGGCATCTGCTCGTAGAGGCGGCGCAGGCGGTCGGCCATTTTAAAGGTAACCGTACCGGCTACAATCATCACATCGCTCTGGCGCGGGCTGGGACGGGGAAACACCCCAATGCGGTCCAGGTCATACTGAGACGCATAGGCGCCCATCATCTCGATGGCGCAGCAGGCAATGCCAAAGCCCATGGGCCAGAGGCTGCTGAGCCGGGCCCAGTTGACCAGCTCATCTACCCGGCTGATGAGTATGCCTCCCTGATTGAACTGTTGATCGAGTAAGCCCATTGCGTAGTAGTTGGTAGTGAGTAGTGAGATAGGAGACTTACGTGTAGAAAAGGGGTTTTGGTTGCTAAGGTACTGTAGCACTTATCGGAACCCTCTTTTTTAAACCACGCTTCGTTTTTCTTTAGGCGACGTACTAGAGAAAGAGGCCACCTGCGCGTTGACCTTCTGATACAGCTTTTCCGGCACCGGCGATTCTATTTGTCTTACTTCCGGAGCAGGCCTCACCCATTCCAGCAGTCCCCGGGCCCAGGCCCAGGCCAGCCCCAGCGCCAGTATGCCTACAAAAAGCGCCATCTCGGCCAGGGCAAACCAGCCCCAGAGCCCGCCCGATTCGGCAATCAGCTCCCTGCGGCCAAACACAGTGGCCCAGGGAAACAAAAAGACCAGCTCCACATCAAAGAGAATAAATACCAGCGCAATGATGTAGAAACGCACATTGAACTGTCCCCAGGCGCTGCCCGAGGGTTCCTCGCCCGATTCGTAGGTACTCAGCTTCTCCACATTAGGCCGGGCGGGGCGGATCAGCCAGGCCGTTGCCAGCGCACCCAGCACAAACACCAGCCCTCCGATCAGGTAGAGCAGCATTTCTCCAAAGCTTGATATGGCAGGTGTAAGCAAGATTCTCTGGTTTTAAACAAAGATAGAAATTATTGAGGGCTTTGCTGCGGTGCCGCCGGCTTGTTAAACCTCCACTCCCGCAGGATCATAGCCGCGCGGGGTCCGAAGCCATCACCATACTCGGCCGGATAGTCCAGCAGAAAGTAAAACTGCCGGCCCTGCTGCTCGCCGATCAGCACCCGCGTTACCCTGCCTTTAGCATTGGCTGCATAGAGGCACTCCCACTGCCAGGGGTAGCTGCTGCGGCAGGACTGCACATTGGTTTTGCCAAACAGGCTGCGGGCACGGGCCTGCGCGGCTGAGCGCTTTACCGCCTCGGGCAGCAGCACGAAGGAAAGCAGCGCCTCCCCCATCCGGAAGCGGATAGCCTCTCCTTCGCCCGAGCTGACGGCATCCGCCTCAATGCCGGGTGGCAGATAGGTATGCACCTGCAGCGGCCAGCCCTCCGGTGCCTGGTACAGCCGCAGCTCCACCGGCTCGGCCATGCCCTCGAGCATGAGGGTATCCTGTTTGGTTTGAGGGGGTGCTACTGGGCTTGGCTGTAGGATTTCCGTGGTGTCAGTGCCAGTGGTTCTCTCCAGCACAGGAGCAGCCCCTTCGGTGGAGGGATCGCTTCCCCCACAGGCAATTAGGACTATAAGGGGGCATATAACTAGTATCGCTCTGATCATGGCCCTCAAGATATCAGCTTATTCTTAAAAGCGCTACTCCTTTGGCCATAAGCTTGTCGTTGCTGTTCTTAACAATTGCTATTATTACTATAGAGTAGTTTCAGTCCCAACGTAGGGAATGCCCCCAACAACGACATACTAACCGCAGGGGCTGACCCACCGCAGGACCCACCCCTACGCCCCTCCGAGGAGGGGATTATCGTACCCTTACCCACCACTACTGGTTCACCTGATCAAAGCAATAAAATGGACAATACTTTCTGGTATCATGAACTGGGTCTATGCCAAACGAAATCCCCTCCTGGGAGGGGCGTAGGGGTGGGTCCGCCGCTGTGGTGGGGTACGTCTCTGCTGGGGGGCCGCCGCTACAGTAGAAAAGAGTTGCCTTTAATTTGATTTGTTTTCAATAAAGAGGGCAATTTTCCCAATCCCACCGCAACCCAATGCCCCAAAAAGCCGCTACGTATAGCAAGTCCCCGTGCTATGGCCAGACGAGAAATCATCCCCTACGATCCCAGGTTAAAAGCCCTTGCCCATTCCCTGCGCAAGAACATGACCTTATCGGAGGTGCTGCTCTGGAACGAGCTCAAGCAGAAGAAAATGCTCGGTTTTGACTTTGACCGGCAAAAGCCGCTGGACTCCTACATTGTTGACTTTTACTGTAAAGAACTGCGGTTGGCCATTGAAATAGACGGCAGCAGCCATGACCATGTAGAAGTCCTTCGGGCCGATGGGAGCAGGCAGCAGAAATTAGAAAGCTATGGAGTCCGTTTTTTGCGTTTTCACGATCTGGAGGTGAAGCGGGATATGCAAAATGTGCTGCGGGCGATTGAGGGGTGGATTTTAGAGAATAGATGAGTAGGATATAGAGGAGGTTATAGTAGATACTCAGTAACGGACTTTAAGAAGTGATGCCGTTTTCTATATCTCCACGGGAATTTCCACCTCAACGTAGCAAAGCAACCATCGCAGCATCAGATCCGCCGCAACACCCACCCCCAACCCCTCCGAGGAGGGGATTTCGTTTGGCATAGTGCCGATTTATGATATCAGAAAAGATTGTCTATATATCCCGTTCTGTTCAGGCGAACCAGTTGTGGTTAGTAAGGGTACGATAATCCCCTCCTCGGAGGGGCTGGGGGTGGGTGTTGCGGCGGATCTGATGCTGCGGCGAGTCCATTACTGTCAAAGACTATTGAAAAATTCAACCCTCTTCCCCTTGCTTGTTCAACATTCCACTTCAATTCCTCAGAAACATCGGAACAAAAAAAACCACCTGAAAACTGCATTCCAGGTGGCTTCTTACTCTTATAAAGCTACAGCTTACACACTTGCCAGCAGGCGGTTCAGCGTTTGGCTGGGGCGCATGGCTTTTTCAGTCTTTTCGGCATTGGGGTGGTAGTAGCCGCCAATGTCGACCGGCTGGCCTTGTACGGCAATCAGCTCCTCTACGATCCTGCCTTCATTTTCCGTTAGCGCTTTGGCCAGGCCGGAGAATTTCTCCTGCAGCTCCCTGTTCTTGCTCTGAGCGGCCAGCGCCTGTGCCCAGTAGAGCGCCAGGTAGAAGTGGCTGCCGCGGTTGTCGATCTCCCCTACCTTGCGGGCAGGCGATTTGTCGTTTTCCAGGAATTTGCCATTGGCCGCATCCAGGGCTTCGGCCAGCACCTGGGCCTTCTCGTTGCCGGTCTTCTGGGCCATGTCTTCCAGTGAAACGGCCAGGGCCAGAAACTCGCCCAGGGAATCCCAGCGCAGGTAGTTCTCTTCTACAAACTGCTGCACATGCTTGGGCGCCGAGCCGCCGGCCCCCGTCTCAAACAAGCCGCCGCCATCCAGCAGGGGCACAATGGAGAGCATTTTGGCACTGGTGCCCAGCTCCAGGATGGGAAACAGGTCGGTGAGGTAATCCCGCAGCACATTACCGGTTACGGAAATGGTGTCCTTGCCGGCCCGGGCCCGCTCGCAGGTGTAGCGCATGGCCTTTACCGGCGACATGATCCGGATCTCCAGCCCCTCGGTATTGTGGTCCTGCAGGTAGCGCTCTACCTTTTTAATGAGGTTGGCATCGTGGGCCCGGTTCTCATCCAGCCAGAAAATGGCCGGGGTGTTGGTAATGCGGGCGCGGGTTACGGCCAGCTTTACCCAGTCCTGTATGGGCAGGTCTTTGGTCTGGCACATGCGGAAGATATCCCCCTCCTCTACGGCCTGCTCCAGCAGCACCTTGCCGGAGGCATCCACCACCCGTACGGTGCCGGCGGCACTCATCTCAAAGGTTTTGTCGTGCGAGCCGTATTCTTCCGCCTTCTGGGCCATCAGGCCTATGTTGGGCACGGTGCCCATGGTGGTTACATCAAAGGCGCCGTGCTCCTTGTGAAACTGGATCACCTCCTGGTAAATGCCCGCATAGCTGCGGTCGGGAATAATGGCTTTGGTATCGTGCAGCTTGCCATCGGGACCCCACATCTTGCCCGAGTCGCGGATGGCGGCCGGCATGGAGGCATCAATGATCACATCGCTGGGTACGTGCAGGTTGGTAATGCCCTTGTCGGAGTTCACCATGGCCAGCTCGGGGCGGTTCTTATACACAGCCTGAATATCGGCTTCGATCTGCGCCTGCTGCTCCTGGGGAAGGCTCTTTATTTTGGCATAGAGGTCGCCCAGGCCATTGTTGGGGTCTACGCCTGCTTCTTTTAGCAGGGCCGCATGCTTTTCAAATACCTCCTTGAAGAATACCGTTACGGCATGGCCAAACATAATGGGGTCGGAAACCTTCATCATGGTGGCCTTCAGGTGCAGGGAGAGCAGCACCCCCTGGGCTTTGGCATCGGCAATCTCCTTTTCCAGAAAGGCGCGCAGGGCTTTGCGGCGCATCACGGCGGCATCGATCACCTCGCCTGCGGTCAGGCTGGTCTTTTCTTTCAGCGTTTTGGTACTGCCGTCGGCGCCAACAAACTCGATCTTCACATTGCCGGCCTGCTCTACCACCACCGATTTTTCGCTTCCGTAGAAGTCGCCCTCCTGCATGTGCGCCACGTGCGATTTGGAATCCGGGCTCCACTTACCCATTTTATGGGGGTTCTTTTTGGCATATTCCTTCACGGGGGCTGCTACCCGCCGGTCGGAGTTGCCCTCCCGCAGCACCGGGTTTACGGCACTGCCCAGCACTTTGGCATAGCGGGCTTTTATGTCCTTCTGCTCCTCGTTCTGCGGATCAGCCGGATAGTCGGGAATGGGGTAGCCCTGGCCCTGCAGTTCTTTGATGGCAGCCGTCAGCTGGGGAATGGAAGCGCTGATGTTGGGCAGCTTGATGATGTTGGCCTGGGGGGTTTTGGCCAGCTCGCCCAGGTAGGCCAGGTCATCTGCCTGCTGCTGCCCGGCCGAGAGCCGTTCCGGAAAAGCGGCCAGGATGCGGCCCGCCAGGGAAATATCCCGGGTTTCTACCGCAATGCCGGCCGGTTTGGCAAAGGCCTGGATGATGGGCAGTAGCGAGTAGGTCGCCAGTGCCGGCGCCTCATCGGTTATGGTGTAAATGATCTTGGATGCGTTTGTCATCTATTTGAAAAAGTTTTTGGTTTTAGGTTTTAGGTCTGCCTGCAGTTCCGTACCTCTTCCTTTTGGTGAGTAAGAACTTCTACAGGGAGGGGGCAAAATTGTTGGTGAAAACACCAACAATAAGAGTAGAGTAGTTTTAACCACCCCGCCCTCCGGACACCGCAGCCGCGGGGTGGTTAAGGATGTTTTTATTTCTCCTAATAACTCTCCCTCTCATTGGGAAACTCCCGGGCCTTCACATCGGCAATGTAGCGGCTTACGGCATCGGTGATGATGCTGTTCAGATCGGCGTACTGCCGCAGAAAGCGGGGCTTGAAATCCTGGGTGATGCCCAGCATGTCGTGCACCACCAGCACCTGTCCGTCTACCTGCCCCCCTGCCCCTATGCCAATCACCGGTATTTTGATCTTCTGGGCGACCGACTCGGCCAGGGCCGCCGGAATTTTCTCCAGCACCAGGGCAAAGCAGCCGCACTCCTCCAGCATAATGGCATCTTCAATGAGGCGCTCGGCCTCGGCCTGCTCCTTGGCCCGTACGCTGTAGGTGCCAAACTTATAGATGGACTGCGGCGTAAGGCCCAGATGGCCCATCACCGGCACGCCGGCGCTCAGGATGCGGATCACCGATTCCTGAATCTCCCGCCCCCCCTCTACCTTTACGGCATGGGCGCCGCTTTCCTTCATGATGCGGATGGCCGACTTGAGCGCTTCGGTGCTGTTGGCCTGGTAGCTGCCAAAGGGGATATCCACCACCACCAGCGCCCGCTGCACCGCCTTTACCACGCTGCTGGCATGCCAGATCATATGGTCCAGCGTTATGGGCAGGGTGGTTTCGTTGCCGGCCATCACATTGGAGGCCGAATCGCCCACCAGCAGCACATCAATGCCGGCAGCATCCAGAATGCGGGCCATGGAATAATCGTAGGCGGTGAGCATGGAGATCTTCTCGCCCCGGCTTTTCATTTCCTGCAGCTGGTGCGTGGTTACCTTGCGGATGGTTGACTTGTGTACGGACATGTAAGGTCTATCAAGTAGCTACACAAATAAAGCCGGACGGTTTGGCAAATCCAAACGATCCGGCGCGAATGATACAGCCCGGGGGGAAGGGGAACTAGAGCAGGTGCAGGCCGTTGGGCAGGCGTACCGTGAATTTGGTGCCCACATTTTCCTGGGATTCCAGCTCAATGGTGCCGTGCAGCTTCTCCAGCACATTCTTGACAATGTAGAGGCCCAGGCCGGAGCCGTCGCTGCTTTCCGAGGCGCGCACAAACATGTCAAACACATGGGGCAGCTTGGTTTCGGGAATGCCCTCGCCATTGTCTTCAATGGTAAAAATGGCCTCCTGTGGGCTTACCCGGGCATCGATGTGAATAAAGGAACAGTCGCGCTCGTAGCTGCGGTACTTGATGGCGTTGGAGATGAGGTTGTTGAGGATGATGCGCACCCGGGTAATGTCGGAAATAAAGGCCACCGGCTGGTATACCTGGGTTACGATGTTGAGGTTTTTGGTATCGGCTACGTGGTAGAAATTAGCAAAGGAATAGTTGATCTCGTTCATCAGGCTCACATTGGCCTGTGCATCATTTACCCGGTTGTTGCGGCTCATGCTCAGCAGGTCCTGCACCAGGTTGTCCAGCCGCTTGATGCTGCCCTCGATCATGTCCACACAATTGGCCCTGGCCTTTTCATTATCTTCAATGCGCAGAATGTTGATCAGGCCCAGAATGGAGCGCAAGGGGGAGCGCAGGTCGTGGGAGGCGTGGTAGACGAAGTTATCCAGCTCAAAGTTTACCTTTTGCAGCTCCAGCAGGGTTTGCTTGGTTTGGGTAATGTCCTTGAGCACACACTCCAGCATGCCCTCCTGGGGGTAGTAGCAGGCCGAGAAGGAGATCCAGAGCAGGCGGCCATCGCCGGTGCGCACCTCCAGCTCCTGGTTCTCGACCAGTTGCCGGTTGCGCAGCAGCTGCAGGGCTTCTTCCCGCTGCTCGGGGTTGATGAAGAAATCCGACAGCACGGCCTGCTGCTCTTCTTCCAGGCCAAGCAGTTCCCGGACCCTGGCGTTTGCTTCCAGGATCGCTCCGCTGCGGATATCGGCCCGCAGCATGGCAACCAGTGAATTCTCAAAGAGGTTGCGGTATTTGTCTTCACTCTGCATCAACACATGATCAGCCATTGGTTGCTCCGTTTATCGGTAGGAATACCGGCCGGGGCCGGTTACGTTACGCCTTAGGGTCTGCCTGTTTGCCGGCCGCCCCCCCGCCTCCCGGCTGCTTTGCAGTAGCGGGCAGGCAGGACAGGCGGGCGGGGCGCAGGCGTGCCTGCACACAAACAGCTAAAAGTACGGCAATTCTGCGGCTCCTTCAGCATAAAAAAACCTCAGGATATTGCAATGTAATATTTAGCTGCAGTCTATCAGGCACCGGTCCCAAAAGGCCCGGTTACTGCTCAAATATAAAAACAAAATTTTGCCAAACAAGCAGTTAGCCCCTACTCCTTAAAGTACTGCTTTAAGAAATGCAGTGCAGTGGCTGAGACAAACAGCTCATCGGCAAGGGGAAATTGGTAGGCACTATCCGGCGACATTAGCGCAGAAACACCGCCATCTGGCTCGTTTCCAGCTGCACATCAATATGCTCCGAGAGGGTGGTGGCCAGCTGGTAGCCGGTGTACTTGGCCTGCACCGGAAAGGTGGTATGGCTGCGGTTTACCAGCACGGCAATCTCCAGGCGGCGGATGCGCTGGTGCAGAAAGGGCTTGAGGCTGTAGGCCAGCGTGCGGCCGGTATTCAGCACATCGTCGGTGAGGATAATGGTTTTGTCCTGCAGCGAGTCGGGGGCGCCATGCAGCACGATATCGGTTTGGAGGGGGGCCTGCTTGTTGAGCTCCAGACGGATAAGGCTCACCTTCAGGGGGCTGATCTCCTGCAGCACCTCCTGCAGCATCTGGGCCAGGCGCCAGCCCTGCCCCTGGATACCCACCAGCCAGAGCTCCTGCTCGTCAAAATTATTCTCGTAGATCTCAAAGGCAATGCGCCGTACTTTCTGCCGGATCTGGTCTTGGGTGAGGATGGGGGCCATAGGATGATGTTGAGTGTGGAGGTTAATGCATACGAAGTGATACCTATCCTGTCAGCAAAAGAACATCCCTTGCGCGCCAGGAATGGGGTTCATACGAATTCAAACTCCCTGCCGGCAAATTAAATAAAGTATTTATAGAAACGTAAGGTTGCATTCTTTTCCTGTTGCCGGCGGTTTGGCACAGCCAGCTTCCCCAGCACTCCCAATCTGCAGGCTTATCCGCAAGCTGCGCTCCAGCACATAGCCAATCCAAAGCAGCAGCATGGGCACTACCACATAGAACTGGCGGGGATAGGCACTTAGCAGAGAGCTTGCCCCCAGGTAGAGCAGCAAAAGCAGGACCAGTATCCGAATCTCCAGCGCCACCCGTCGCCAGCTACGGATGGTGGGTACGGCCGCAATAAGCATGAAGGTTAGCAGCACCCCATTGGGGAGAATGCGCGCCAGTGTGGCTTCCCGCTGATAGAAGTAGCTGGCCGGAATGCCAAACAGCAGCCTGCCGATATTGGCCAGCCAGTTGCGCACATACTTTACGGGATGCGCTTTGATGTTGTCGATTGCAATCCTTTTATAGGCATCATCCTTGGCCACCCCTACAAATTGAGAAACATACGCTATGTCTGCCTGGTGGTGAACTGCCAGTAAGGGGGCGCTGCAGGGCATGTTGGGCAGGCCACAGTTGGCGGTAAAAGTCTCGTTGTTCCAGTCGCCGTACTCCCCCTCTACCGGTGTGCTCATCCAGTACAGGCTCATCCCCCCGGAGTTCCCCCAGTACAAGACCCGGCCCGTAAGCGAATAGGTATAAAGCAGGTAGGGTACACACAGCAGAAAAGCTACGCCAAAGCAGTAGGCGAGGCGCCGGGCATTGGCTGTCCTGCTGATGCCTGCATAGAGCACACTACCAGCCAGCAACACCAGCACCACATAGCCGAAGATGATCTTGGTGAGGGTGAGCCAGCCCAGCAGCAGCCCGGCCACCACCATCCACCGGGTACTCGCCTCCCGAAAGGCCCTGGACCAGCAATAGGCAATGGCCGTTACCAAAAACAGCGTAAGCGGCTCCGACAGCAGGCTGGGCAGTTCCTGAAAGGCAATATAGTAGCCTGCCCAGAAGAGCGAAAGCAGCAGGGCAGTCCGCCGGGACACATACCCTAACAGGCTATGGTAGAGTAGCAGTACCGATGCCCAGTAGAGAACCGCATTGGCCAGGGTAATAGCCAGCAGGGGAAGCCCCAGCACCGCAAAGGGGAGCAGAAACAGCGGATAGCCTGGACCATTCCACAGGTTGATATCGGGTGCCGGCGGTGAATAGAAGCCCTGCAGTAAATTCTGGGCAAACTCCCAATACCTGGCCTCATCCCCATACATGGTATCGGTATGCAGGTAGAGCACCAGGCACAGGTAGAGCAGCAAAAAAGGAGTAAAAGCGCCCAGAGGGGTGTTGGGAAACCATTTTCTGCTCATGTGCATGTAGGGCGGTTATTAGCTTCTGTTGTTATTTAATTCTCAGCAGCCCATATTTCAGGATGCAGTAGAGGGCGCGCACCCCATCCTGCCAGCCAATCTTTTTCCCTTCTGCATAGGTTCTGCCGTAATAGGAAATGCCTACTTCGTAAATCCGGATGCCCGGAATGCGGGCCATCTTTGCCGTAACCTCCGGCTCAAAACCAAAGCGTTTTTCCCGCAGCACCAGGCCCTGGATCAGCTCGGTGCGGAACAGCTTGTAGCAGGTTTCCATGTCCGTCAGGTTCAGGTTGGTGAACATGTTGGAGATAAAGGTAAGAAAGTTATTGCCCAGTGTATGCCAGAAGAACAGGATGCGGTGCGGGTTACTTCCCATAAAACGGGAGCCATAGACCACATCCGCCATTCCCTTCAGCACCGGCTGCAGCAGGTCGTTGTACTCCTGCGGGTCATATTCCAGGTCGGCATCCTGAATGATCAGGTATTCGCCTGTTGCCCGGGCGATTCCCGCATGCAGGGCAGCCCCTTTCCCCCTGTTTTCCGGCTGGCATATATACAGAATGTTCAGCTCCGGGTTTGCCTCCCTATACTGCAGCACGGCCGCTTCCGTATTATCCGTAGAGGCGTCGTTTACAATGATCACTTCTTTATTAATCCCCGCCTGCAGCTGCACCCCTTTTATTTTCTCCAGGATCAGGTGTATGCTTTGCCCTTCATTGTAGGCAGGCATTATGATGGAGAGTTTCTGGATCGGGCTCATGCAGGTGTCCGTAGAGAGGGATAAAGGCCTGGCCTTCGGCAGCCAGCCCTGTGCGCAGATTCGGGAAGCTAAAATAAAAAAAGTCTTTGCCGTAAAGCAAAGACTCCAGGAGCAAATTTCGCACTGCGTCCGCACTGCCTTAGAGAGGCAGCGGCATGCTTTTCTTTTCTTTAAAGGTAGAGAGGATCACCATCGACTGCAGGTTGTCCACTACGGAGATCTCGCTTACCTTTTCCAGCATCAGGCGCTGGTAGGAGGTGATGTCCTTGGCAATCACCCGCAGCACAAAGTCGCCGGTGCCCGTAACGTGGTGACACTCAATGATCTCGTCGATCTCGCGGATGGCGTTCAAAAAGATTTCGATGTTCTCCTTGTTGTGCCCCTTCAGGCCCACATGCACAAAGGTAGACACGCCCAGGCCTATTTTGGCGGGGTCCAGCTTGGCATGGTAGCTTTGGATAATGCCGGTTTGCTCCAGCTTTTTTACCCGCTCCAGGGTGGGGGCCGGCGACAGGCCTACCTCCTTGGAGAGCTGGGCATTGGTGATCTTAGCGTTATTTTGTAGTATCTCCAGGATCTTGCGGTCGATCTGGTCGAGCTTATAGTTCATAGGTTTGGGTGTTAACGGGGCAAAATTAGTGTTATTTCGGTAATCTGCTAAAGAATATTTTGTTTTAATTTTGTTAATTCCAGGATAACAGAAGATGGTTTGGGGACCTCACCCCCCAGCCCCCTCTCCTGCAGAGAGGGGGAGCTGGCCGCCAGAATCAGTTTATCATTAGCTGGTAGCATTGGAAGGTAGCATAGGGATTGTAGCATAGGGCTGCACCCTATGCTGGGGGTATGCCGCCCCTTTGGGGCTTGGGGTGCTGGGAAAGTCAGGGGTATGCTGTTTTATTTTGGGTAGATTCTTTATAGAAACTGTGTTGGGGCTAGTATATTGCTCCGGCACCCCTGCAGCATGTGGAGTTTTGCCGTGGGGGTTAATGATTTTTTGTTCTGGCTCGCTTAATGCTTCCGTATGCATATTCCTTTTGTCGACCTGCACGCCCAGTACCTTAGCATCCAGGCTGAGATCGACCGCGCAATCCGGCAAGTGCTGGAAGGGGGGCAGTTTATCGGGGGCAGGTGGCTGGAGGAATTCAGCGAGGCCTTTGCGCGCCTGCATGGGGTACGTCACTGCATTCCGGTAGCCAATGGTACCGATGCGCTTTACATCAGCCTGAAGATGCTGGGCATTGGCCCGGGCGATGAGGTGATCACCCC
This sequence comes from Cesiribacter andamanensis AMV16, assembly GCF_000348925.1. Lineage (GTDB taxonomy): Bacteria > Bacteroidota > Bacteroidia > Cytophagales > Cyclobacteriaceae > Cesiribacter > Cesiribacter andamanensis. The sequence goes on along the minus strand of NZ_AODQ01000019.1, from coordinate 20,972 downwards.
GGCCCTGAGCTGGATCTCCTCGGCCTCCTGCATCAGCCAGTGCGGCGCCACCCCTGTCTTTGCCGATTGCGAGCCTGGCTATTATACGCTTGATCCCGCCCGGCTGGAAGCCCTTATCACCCCTCGCACCCGGGCCCTTATCCCCGTACACCTCTACGGCCAGCCGGCCGATATGGACCCGATTCTGGAGATTGCCCGCCGCCACCAGCTGCTGGTGCTGGAAGACTGTGCGCAGGCCCACCTGAGCCGCTACAAGGGCCAGCTGTGCGGCACCATGGGCCATGCGGCCGCTTTCAGCTTCTATCCTACCAAAAACCTGGGGGCTCTGGGTGATGCCGGCTGCATTCTCACCAATGATGCGGCGCTGGCTGAAAAGTGCCGGCTGTTTGCCAATATGGGGGGAGTAAAGACGCACCAGATAGAGGGCATTAACAGCCGCATGGATACGCTGCAGGCCGCCATTTTGCTGACCAAGCTCCCGCACCTCCCACGCTGGACCGAATCCCGCATCCGCCTCAGCCAGCGCTATAGCGAGCTGTTGGCCGGTAGCGGCCTGCAGCTGCCGCCTGTGCGGGAGGGATGCACCCATACCTATCATCTTTATGTGGTGCGCAGCCGGCAGCGAGATGCCCTTAAGGCCTATCTTGAAAGCAAAGGGATCGGCACAGCCCTGCACTACCCCTCCCTCCTGCCGCTGCTGCCTGCCTATGCTCACTTGAGGCACACACCCGAAGAGTATCCAGTGGCGGCGGGCTATCAGCAGGATCTTCTATCGCTGCCGCTGTACCCGGAGCTAACTAAACAGGAGATTGTTTATATTGCCGAAACCATCATAGAATTTCTTACCTAAAGGGAGCTCCCCTTGCCCAGTGCCATGATCAAGCCCATACTTCGAAGCATATACCGCCAGCTCCCCTTCAAAAAACAGTTATTTCATATCATCCGAAAATTCTGGAAACCTCATCCTTCGCTATATCAGCACCTACATTTTCAGGGAGTATTTAAGGTGCCTATTGATAAAGACCATTCTTTCCTGATGCGCCACTACGGCTACCAGATCGAAAATGAGCTCTTTTGGAGCGGCATACAAGGGGGGTGGGAGAAGGAATCGCTGGGGATTTGGGTAGCACTTTGCCAGAATGCTACTACTATTCTGGATATTGGCGCAAACACCGGTATTTATGCCCTGATCGCCAAAACTGTGAACCCACATTCGCGCATATATGCCTTTGAGCCTGTAAAAAGGGTATACGAAAAACTGGTTGCGAACAACACCCTTAACGGTTACGACATCCTATGCCTAGAAAAAGCAGTTTCTGATGCTGACGGAGAAGCCATTATTTATGACCTGCCCAGTGAGCACGTGTACTCGGTAACCGTCAATAAAAACCTGAATGCCCCTACTACCAGCACCATTGAAACCAGGATCAGGACCATCAAGCTGGCAAGCTTCATCGAGGAAAATGGATTGGATTCAATTGATCTGATCAAAGTTGACGTGGAGACCCACGAACCGGAGGTTCTTAAGGGAATGGAGCATTATCTACAGAAGTTTCAGCCCACCCTACTCATCGAAGTACTGACGGAAGAAGTGGCTGATCAGCTAAACACCCTCCTAAAAGACTTACCTTATTTATACTTCAATATCGATGAGAACAAGGGCATCAGGCAGGTGAACCAAATCGGCAAAAGCGATTACTACAATTTTTTATGTTGCGATCATGCTACTGCCAGTATGCTCAAGCTGCTATAATAGCATCCTTCCGAGAGCCTTATATTCTTTTCAGAAGAGCATGATAGAGTGTTTTATACTTCTCTACTCCCTCTGTAAGAGAATACTGCTCCTGCGCTACCAGTCGCAGAGACTCTCTAGGCATGGCTAAAATTTCCGGCAGCCGGGCAATTGACTGTGAAAAGGTCTCACTATCCAGTGCTGGAATCAGCAGGCCTGGATGCACCGCCCTGGTTACGGCATCTGTATCCCCTACCCCGGCATTGCAGAAGACGGGAATGCCCAGGCCCAGCAGTTCGGCATGCTTGGTGGGCGAGGAGGCCTGCTTGGAAAAACTGGGCCGGATAAAAAAGACCGAGAAATCACTCAGGCAGGCCAGCACCGGCACCTCCTGGCGGCTTGCCGCTACTACTTTAATTTTCGTAGGATCAATTCCCTTCTGGCGGGCAGCGCTGTATACCTGCCGGGGATCGTCTTTGGTGATAAACAGGAAGGTGTAGCGGGGATGTGCTGCCAGCAGCACGGCAAAAAAGTCCAGCATTTCGTCCAGCATGTACCAGGTACCCAGGCTGCCCAGGTAGCTGACAATCCTGTCCCCAGCCTGCACCCCAAGTGTTTGCCTGGCCGCTGCTTTGTCCGTCTCCGAAACCCGTTCGTACGAAAAAAAATCCAGGTCGGCACAGCAGGGAATCACTTCAATGGGGGCACTCGTCCACCTATTTTCCCGGATGATCGCTTTACCCGCCTCGGTCAGGGACACCACCGCGGCGGCTTCTTTAAAGAACTCCCGCTCCTTCTGCTTGAAAAAACGGTACACCTGCCGGTAGAGGGGGTTCTCCAGCTTCCACAGCCCTCCTTCTACCCGCTCTTCCACCCAGAAGCCCCGCATATCGAACAGGAAGGGGATGCCAAAGCGGCGTTTTACTCGCAGACCGATGAGCGCGCTGATGTAGCTGCGGCAGTGGAGCAACTGCACATCATAGCGTTTCAGCAAGCGCTGCACCTGCCGGTACATGGCCCCGATGTCCCAGAGGGTAGAGAGCACGGGAGGGCGTTTGTGGTAGCGCAGCGGCTCCCATTGCAGCCTTTCCCCTCCCTTTTCCCGGATCAGGGCGGCAATGCTGGCTTGGTGCTGGCGGAAATTCTCTTCTTTTTCGGCACTCACAAGTATGATGCTGTAGCCTGCCCCAGCCAGCCCAAAGAGGTAGGGCAGCACCTGTGACTGGCCCAGGGGGTCAGTCATGCCATCGTAGCTGATGTAGAGGGTAGCCTTAGGTTTTTGCATGGTTGTGGTTCTCGAGCCAGTACACCAGCACCACCAGCAGCCACAGGCGGTTGTAGAGGTAGTCTTTCCCGCCCAGGTAGGCCTGCAGGTAGGCCTGCACTTTTTGGCTGTCAATAAAGGGGTAGCGCTTCAGCACCTCCGGGTTCAGGTAATCGCTGAGCAGGTAGCGCAGCTCCCCCTTGAGCCACTGCTGCAGCGGTATGGAAAAGCCCCGCTTGGGCCGGTCAAAAAAGCGCCGGGGCACATAGTCATACAGCACCTCTTTCAGCAGGTACTTCGTAGTGCCCCCGCGCTTGCGCAGGTCTTCGGGCAGGTTTACGGCAAACTCCAGCAGCCGCAGGTCCAGCAGCGGCGGCCGCACCTCCAGCGAATTGGCCATGGAGGCCCGGTCCACCTTTACCAGCAGGTCGTCGGGCAGGTAATACTGCAGATCGAAGAAGGCCTGCTGCTCGGCCGGGCTCAGGCTGCGTGCCAGTGCGTTGGTATAGGGCAGGGCCGAGGAGCCCGGCAGGTCCACCAGGGCCTCAATTTCGGCAGCTGTAAAAAAGTACTGCTCCTGCGAAAAGATATGCGCCGGCAGATCCTGCGCCGCTACCGGCTCAAATAAGGTTGCCGCCCGCTGGTAGGTGGGGCTCATGCGCTTCAGCAAGGGGGGCCAGAGCGCTTTGGTATGGCGAATGGCCGGGTGCGCCAGGCGGCTGGCCCAGGTATACATGCCGTAGCCCATAAAGAGCTCATCGCCCCCATCGCCGGCCAGCACCATTTTCACATGCCGGGAGGCAAAGCGCGCCACCAGGTAGGTGGGAAAAGCCGAGGAGTCGGCATAGGGCTCATCATAGAGGCCCAGCAGCTCTTCCACAATGTCCAGGCACTCCTTGGGGCTCACCATCAGCGTATGGTGCTGCGTTCCCAGGGTGCGGGCAATCTCCGCGGCATACCGGCTTTCATCGGCCTGTTTGTTTTCAAGCCCTACCGAAAAGGTATTGACCGGGCTGGCCGATACCGACTGGGCCACGGCCGTTACCAGGCTGGAATCAATACCTCCGCTCAGCAGGCTGCCAAAAGGCACATCCGAGATCATCTGGCTGCCGATGGCGCACTGCAGCAGACCCTTTAGCGCCTGCTTCGCCTCCCCTTCGGAGGAGGCCGACACCTCTGCCCGCACCACATCTTCCAGCCGCCAGTAGGTTTGCCGCTGAAGGCCCGCCGCCGAAAACTGCAGCAGGCTGCCCTGTGCCATTTTCTCCACTTCCCGATAAATAGTGGCCGGGCGGGGTATGTAGCCCAGGTGCAGAAATTTTTTGATCGATTCCAGGTTCAGGCTCAGGTCCATCAGCCCGGCGGCCATGCCCGTAATGGCTTTCAGCTCCGAGGCAAACAGCAGTGTTTTGCCCGTTTGGGCAATAAAGAGGGGCTTAATGCCCAGCTGGTCCCGGCACAGGTGCAGCACCTGCTGCTGGCGGTCGTAGAGCGCAAAGGCAAACATGCCCCGGCACTGCTTCACAAAGTCCATTCCCCGGCGGGCAATGCCTTCCAGCAGCACTTCGGTATCGGACTGGGTCTGCAGCGGTACGTCCAGCTGGCTGGCCAGTTCCTTAAAATTGTAAAGCTCCCCGTTGTAGATGAGCACCCAGCGGCCGCAGCGCGACTGCATGGGCTGGTTAGCAGCCGCTGTAGGGTCCAGGATGCTCAGGCGCGCATGCCCCAGCCAGACGGGTCCTTCGGCAAACTCGCCCCGGGCATCAGGGCCCCGGTGGCGGATGCAGGCCAATGCCCCGGGCGGGTGCTGCTGCAGTTGCTCCCGCTTGTCAAATGAGATAAATCCGACCAGTCCGCACATAGGCTACCCCCTCCCCTCCTCGTACAGCTTCAGCAGGCAATCCACATGCCGGTCAAGCGAATACTGTTTGGCCACTTCGCGGGCCAGGGCCGATTTCTGGAGCAGCAGCTCCTTATTCCCGCACAGCCTGTTCAGGATCTCCTCCAGCTCGTCGGCAGTACTGTAATAATAGGCCGCCTCGCCGGCCGTTTGCCGCAGCATGGGCAGGTCGGGCAGTATGGCCGGCAGGCCGCTGCTCAGGGCCTCGATCAGCGCCACGGGCATGCCCTCGTGCAGCGACGACATAAAAAAGGCATCGTAGCGGTTGTGAAAATTGGAATCGACCGTCTGCAGGCCCAGCAGCCGGATGGAGCGCAGGCCCTTTTCGGCAATCATCCGCTCCAGCTGCGGGCGATCAGCCCCCTCGCCGGCCACCTCTACCTGCACCGGCAGCTGCGGACGGGCATGCAGAAAATTGATCACAAAGCCGTGGTTCTTGGGCAGGCGCAGGTTGCTGACGTTCAGCAGCTTCAGGCATCCCTCCTCCTTAGGCGTATAGCTGTAGCAAAACTTGCGGGAAGCAAAATTGTGCAGCACTACATGCCCCCTGGTCCGGCCCAGGGTGCTCACCATATTGTCGTAGACCGAGGGGGAAACCGAGATCAGCACATCGGGCTGGTGGATGGTGGCCCTGTCCAGCTTATGGCGCCATTTGGAGTAGTACTCGTGCGCGTTGTAGTAATGAAAGCTGTGGTAGGTATTCACCAGGCGGTAGCCCCCGCTGCGTCCTAAACGAGAAAAGAGCGAGGAATTGATCAGGTGCGCATGCACCACCTGTGGGGCAAAGCGCTTCACCAGCCGGCGGTAGCGGGGCAGGGCACTCAGCAGGCTGGCAGCCCCGCTAATGTTGAGGCAGTCTACGGCACAGTATTGCCGGGCCTCCGCTACCAGCACTCCTTCCTGCTGTAGCGTAATAATGCGGCAGCGATGCCCGCGCCGGCTCAGCTCGGCCACGGTATCCACCACCAGCCGCTCGGCGCCCCCCATAGCAAGGGTATCGATCACAAACAGTATTCTCATGCCTGCAGGGGGTCTGGGGGTGTTGACAGGAGCATAGCCGGTAGCGGTACTCGACAGGGGGCGTTCAGCATAGGGTCTAATCAAAAAGCAAATGGGGCTGGCAGCTCCCCTCAGGGCCGGCTGCCAGCCGGTTGTTTTGTTAAAAACTGTGCAAGGTGCGTCCACAGCAGGGGCAGCGCGGGCGCTCTGGCTATAAAAGTAACAATAAAAAGGTAAAGGCCGCTACCCAGTACAAGTTTAGCGCCAAAAGCGGCCCACAGCCCCTCTACGGGCGGCAGCAGGTAGGCGAGCAGACCCCAGCAGGCCCCTCCGCTCAGGCTGTAGCGCAAAAACAACCCCAGCTGCCGGCCCAGGGAAAGGCCCAGACTCTGCTGCACATACCAGGCACTCAGCACAAAAGAAAACAGGGACACCAGCGCATGGCCCAGGATAATGGCGCCAATGCCCAGCCAGACCGTAGCTGCCAGCAGCGACACGGCCAGCCCCTTGTTGATCAGCTCCTGCTGCAGCATTCGCTGCGGCTGGCCCCGGGCCACCAGCACATAGCCATTCAGGGAGTAGCCCGGCAGGAACAGGCCCACCAGCACCACCAGCTGCAGGTAGGGCGCCACGGCAATCCACTTTTCGGTAAAGAGCAGCAGCACAATCTCTTCGGCGGCCAGGGCCAGCAGCAGCAGGATCCAGACCACCGAAAAATGCAGGATGTGCCCCACTTCCAGCAGGGCCCCCTGCAGGCGCCCGGCATCGTCCTGCATTTTGGAAAAGATAGGAAAAAACACCCGGCTGAAAATGGCCCCGATGGAAACAATGGGAATGTCTTTGGTGGCATGGGCCCGGGAGTAGTAGGCCAGCTGGGCCGGGGAGTAGAGCTTGCCGATCAGCAGGGGGTAGAGCTGCACTACCCCTTTGTTGAGCAGCCCGCTCAGCATCAGCGTATAGCCGAACTTCAGGTGGTGCAGCACCCGCGCGGGCGAGAGCTGCAGGCGAATATCGGCCCGGATCAGGACCCAGAGCAGGCCGGTGCTTACGGCCGAGTAGGCCAGCTGCCGCCCCACCAGGCTCCAGTAGCTAAAGCCCAGCAGGGCCAGGTACACCCCCAGGGCGCCCGAGATCAGCACGCTGCTGCCCGTAACCAGCGCCAGTTTTTTAAAGGCCAGCTGCCGGTAGAGGCATACATACTGGATTAGCGCCAGCGCCTCGCCCACCAGCATGAGGGAGAGCACGCGCAGGGGGTCTGTCAGGCGGGCATCTCCATACCAGCTGCTCAGCCAGGGGGCCAGGAGCCAGAGCAGTCCGGTGAGCAGCAGGGAAAAGAGCAGGTTGGCCCAAAAGACCGAGGAGAGGTCGCGCACCGATACCCGTTTGCGCTGGATCAGGGCCGCATCCAAGCCCCCTTCCATAAAAGGACGCAGGATGGCAATCACCGCCATCAGGATGCCCACCAGGCCAAACTCCTCCGGAGTAAGAATGCGCGCCAGCACCACCGAAAAGGCAAACTGGAAGAACTGGGCCCCGAACTTATCGATGCTGGCCCAGAAAACACTGGATCTCCCTTCGGTCCGGAGGCTCATGAACGTATCAGTGTTTTGGCAATCCCCAAAAATTTCCGACTCGCCACAAGCCCAGGCTCTTTTTTCAGCGCCCAGATCAATTTCCGGAGGGCCTCCCTTTTGTAGCCGCCCATGGCCAGGTGCAGGCTCCAGTAGAGGTAGGTGTGCAGGCGAAATCGCTGCACCCCCTTTTGCTGAAAGGCCTGCTGAATGGCAGGCTCTGTGCTTACCAGTTCCAGCAGCGCCTCCATGCGGGCGCCAAAGCGGGACTTATCGATCCGCAGTACCGAGCGCTGGGCATGCTGCAGCATATACGCGCCGATGGCCGGATGGTAATAGAGGGGGTATTTGGCGGCCAGGCGCAGCCAGAGCTCATAGTCTTCGGAGCCGATCAGGGCAGGCGATTCGTTAAAACGATCCTGCTCCAGGATCTCCCGCCGGCAGAATACCCCAATGCAGCTCAGGAAATTACCGCTCAGCAGTTGCTCATTCAGCTGCTCGCCCTTGTGCAGGGAGCGATACAGGAGCCGCCCCGCTGTATCCTTTATCTCATAGCCTAGGTGAAAGAAGACTGCCTTGGGGCGCTGCTGCAGAAAATTTACTGCTTCCTGCAGGCAACGGGGGTAATAGCCGTCGTCGGAATCCAGAAAGGTAATGAATCTCCCTTTGGCCTGGGCAATGCCCCAGTTGCGGGCTATGGCCCTTTCTTCATTTTGTTTAGGCAGGTAGCGGAAGCGGGCATCTGTTAGAAAGGGGGCCACCACCTGGGCGCTTGCATCGGTGCTGCCATCGTCTACTACCAGCACCTCAAAGTGGGGGTAGGTCTGCCCCTGTAGGCTCCGCAGCGTATCGCCGAGCGTGGAAGCCCGGTTATAGGTGGGAATCACAATGGAAAACAGCAGCTCCGGCATAGTGTATACAGCGGGAATAGGGATCAGCCACCGGCATAGAGCGCCAGCAGCTTTTCTTCCATCTGTTCAAAAGTAAAGAATTCCTGCACACTTGCCCGGCCTGCCGTCACTAACTTTTGCCGCAGGGCCGCATCAGCCAGCAGCCGCACAAGCGCATGATAGATAGCCTCGGTATCCTGAAAGGGCACCACCAGCGCATTGTGTTCATGGCGAATAAACTCCGGAGCTACCCCGGACAGCGTAAAAACCGAAGGCACCCCTACAGCCAGGGCCTCTACATAGGTTTGGCCAAAGGCTTCGGAATGGGCATCGATAGGGGTATGCACATACACATCCAGCAGGCCATACAGGGCCGGAATATCCTTTTCAAATGCAATCTCGGTATAGGCATGAGCGGGCAATTGGGCCAGTTGGGCTTTTATGGCGCCAGCCCCATCTCCTTTGGCATTGGCCAGCAGGAGATGTGCCTCCGGATATAGGCTTCGCAATTTCTGAAAAGCCGGAATAATGTGCTGAATTCCTTTCCAATGGGTATAGCGGGCAATTACACCTATTACAGGAGAAGCTGTTAACGGAATCTGGTGCCGGCTACGAACGGCCTCCAGCCGTTGGTGATCCGGGGCTGAAAGCTGATCCAGCTTAAACCCATGATGGATCAGGCGCAGCTTCTCCGGAGACACCCCCTCCTGTTTCTCCAGCACCTCCGCTACGTTTCCACTGATGGCTACAATAGCGGTGGCTAGGCGGTTGATCGCTTTATCGTAGTATACCGCCCGTGGAAAATAGACATGATGAAGGGTAGCATGATGGCGGGTATAGATGCGTTTGGGAACGCCGGCGAGTCTGGCAGCCAGCAGACCAGCGAGGTTGGCATCGAATAAATGGGTGTGGACTATATGTGGGCGCTGTTTTCTGAGGTACCGCCATATTGTCCAGATCACTACCGGAAGGGCCCCTTTCCCCTTGTAGGGGAGATAGAGCACAGGGATGTGGTTCCGGCAAAGAAACGTATGCAGATAGCCAGGCGCGGGACCCAGTAAGATGAACTGTAGGGCATAGCTGCTGCGAAGCGCCTCCGAGCAGGCCAGCCACTCAAAGGCCAGCGCCTTATCAATATTCGAGATAATATAGACCAGTCCCGGCTTCTCCACGGCTCAGGACTTTAGGGTATTGGCATACACCACCACATCATACAGCTTGTAGCGAAGCTTTTTTGGCAGCAGGCTAAAGGGGTTTGCACCGTCGATAGCCTTTATCCACCAGGGGTGACGGAATAGCGCCAGCAGGGCCTGCTTTCCCTTGCCTGGCGTTGTAGCAGGTGGTGGTGCATATGCTGGATTGAGTTGAGCCAGCAGCCTATGGTTTGCCTGGTATTCTCTTTGGCGGTAAATAAAGCGCCCCAGGGTAAAGAAATCATCATGCCAGCTCAGAGCCTGCTCTAAGAAATAAACGGGTACATTCGCCTGCACTGCCCGCAAGGCTAGATCCTGATCTTCGGCATCGCGCAACTGTTCATTAAAGCCTCCTAACTCAAGAAAGAGCTTATTTGGTACCGAAAAATTAGCAGCCGCTAAAAACACCAGGGGTTCAGGCAAGGGGCCCTGAACATTTACCAGCGGGCGTGTCCATTTATAGGAAAGATGAGCCTTATACCTGTGAACGTCTGTTATACAGCGAGCAGGATCTTCAGGCGTTATGCCCACCCCAATGCTATTGGGTACTTGCTCATGATGGAGCAGATGTTGCTTGACACAATCTGGTTCCGGCCGCATATCATCGTCAAAAAAGATCAGTAACTCTCCGTTTGCCTCCCGGGCTCCCCGATTGCGAACGGCGGCCCTTCCCTTATTCTCCTGCACAACTATCCGAAATGGAGATAGAGCAACACTGGCAGTTTCCAGCAATGCAACCGTATGGTCAGTCGATCCGTCCACCACAATTATCGTTTCAAAACATTGATAGCTTTGGCGCTCAAGCGCATGGAGCACAGTCAGTATTTTGTGTGCGCCATTGAAAGTGGGTATGATCACAGATATCTTCACAGCTAGAGAAGACTGTTGAGAACCCGCAGCACTCTAAGGTGTAGGGGATGATAATACTTTTGTAGAAACAAGTCGGTATTCTGTAAAATCAATTTTTTGCTATTTGCGCTGCTGCCTCCCATATGGTGAAGGATCTCAGCCTGTGGCACAAAAACAACTTTCCTGTTTCGCTTTCGAAACTCCATGCACCACTGGATGTCCTCGCCATACATAAAGAAATCATCTGGTAATTGCTGATTGGGAAAGTTTTCCAGATCGGATTTCCTGAACATAAAAACCGTTCCCCAAACCCAATCCACCTCCTGCAACCGATCATAGCTAAAGAACGGGCCTAACAGACACCGCTGTCCCCACCTTCTAAAAACCTTCTGAAGTCTCAGGAGTTCAAAAAGCGATACTTTCCAGTTTGGGAAACGCTGACAGTTATGCTGAAGCCTACCATCTGGATAACGTAACTTCCCAGTTACAACTCCCACATCAGTATGTGCAGTGAGATAGTCCGCCAGAATCTTAACGGCATTATTAGTTAATTCGGCATCACTATTAACGAGTAGTATTACCTCACCCTTCGCATATTTAATACCCAGGTTATTTCCTTTGGCAAATCCTAAATTAGCTTTTGTTTTAATTAATCTGACAGAGGGAAAATCTAAAAGAAATTGCTCAGGTTCACACTCGGTAGAATTATTATCTACCAGAACTACTTCATAATCTACTCCCTTAGTATGTTCTAGTATGCTGTAAATACAGGCGCTGGTAAGCTTATAAGTATTATAGTTTACAACAATTATTGAGATAGCAATGCTCATGACTTCATTTTATAATAGAGCATTTTAAGCCTAGCAATATTCCTACTATTTCTAAGACTAATCTGAAAATCAGATACAGGAAATTTAGGAACCTTAAAATTATCAATAAACTCTGCAGCAGTTGTACCCATTTGAAAATCCAAGGCTGGCCAAGCAACAGGAACTGCAGGATGAAAATTCCTCACATAGAAGTAGTTATTTTCATCTAGCGCTTTCCATAAATCAAAATAACTTTTCCTTTTTTTTACTTCATGCAGCTCCTCAGAAGAATGCCCCCAGTTATTGATTTTAAACCATAAATCATCCTCATTTCGTGCCCAAGTCTCATGGACAACATAAAAGGGTGAAATCATATTGAAGTAACCGTTATGTCTTGCCCTCTCATACTTGGGACTTGTCGTAGCAAAAGGGGCTGATTCGGGAATACTATTCAGAAAATCAACATATAAAAAACCACCATTCACCTGTTTTATCAAAGGCACATAATTTGCCAGAACATTAAACGGCTTCTCTTTACCCGTAGGACATGGGTGAAGTTTTTTTAAGTAGTTAACAAAATTCTCAAAATCTAAAAAATATTCATCAGCATCGATTTGGATATGCCAGCCTCCCGTACCAAGTGCTTCAGCCATTGCAGTTCTTTGAAGATTACAATTTTCTCTTGTAGTCCTGCAGGTATCAGAAAAGTCTTTTTCAATAAGCAAGATTTTATTATCCTTATCAATCTCCTTTAAAAAACCATTGAATTTGTGCTCATTAAACTCAAAATGATTCCCGGCCCAAGATTTACGATCCTTATCTAAGGACAAACAAATCCTGTCAGCATAAGGATAGACCAAGGGCAGTGAAGTTTTTAATAACTCCCAGTCATAAGCAACACAAAACCCAACTTTTATTATTAACGAATCAGACATTACATAATAAGCTTTACACAAAGGAGATAATACTAAGGATTCAAAAGCTAAAATTATCTACAAAATATATTTTTCCGAAGGATATTCATAATTATAATGACTGATACTTGAAGAATGAGCGTTGTAAGCTTTATCAATAGTGGTCAGCTTTCCCCATAAGCCTTCCACAGAATAGTAATCCCTATCAATTGTAACAGTACAAAGCTTGCTTCTAAGTTTATCAAGATTTAGAATAATAAAATTACCTCTATAAATATATTTAGAATGCCTAAAAGCGTACATATTTTTATTGGCTGGATTTTCATCTTCCCTAAACAAATTTACTCCATATAATTCATAGCCCCTTGCAAAAACCTTTATAGCATCATCATATTTATGCATAATAAAATATCGCATGAGCGCTCTCCAATCACTAACAGGCTTTGAATTAGGCTTTGTCACACCTTTACTATGTATATATGTAAGCACATTATATCTTGACAAATCAATTCTACTTCTAAATTTTTCAAGTCCTAAAATTTCACCGTAATTAGAATTGTTCTGAGTTATAAAGATTTTAACAATTTTAGGATAATTTATTTTTAGATAAATATAAGCAAAAGGGATCAAGTATAATTTTCTCAAGTCAAAGGAAACATTAATAACAATTTCATCTTGAGGCACTTCCTGAAGTAATTCCTTAGTTATCATTTTCCAAGAATTTACTAAATAAATGTGATAAAAAGAACAGACTTCATTCTATGCTAGGTTCTGGTCTAAGATGCTTACGAGTAAAATAGTATAAAAAATCAACTCCATATAAGACTGACTTAAATGTATTTCAGGGTATTTTTTCTTCTTTTTTAGTACTGCATGTATATGCTGCATTACCTGTGAATGACAAAGGGAAGACTAATATTAAAAGTAACTCACATCGTTTTCACCCTGTCATAAATCAATCGAATTGTACTTTTATAATCTAGCATCAAACTCTCGATCAATACATACAACGAGTGGAATGGTTTATATTCAGATCTATATTTATATTGCAAGTGCCAGTTATAGAGTAATTTACTTCTATTCAAGAACTTTTTAAGCAAAAAAGAATCTAGTTCCCCTTGCTCCTTATAATAACTGAAGATTAAGAGTCTTAATTCAAACAAATTTTTTTCAAACTTATTTTTCTCAACCACTTCAGTTTTTGTGAAGTTCCCTTGCCATTTCCTATGTTTTAGAAAAAGAGTATCAATATGAAAGATTTCGCAATGGCACCCTAATCTATACCACATTTCAATGTCTCCGGAATCATGAAGAGAAAATTCACCATACCTGTCTATTAATTCTTTACGGATCAACCCAATGCCCTGCTTTAATATATTATATTGAAATATACCATCTGGCCCAAGCTTAACCAAATCTATGCATCTAAAAGCATTGTTAAGTGCAAAGGCTGGAGCTTTGTCCAAGAGAACGTTTATTGGTACATTTTTTTCATTAATAAGAATATAATTACCAGTAACAACTCCTACATTCTTCTCACTATCTAAAATCCTTATACAATGCTCTAAAACTGTGGGCTCCCAGACATCATCAGCATCTAATTTTGCAAAATATAACCCAGAGCAGAATTTTAGCCCTTTATTCCAATTTGGCATCATGCCAATATTCACATTATTCCTATAAAGTTTAATTCTTGGGTCACTATTGGCATACAAATTACATATCTCATATGTTTTATCTGTAGATGCATCATCCAGTATAATAAGTTCAAAGTTCCTGAATGTTTGGTTTAAGACAGATCTGATTGCATCTTCAACAAACATCTCCGTGTTATATACAGGTATAAGAATAGAAACTAAAGGCTGAACACTCATAATATAGTGTCTATCACATGAATTTGTTTAAAATTCTTCTTACAAAAGATTGTTTGATAGTATTAGCTGGCCAGTGTAAAGCTTTAACTGAATATAGTTCTTTAGGCCCATTAGATTTATTTTTTTTAATATAGTTTGACAAAAACGGAAAGAACTGATATTCCTCAAGGAGTAATTCTCGAGCGTGTACAATAGCATCTATATTTTTTTTCCATCTCTTATTTGCTACTGCTTCTAAAATAATACTTAATGCCTCATCAGGTTTTTCTATATCTATTTCTATATATGCTTCTTTAGGAAAATAATCTGCCAGATTAGGACACCCATAATAAATCGGCATTGTAAAACTCAAAAACAATCCGCTACCTTCTCAGTCCAATAATTTCCAAATACCCCATTTTCAACTGCAATTGAGTACTCATAATTAACCAATCCATCCCACTTGGTGTCAATAGATTTAAACCCCTTACCATATAGGTCAAAAGTTAACCTATTTCTTAAGTACTCTAAAAAATTCAACCGCTTATCATGCCCTGGAACAAATCTTTTATTACTAGTAATCCATGAGATACTATCGGTTTTAAAAACATCCTTGTAATTCAAAGACTTAAGATATGAATAATCTTTCCCTACCCACCAAGGCACACAGGGGATGGCTTGAGATTATATTACTACTTGTTACGGGAAATTGAGTTAATACCGTATTGAAACACTTAAATCTTTCTTCAAACCACATGAATGCATCATATGGAGGTTCTTGTGTTAATAAAAGAGTATTTTTCTTGTTAATATTTAATGCTAGATCTCTTACTGGAAAACTTAATACTACTAGGTAATCATATTCCAAATCAGGTATTTCATCATTCTTATTTACAAAAATAAACTCCATATCTCGCCATATCCCATCACCTAATGGAGTCTGCTGCTTAATATTAGGATACCCCCAACTCTTTACTACCAAAACTCTCATATTGATATTTCCTAGCCACTAACTGATCAAATAAAGAACCAGAATCTTTTTCTCTTTCTCACATATATTTCATCACAGACAAGCTTATTTACTTGTTTATAACCATATTTAGCCATCATCTTTTTCAGATCATCCCCAAAATAATTATTCTCAATAGTAAATACATTTATATCTCGATAATGTAAATCAGCAGATTCAATTATTTCTAATTCACCGCCTTCTGTATCAATCGAACAAAAATCTACTTTCGATATATTGTTTTCATCCAAAATTTGATCAAGGCGTTTACATGGAATTTCTATAATATCTTTTTTTCCTCCGTGAATTTGGATGCTATTATTTATTCGCTCAATATGTGCGTCGTCATATTTTTCATTCAGCCCACTTAGCATCTCAGCATAACCTTCAATTTTTAAAAATTCGTTTATGCCTACCTTATTCGAAACACAGATGTTCATAGTTAAACAATTCCTATTTTGTTCCAACTTAGCATAAGCCGAGGGGTGTGGTTCAATACATAATCCATTCCATCCACATTCTTTCTCAAAGAAATAAGTATTACTATAAGTTATGCCATCATTAGCTCCAATCTCAATAAAAAATCCAGATTCTTGACCTTTGAAAAATTTCTGGTATATGTATTGATCTTGTCCGTATTGAGAATAAAATTTATGCTTTGTCATCTACTTCAAACTTTGATTTCAATTCTACAATTCCTCTTACATTGACTGGATATGGAGCCATTGAGCTTTTTGCACCAACTATATGTATTTTTAGTAAATCTGTAAAGTTACCTACGCACAAATTAGATGCTATATATAAACCAATACTATATTCTCCTTCAACAAATGGCACACTCTCTATTTCTCCTGAAATATTAACAAGACTTCCATCAGTAGTTATTTTGTGTAATCGACTATCTCTAAGGTCAATAATGGCAATTCTTTCTTGGTATTGATTATAAAAAAGAAGAGCTACGCTAGAAATAGGATTAATTACTTTACTTTCTAAAACTATATTAAAGAGTATATTCCCAAATAACTCTACATTTTCATCGCTAAAAGTAAATTTATTTAACGAGCAATACTCATTCAGCTGATAATTGAATTTGTTATTATAGCTAATATTTGAATCTTTTTTAAGGTAATTTGTAATGGTTTCTAATGCTGTTCCTTTATATTCAATCAAACCATTATGCAAAAACACCCCTTTGGAACAAATATTTTGAACAGCGTTCATATTATGGCTAACAAAAACAATGGTTCTCCCCTCTTCCCTACTCACTTCATCCATCTTCCCAAGACATTTTCTCTGAAATTCAGCATCCCCCACGGCCAGCACTTCATCAATAATCAAGATCTCTGGTTCCAAGTGCGCTGCTACAGAAAAGGCCAACCTCACCTTCATCCCCGAGCTATAGTGCTTTACCGGAGTATCTATAAATTTCTCTACTCCGCTAAAAGCTACTATCTCATCGAATTTGGCTTTTACCTCCCGCCGCTTCATGCCCAGGATTGTGCCGTTCAAATAAATGTTTTCCCGGCCGCTTAATTCCGGATGAAAACCGGTACCCACTTCCAGCAGAGAGGACACCCGGCCATTAATCTCATAGCGCCCGGTGGTAGGCTCGGTAATGCGGCTGAGGATTTTCAATAAGGTACTCTTGCCCGCTCCGTTTCGGCCAATGATGCCGACGGCCTCTCCCCGCCTGATCTCAAAATTAATGTCCCTGAGCGCCCAGAATTCCTTTTCTGTCTGCGCCTCCAGCGGGCCATTCCTATTTCCGGTGAGCCTGTTAATCCAGCCGGAGAAACTGCTCCGTAGGTCGCCGCTCTTCGCCTGGCCTATCTGGTAGCGCTTCCCCAGGTTTTCTACACGTATGGCTATATCACTCATGTTTAGACAATGTCGGCCATTACCCGTTCAACTTTTCTGAAATAAAAGAGCGCACTCACAAAAAGCAGAGCGATCAGGCCAAACGAGATATATGAATAGACTGAAAGGGCATCTACTCCCAGGACCGACCAACGAAAGCCCTCCACTACCCCTGCCATGGGGTTAAGGTAATAGAGAACAACTGCCCACTCAGGCAGGCTGGCAATGATGGTCTTGGCCGGATAGGCAATGGGGGTAGCATAGAGGCCAAACTGTACCAAAAAGGGCACCACATGCTGAAAGTCGCGGTAGCGGATGGTAAGGGCACTGAGCCAAATGCCTACGGCCAGCGCCGATATGATGGTAAGCAGGATAAAGAAGGGCAAATAAACAATGTTGACTGAAGGCGTCACCCCATAGATCAGCATCAGCACGGCCATAAACAGGAGGGCAACAACAAAGTCCACAAAGCCTACAACCGCCTTGGAAAGGGGGATCACCAGGCGGGGAAAATAGATCTTTTTCACCATTTCCTGGGCGCCAATGATGGAATTGCCCGACTGATTGAGCACAAAGGCAAAGTAGGCCCAGGCCGACATGCCCGCAATGGCAAATACAGGATAAGGTATACCTCCCGTATCTACCTGCACAGCCATGCCAAAAACCACGGTAAAGATAAGTAGCGTAGCGGCCGGTTGAATAAAGGCCCAGAACAGGCCCAGAAAGGTCTGCGCATAGCGTACCCGCAGATCACGGTAGGCCAGTACCCAGAATAAGTCCCTGTAATGCAGCAGCTCCCGCAGGTTCAGCGAGAGCTTCCCCTTTCCGGCATCAACAACAGTTCTTTGCATAGCAAATTTAAGAAGCAGTATCCTCGAATCTCAAATTTACTACTTTATCCTTAATATATCACACAGCCCAGATGAGAGAAACACTTTACAAATAGCAGGCAATAAATAGTATTTTAAAAACAATTAATTATCTTTATAACTACATTAATTCATTGCTCCTATGCATGCATTTTTACTGGACACCGGCTTTATGCTCCTATTTTTTGGGCTTTATCTCCTGGGCTGCTGGCTGATTGCATCGGCTATTGGAGAGCGGGGCGGGCATGTACGGCTTACCTTTTTGATTTGTTTGCTGGCGACCCCTGCCATAGGCCTGCTCATGTTGCTTTTTTACAAACCGCAGGAGGATGTGGCTATGCCCCTGCCCGACAAGCAGCTGGAAGAAGCCCAGAAGCTGCAGCTCTTGAAGACCTCAGGCCTGATTTCGGAGGAAGAATACAAGGAGCGGATCAGCAAGCTTACTTTTTAGGAGGCATAATAAGACCTCCTGGGGGACCAGCCCTTAACAAATTGAAAAGCCAGTCTTTTTACACCACAAACTGATCGGCCCGGTATCCACTCCCCTTCCCCTTTTCCCGAAACCAGCCCACCGTTTCCTCCAACCCCTTCTCCAACCCCCACTCCGGCTGCCAGCCCGTTAGCTGCTTGATTTTTTCATTGGCCCCCAGCAGGCGAAATACCTCACTCTTTTCGGGCCTCAGCCGCTCCTGCTCCTGCACAATGCGGGCCTGGGGGTTGATGAGCTGAATAAGCTGTTGTGCCAGCTCGCCCATGGAGATCTCCTGCTGGGTGGCGATATTGATCTCCTCTCCAATCGTTTTGGCTGACTTGGCAATGGCATGAAAGCCCCGTACGGTATCCTGAACATACACCAGGTCCCGCGTGGGCCGCAGATCGCCCAGCCTGATCTCCTCCACCCCGGCCAGCAGCTGGCTGATGATGGTGGGGATGATGGCCCGGGCCGATTGCCGGGGGCCGTAGGTATTGAAGGGCCGCACGATGGTAACGGGTAGATCGAAGGAACGGTAAAAGGACTCGGCCAGGCGGTCGGCGCCGATCTTGGTAGCGCTGTAGGGCGACTGGCCCTGGAAGGGGTGCTTCTCGTCGATGGGCACATACTGGGCCGTGCCATAGACCTCCGAAGTGGAGGTGACCAGCACCCGCTGCGTGTTTAGCTGGCGGGCGGCCTGCAGCACGTTGAGTGTGCCTTTGATGTTGGTGTCCACATAGCTGTCGGGCGAGTGGTAGGAATAGGGGATAGCAATGAGGGCGGCCAGGTGGTATACCTCCTCGATACCCTCCATAGCGGTACGCACGCCATTGGGGTCCCGGATATCGCCGGCAAAGAACTCGATCTCGGCTTTTACCTTCTCGTCGATCGTATCCAGCCAGCCCCGGGAGTTGAAGGAGTTGTAGTAGACGAAGGCACGTACTTTATAGCCCTGGGCGACCAGGTATTCGGTGAGGTGGCTGCCAATAAAGCCATCGGCGCCGGTGACGAGTACTGTTTTTTTCATTTTAGCGGCAACTGGTCATTCTCTTTACGCTTGTATCTGTGTGCAACCCCCTGTGCTTATTTCTTTCGCAGCCAAACCGATAGCTGCATTCCTTTATTGGTTTTGGCCATATACCAGCTGAAGAGCGGGTGCAGGACTTTGGGGATGTGGAAGATATCGCACACATGATACTCGTGGAATGCAATCTCGAAAGGAAGTTTTTTGGCTAGCTCCTGAAAAGAGCGCAGGCTGAATTCGTAGAGATGAAAAGGCTCATGCATGGGACTGAGATTTGTCACATAGTTGGTTCCTTTGAGCCGGTAATAGAAATTGAGCAGGCTGGGCATAAAATGTTCTGAAGATGGCACTTCTATCTGAATGATGCCGCCCGGCTTCAGCCAGCCAAGCGCCCGCTCGATGCTGGCTGCCGGCTGGTAAAGATGCTCCAGCACTGCGCCAAAAGTGATGAAATCGAAAAAGGAAGCCGGATAGTCCAGCTCTTCCATCATGCCCTGAGAAAGCCTTTCTGCACGGATGCCCATCTTGTCAATGGCTTTTTCCCGAAAGGGGATGGAGGGTTCCAACCCCCAGACATCGAAGCCGGCATTCTGAAGCGAAAGCATGCATTTGCCCAATCCGGCACCAATATCAAGGGCTTTGAGTCCCTGCTGCTCGGGAAGCAAGCGTTTGGCAATCGCAATCTCAGAAGCAAAATACTCCGGATGGTGGGTAAAATACTCTTCTTTCCAATAAGCTTCCGGAGGCACTCCGTAATGGTCCTGGATATCGAAGGGTATGGGCTGAGGATTGCTGTAGATGAGTTTGCAGTTGGTGCACTGCAGAACCGAGGTAGTAATGCCGGAATTTGCTTTCGGGTTGAGCCCCTGCGACTTATTCATGCGCTGCCCCAGCACTTTATGACCACTGGTTTCATCCCCACACATGGCACAGCGGGCTATGTCCTCGAAGTAATATCTCAGGGCATGCATTTCTTTCATATCTAAAGCAAACGAACAATTAAAGGCTTACCAGCCCTTCCTGCACCAGCAGCTTGGCCCATTTCCAGTCCAGAGGGGTATCCAGGTCGGCGGATTCCAGGCGGCTCATTTCATAGGGACGCAGCTTTTGGAACTCGGCCAGGCTCTGATACTTCCGGAGGGACTCGGCCTTGAGCACATAGACCGCTCCGTTGAGCTCCCAGACCCTGGGGCAGTCCTGCCGCCGGACAAAGATACCTTTTTTACTTTTCTGGAGCCAGCCTTCGCTAGTTTCTTCAAAAAGGGTGAAATAGGGGTTGCTTTCGGCCTCCTGCACCGATACGACTCCGTCCAAACCGGGCCCATACAGGGCCAGGGCTTCCTGAACATGCCGGGCAGTGCGGAAAGGCGAGGTGGGCTGCAGCAGCACCAACACTTCATAGTGGCAGCCCCGCAGCTGCTCCATCTGCTCCAGGGCATGCAGCAGCACAGGATAGGTACCGGCCTCGTCGGTGGCCAGCTCGGCCGGGCGCAGAAAAGGCACCTCGAGCCCCCACTTTTCCCCTACTTCCGCAATGGCCGCATCATCCGTTGAAAGGCAAATATCCGCCGGGCTCCCGGAGCAGGCCAGGGCCGTTTCGATTGCATATCCGATCAGCGGCTTGCCGAAAAAGGGCTTCAGGTTCTTGCCGGGGATGCCCTTGGACCCCCCCCGGGCGGGGATGAGGTAGAGTGTTTTCATTTTTGTCGGGTAAGGTTGTTATGGGGTGGCGGTTGGTCTGAATTTGGCCTGCTGCTTCATGCCATT
>NZ_AODQ01000018.1 GCF_000348925.1 Cesiribacter andamanensis AMV16 | reverse complement strand
GTTTTCTTCACCCGGCAAGGCGAAGAACGACGGGGGCGCAGGGGCACCGGTGGAGCTGCGGCCGCTTCAGAAAGCAGGGAGACTCGGATGTTGGGTCTAACAGCATACAGCATTGGTCCAGGGTCTCAAAGAAGGCAGCATGAGGTGCCCGAGTTTTCATAACAAAGAGCACGTATCGTACAGAAGTAACATAGGCCAGGTAAGAGGGTTTTAAAAAGCAGGGAAATGTATGGATTATTTCCTGTGATAATCAGCTGCTTAGCCGACTTGTGGGCTGTGCGGAAGGCCCCGGTTAAAAAACCGGGGCCTCTTATGCGCGCACAACCTGCCCGACCTTACTCCTGCCGCAGCACTCGCTTAACTACAGGGGGCTGATCGGCTATTTCCAGCCGCAGGATGTAGAGGCCATTGGCCAGTGGCACCCCCTGCAGGTTGAGCTGCAGGTAGCCCTGGCCCTGCGCTACCACCTGAGCGGATACATCCAGCGAGCGGCCCTCCAGACTGATGAGCAGTACCCTGGCCGGGGCTTTGCCGTTGATGCTTTCATGCATTACGGTGAGCTGCTGCCGGAAGGGGACAGGGTAGAGCGAGAGGCCTTCGGACTCTTCTGCCAGGCGGCTGTTCTTACCCTTGCCCCCATCCCTGGCCTGCTTGCCGCAATGAGCGCTGGAGGAGGCCATGCCCTTTTTCTTCCACTTGCCTTGGGTATCCTGCCAGTGAATGAAGACCACCTGATTGTTATTGCTGCCAACAGGCGTGGTAAAGTAGCTCTCGCCCGGAGGAGCAATCATAACTGCGGCGTGGCTGGTCTTGTGTACTTCCCAGCGTACTTCTACCGCGCAGGCATTGGGGTTGAAGACCATCCACGTATGCTGGGAGGCTACATTGGAACAAAGGGCGGTGAGTTTCAGGGGTTGGGCTGCTAGGCAGCTGAGAGGCTTTTCTTCCTCGTCTACCTCGCCATTGCAGTTATTATCCAGGCCATCGCCGGGAATCTCTTCGGCTTGGGGGTGGATGCCGGCGTTATAATCGTTGCAGTCCTGCCGGTTGGCCACATAGCCTGCTATGGGGGTGCAGGAGGTAATGAGCATAGCATCCCGGTCTTCGCCCCAGCCATCGGCATCGTGGTCCGGGTACCAGTGCTGCAGCGGGCAGCTGGCTACCACAGTAATCAGCATTGGTTGGGATACTTCCATGCCTGTTTCGTCCCAGGCCAGCAGCTCAATCTGGTGGGTGCCGATATGTTCAGGACCAAACTCTCCGTAGATCTGGATGCCCGGCCCTGCCTCAAAGCCCATCAGCGGCAGGCTGCCCAGATTGGCACTGGTCCAGAGGGTACGAAAGCCGCTGCTTACCGGTATGTTGAATTCTACAAACTGGCCGATGGGGACTGTTACTTCGGCCGGGGCAAGAATGCGGGGATGTACACCCACAATAACGCTAAGGGTATAGAGGCTAACGCGGCCCGTCCCATCTGTGGCCATCAGCTGCATTTCCTGATCACCCTCCTGCTCCCAGCCGGGGGTCCAGTGCAGCTGGGTTTGCAGGCTGCCCGTGCCGCTAAGGGGTAGCGCAGGGCTCAGGTAGGCGCCTTCAAACATATCCACCTCATGGTAGTGATGGTCGTAGACCTGCACCAGTTGCAGCTCCAGCGGTTCGGAGGGGTCCAGGGAGCTTACTGTTATGGTAATGGTGGCGGCTTGGCCGGGCCGGAGCATCAGGTAAGAGGAGCCCGGTACAAAAATTACATTATCCGAGGCGCTGATGTGAAACTGGGGCTCTGCCAGGGCTTCTTCATCATCTACCAGGCCGTTGCAGTTGTTGTCCAGGCCATCGCCCTGTATTTCCTCGGCGCCCGGGTGTATGCCGGCATGATGGGGGTCACAGTCCTCCTCATTGGCCCAGCCATCGCCATCGATGTCCCAGTCGCAGGCATCTCCCTGGCGGTCAAAATCCTGATCGTACTGATCGGGGTTGGGGGTATTGGGGCAATTGTCCCACACATCGTTAACGCCGTCGCCATCGGCATCAAAGCCTGGGTCCTGGCCATCGCAGTCTGAGTCATAGTCATCGAAGGGCCAGGGATAATCGGTAGCTCCCGGGTTGATGTCGGGATTCTCATCATCACAGTCGCCAGCCTGAGCCACATAGCCTTCCAGGGGAGCACAGGCCAGGGCTACCAGGGAGGAATCTCCATAGCCGTCTCCGTCCTTATCCCGATAAAGGGTTTGGTTGGTACAGTCGGGATCTACCAGGATATACAGCTTGTCTTCAACCACCAGGCCACTATTGTGTTCAGCAGTTAAGCGTACTTCATGTAGCCCCAGGTAGGCTGTGGTGAGTACAGAGGCATCGGGGTAAAGTACCAGCCCAAGTCCCCGTTCACAGCTTATGGGCAGTGTTTCGCTGCAGGGGTACGTTTGGTTCAGCTGATCGGCAGTGAGCTCGATCATGTACAAAAAATCCTGGCCTACGCCCACGCGGATCGGCTCTGAAGGCGGGTGAAATTGCGGAGGATACCCACCCCAGAGATCGAGTTCTGCATGGCCGCTCGCCCCTGCTTCATCTTCGGCCGTTAGCCAGCCATAGGCGGGTCCGTTCGGAGCCGTCCAGCGCACCTCAATGGTAGCCGTACCCGAGCCGGTATAGGGCAGTGCGGGAGAAAAGTGGGCCCCCTCAAGCGTATGATAGGAGGGCTGACTGAGCGTAAAGGAGTCGCCCGGGTCCGGATCACTTACTTCGATGATGAACAGGTATTCCTTACCAGGCTCATAAAGTGTTAAGGAATCTCCGCTGATGGAGATAAGCGGCGGCCTGTTTTCAGCGCTGGTACCCGGGGGAGGAGTAGCGGCAAGCCTCGGATTGGCTACGGAAAAGCTGCTCCAAAGGCAGTAGAGTAGCACAAGGGTGCAGCTGCGCAGATGGGTGAATGTAACGGTAGGCATGGGATACGCATAGACTAGTTGGAGTATTACAGTGGCTCCTGATGGGAGGTAAAAAGTACCCTTTGCTCTTACTGAGCAGGTGAGAGAAGGCATCAAACAGCTACAGCATCTGGCAGGCACCAGCATGGCGTCATGGCTATTCCACAGAGATCTGGCGTGGAGCACCCAGTGTGGAGCACCCGGTGTGGAGCACCCGGTGTGGAACATCCGGTAATTATCCCAATGGTAGAAAAAAAGTAAAAGTAGGGATACACGTAATGTGTGTTAGAAGGTACTCAATATATTGATAACCTGTATCATAATGTGCTGAAAATAAATCGTTTATCTAAACAGGTACAAAGAAAAAACCCCGACCAGAAGCGGCCGGGGTTTTCTACGGATTGATACGGATTGACAGGGTAATTCTGCCTATTGCTGGCGGATCACGCGCTGATAGAGGGGTTTTTCATCCCCTATGTCCAGGCGCAGGATGTAGAGACCATCGGCCAGGGGCAGTTGCTGCAGGTGCAGCTCCAGGGCGCCGTCTGACTGGCGGATCTGCGAGGCAGGTACCTCCAGGGTGGTTCCCCCAAGCGATACCAGGCTTACCCGCACGGGCTGATCGGCCCGGATGCCCTCATGGCGAACCTGCAGGACATCCCGGAAGGGTACCGGATACACGGCCAGCTCGGTGGCCAGCTCCAGGGGTGCTTCCTCAGCCTGGGCTTCTGCCTCCACTAGGCTGGCCGGAGCGTTTTGCTTGCCGGAGCACTGGCGGTAGGCCGAGGCTTGGCGGGAATAGCGCTTCTTGCTGTGGTAGTTGTAGTACATGAGTACCGCCACGTTGGGATCATTGGGGATGGTGGTGGTGGTCAGGTAGCTATCTCCCGGAGGGGCAATGTAGCTGCCGCGCTGATTGCTGCCGCGGATCTCCCACTCTACATAATAGGGACAAGGATTGGGGTTGTGCACCCGCCAGAGCAGCTCTTTCTGCGGATCATCCGAGCAGACGGTAAAGATCCTCAGGCCGGTGTTGTGCGGTTTGCGGTAGCGGTACATCTGCTCTTTGCCCCGCTCATCCTGCCAGTGCAGCTGCATGATGTTCATGTTGCGCTCGATGAAGGGGGTCTGGAAGTAGGTTTCGCCCGGCTGGGCAATCAGCGTTCCCCCTACAGCCGACTGCCGCAAATCATAGCGCACCTCAATGGGGCAGGGGTTGGGGTTGTAGATCACCCAGGCCCGCTCCAGGCGGGGATTGTCCGAGCAGGTGGAGGCGACCGTCAGTCCGGCAATGCTGCTGCAGTCCATTTCCTCATCTACCACGCCATCGCAGTTGTTGTCAATGCCATCAGCGGGGATCTCGGCAGCGCCGGGGTGGATGCCGGCATCGCTGTCGTTACAGTCCTGGTTGTTTGCCACATACCCTTCGATGGGGGTGCAGGAGTCAATTGAATAGTAATTTCGGTTCAGGCCATAGCCGTCTCCGTCCCTATCAGGATACCAGCGCTGCAGTTCACAGCTTTCTACAACCGTTATGCGCAGGGTTTTGGTGGTTAGCTCATCGCCATCGATACCGGCAACCAGCGTAACCTCATGGGTGCCCAGCCATTGGTCGGAAACTTCTCCAACCAGCTCCAGGCCAGGCGAAGCTTCGGATACCGCAATGGGGAGCTTCAGCCGGGCAGCTGTCCAGAGCGTACCGCCAGCGCCTCCGCTAACCGGGATATAGGCTGTAAAGAAGGTATTGACAGGTACGGTTATCTCGTCAGGCGCATGGAACACAGGCGTAGTGATGGCCCGCAAGATCAATTCGTGGCGGGTAACATTGCCAGCAGCATCTTCAGCCTCCAGATGGATTTCCTGCCATCCCTGCTGGCTATAGGTAGGGGTCCAGCGTAGCTCGGTGCGAAGGCTGCCCTCACCACTGATGGGCAGGCTTGGGTGAAAGCTGGCCCCTTCCAGCATGGGCACCTCATTCCAATCTGTATCCAGCACCCGTACCAGACGCAGGCTAAGTTCCTGGCCTTCAGGATCGATGGCCGTAATGGTAAGCACATTTTCCTGCCCTATTTCCATACGATCCGGAGTGCCGTCTATAGCAAAGACCAGATCTCTATTTATTTCCGCACAGTCTCCCGCACCGGGATATACGGCCGCATCGGTATCATCGCAGTCCAGGTTGTTATCGGCAAAGCCCTCCAGCTGGTTGCAGATCCGGTGCATGGGCTCGCCGGTTCCCCAGCCATCGCCGTCGGCATCGCGGTACCAGAGCTCGTTGGTACAATCCGGGTCTACAATAACGGTTATGGGGGCCGTAATGGTGTTGGGCCGTTCGGGAATGGCATCCCAGAGTTCAAGGGTTACCGTATGGGTTCCGATATCTTCTGTTCTGGGTATCTGATAGCTGGCTATATCAACCCAATAGGTGCCAAAGCCCCATTCGTCTACCTCTGTAAAGGCCTTGCCGCCTTCACCTATGTACACATCAAGGGTTTCGCTTTTGGCAAATTGCTGGTAAGCGCCCCCATTGTCCAGATAGGGAACATAGATTCTGAAGACTTCATCTACCCCCACGTAGACAGGTTCGGTAGGCGGGCTGATCTGAGCCGGAAAATAGGGCTCCAGCGATAAATGATAGACGGTGGTAGCGCCATGCTGGTCGGTGGCCGTAACATTAACCACATGCTCATAATTGCCTTCGGCGGCGGTGGGGGTCCAGCGGATCTCTACTGTATAGGGGCCTTCGCCGGTGTGGGGCAGCTCCGGAGAGAAGGTAGCGTCTACAAACAGGGGTTTTGTAGCGGTTTTTTCCATCTCCAGGCTTATGCGATCGCCCTGGTCGGGATCGTTTACTTCCAGATAGAAAACAGCTTCCTCACCTATCAGATAGTAATAAGGATTGGCTCCCCAACCATCCCGGCGGAAAGAGATGGTAGGTGCCTGGTTCTCCACTGCCGGGCAGTCGCCTACTCCGGGGTAGAAGCTGGCATCCCAGTCGTTACAGTCGGCATTGTTGCGAACATAGCCCTCCAGTGCATTGCAGCTGGTTGTGATTGCCTCAAAGGCTCGGGATCCCCATCCATCGCCATCCGCATCCCGATACCAGCGTACCATGCTGCACTCGGGCTGTACCACCACGTAAAGCGTCTCCTGTATCCTTGTGCTGGACTCTTGATAGGTAAGCAGAATCTCATGGATGCCGATGTGCTGCTCTTCCGGAATATAAAACTCATCCGAGGTAATGAGCAACATGCCGAAATCATCATATGCTTGAGAAATAAAGTCCAGGGTGTTGCTGATAGCTGTAGTCGTACCGCCATCCCAGTTTCGGACGGGGATGTGGAAATAATATTGCTGGCCAGCAGAGATGTAAAGGGTATCGGCAGGCAGTAGAAATTCTCGTGGATGCCAGATGAAAATATGATCCTCTACTGTACTGCTGTTTCCCCCTTCATCGGTGGCCGTAACGTATAGCAGGCTGGACTGATGTTGATTGTCTTTGGGGGTAATGCGAAGATCTACCGTATAGGGGGCCTGGCGGGTAACGGGCAACTGCGGCGAGAAATCCTCCTTAGTAAGCCAAACAAAACCAATGCCCGGACCAGGCACAATGTCCCAGCTGTCTACCAGCAGGTCCAGGGTTACCAGGTCGTTTTCCGGATCGGTTACGTGTACTGTAATGGTATACTCCTGGCCTATTTCAAAGCGGGGCAGGTCTATATCTCCGGAAAGGGTAATGGAGGGGGGCTGGTTGTTTTCAGCGGCTGCCCTGGCGCCATTGGCCCAGCTGTTGCCTGTGCTCAGGCAACAGAGCAGCAGGGCGAGCAGGTAATGGGGAAGTTTTGAAAAAGTAGCGTTCTTCATGTATAAAAATGGTTCGTCTAAAAATTGCGAGACTGCGCAGGATGCCCTGCCGGAGCGGACAGGAAACTCTGAAAGGGAGGCTTCCCGGAGAAAAGCACAAAGCAGCAGCGGTGCCGCAGAGAGGAATATCCGCTGTGAAAAAGTTTGCCACTGTTGTTATTCGTTGCGAATTCATCCGCCAACCAACGCCAGAAGAGTGAGGGTCTGTTCTAGTGTTGCCCTAACAACACTTAAAAAAGCTAACAGAAGCAGGGTGGGAGTGTTTAGGCAGGTGAGGAAAATTTCACCAATATTTTTTGTGTGAAGAAGTGAACACAGCCTTGCTGCAGCGCTCCACAGGAATAGTTGAAAACCGCCTGCAGGGTATTTTAAGCCGCTGGCGGAAAAGTGCTGGGGGAGCCCCGGCAGGTGTTCAGTTTTTCTTACGGAAGCTGTATCTTTACCTCTTTGAAACCGCTGCTTCCCTCCCTAATGGGGAATCGGACCCTCTAGACGCTGGCATGTTGTTAGTCCCTTAACTTCACTTTTTATGCAGGCTACCCAATCCAAAAAAATCAGCTATTCCAGAAATGTAGTAGTGCCGGTAACGGACCATTTGCTGGAGCAGGACTTCTTGCAGGTGCATGTAGCCCTGAACAGGCAGCAGCCAAACTGGATCCGTCCGCTGGATACGGATGTGAAGGCAGTGTTCGATCCGGCCAAAAACAAGGCCTATCGGCGGGGCGAGGCCCTGCGCTGGTTGCTCTATAACCCACAGGGAACTCCCATTGGCCGTATTGCCGCTTTTGTAGACCCCCGCTATACGAATAAGGGAGATGGCATGCGGGTGGGGGGTATTGGCTTTTTCGACTGCATCGACCAGCAGGAGGCCGCCAACCAGCTCTTCAATACGGCCCGGGAATGGCTGCAGCAGCGGGGCATGCAGGCCATGGATGGCCCCATCAATTTTGGGGAGCGGGACCGCTGGTGGGGCCTGCTGGTAGAGGGCTTTCAGGAGCCGCTCTATACCATGAACTACAATCCCCCCTACTACCAGCGCCTGTTTGAGGCCTATGGCTTCAAGAATTTCTACAACCAGATCTGCTGGCGCCTGCCGGTGGCCGGCACCTCCACCCAGCTGCAGCCAAAATTCTACGAGGCGCATGCACGCTTTGCGGCCAATCCCGATTTTGAGGCACGCTACCTGAAAACTGCCAACCTGAAGCAGCTGGCGGCGGACTTCTGCACGGTCTATAACAAGGCCTGGGCCAGTCATGAGGGCAACAAGGAAATGCAGCCGCAGCAGGCCTACAAACTTTTTTCTTTTATGAAGCCCATTTTAGACCGGCGGTTGGTCTGGTTTGTCTACCACAAAGGGGAGCCGGTGGCCATGTGGATCAATATTCCGGACATAAACCAGCTGGTAAAACACCTGAACGGCCGCTTCGGCTGGTGGGCTAAAATCCGGTTTATGGTGCTGAAACAGCTGGGAGTCTGCACCAGATTTGTGGGCATCATCTACGGCATTGTGCCCCAGTTTCAGGGGAGCGGAGTAGATTATTATATGATCGTAGAAGCTGAGAAGGTGATCAAGGCAAAGACCCGCTACAAAGAAGTAGAGCTGCAGTGGCAGGGCGATTTCAATCCCAAAATGCTCAACATCTCCCGCAATCTGGGTGCTGAGCAAAGCCGCCTGCTTACCACCTACCGCTACCTGTTTGACCGGCAACAGCCCTTTCACCGGCATCCGGTGCTGCAGTAAAGTGCGCCTGCAGAAAGTGCAGCGCATTGGTAAAGATAAAGCGCTCCACAAGCTCGTCGGGACTGATTGCTTTGTTTTCCGGCATACACAGGGAATTGGACCCACTCAGGTACTGCCGGGCATGCACGTTCAGCGCACTGGCCAGTTGCGGCAGGCACTCGGCTGTCCAGAGGCCCTCCAGGGGGTTGATGGTACCATCAAAATCGCTGCCAATGGTGGTAGTGCCCCAGCCAAAAAGCCCATGCCGGTCCAGCAGCTCTGCAATGTACTGCAGGTGTGCCCACACCACCGCCGCCGACTTCAGCACCCCCTCCGGGCGCTTCCGGCTAAACAGGCTTTTGCGGATGTAGGCAGGCAAGGCCAGCCGCCCGCCATCCAGCTGCAGGGCAAAGCGACCACCCGAGCGGGCAATGTACACCAGCTCCTCATCATAAAAATTGATGTCATCTGCACAAAATAAGCTGCTGCCGGCGCTGGCTGCCGCAGGGGCTTTCAGCGCTCGGCCGACTACGCCGCCATGGCTTACCACCACCGGAACCCCACCGCCCCAGTTGTGCTCCAACAGCTGGTAATACTGCAGGCGCGCCTGCAGGCTCATGTGTTTTACATCGATGAGAATGCGCCGGCCCCCGCTTTGCTCCAGCAGCGCCTCAACCACCCGGTATCCCAGGGGGGTAAAGCCCTCATGTAGTCCCTGCTGCTGATTTACCAGCGGCCCCAGCCGCTCCAGGCTACGGGCATGGCCACACAGATCGTTATTGAAATTATGCGCCAGCGTGATGAAGAAAGGAGGATAGTCCCAGGCTTTAACGGCAGCAATGTTGTGCAGCACCTCGGCCTCGCAGGTGGGGCGGCCGTAGGCGGCCAGGCCTGTATTGAATACATGTGCCCCCTCGATGGTGGGCACCACGGAAATGTGCCGGTCCTGTGCCAGAAGCGCCGCCACCTCCTGCCAGCTGCCGGCCAGCTGCCACTGCCACTCCCTACCCTCTACCTCAAAGTGTTTACAACTGCTGCGTAAAAAGTGGCGTTCTTCTTCCAGATCCTGAAAGTAGTTGGTGTGGCGCTGCAGCTGCCGCACCCGGGTATAGCCAATGCCTGTTACCAGATTGGCCAGGCGGGCGGATAGGGGCCCGTTTAAGGCACCGTTGATGAAAAAGCCCTTTTCAAAAGGGTATAGTGAAACCAGCGCCAGCCGTACACCCCCTTTGGCCAGGCTGGTAAAATCGGCCTGGCTAAACTTGGTAAGGCCAATGAGGCGGTTAAGAGCTTTGGTGAGCGGGCCGGGCGGATCGTAGTACCACACATGCTGAGGCCCCCAGCGGCCTGTTGGGGCACTGCGGGAATGCCCGTAGGGTTTGAGGGTAGGATGGCAGTGCAGATCGGCAAACTGATAAGGGGGCATGGCAAAGGAGGGCTACATGTCTTCTTCTAAAAAATCTGCTGCACCTACAGCATTTTGGCAGATAAGCTGATAATGGAAGCGCAGGGCCTGCAGCAGGGGGTAGGTCCTGTAGGGCAGCTGGTGTTGCCGGGCAAACTCCCGGATTACCTGGGTCACTTCCGGGGCATACACATAGGGGATGCGCGGAAACAGATGGTGCGCCAGATGGCAGTTGAAATTGGCCATCACATGCCGGTACCACCAGTTAGAGCCGCTTACATCATTGGTGGTGCTAAACTGGTGCAGCAGCCAGCTCTGGGGCAGGGTATGCCGGGCATCGGGCAGCGGAAAAGCATTCTGGGTATTGGTGTGGGGCGTAAGCAGCACAAATAAGGCAAACGCATTGGCAGTGAGCAGCAGCAGCAGAAAGGCTCCAATTGCCAGAAGCAGCGGCACTCCCAGCATGAAGGGTACCCCAAGGATATAGGTGAGAAAAAGCCCCTTGAAGAAAAAAAGCTTGGCGTACTCGGGCAGGGGGATGCGGGTAATCTTTCGTATTACCTGCTGCTTGCTGAAGAAATCTTTAAAATCGCGTACCAGCAGCCAGTTGGCCAGATAAAAGGGGTAGAGCAAAAACAGCAGCCGGGGCTGGTGCCTGTGAATGGATCTATGGGGGTCGTGGGGAAAGATCCGGAACAGGGAAGCCTGCTCAATATCAGAATCCCAGCCGGCTACATTGGGAAAATTATGGTGCAGGTGCAGGTGCCGGCGTTTCCAGATATAACTATTGGCACCAATCAGATCAAACAGGTACAGAAATGCTGCATTTAAATTTGTAGGCCGAAACAGGGTATTATGCACCGTTTCATGCACCAGGTTTAAAAAATAAGCACAAGGCAGGCCCCCATGGCTCCAAATAGCAGCAGGTAGCAGAGGGGGTTGTTGCGCAGCAGCAGGGCCAGGGCGTAGAGCAGAAAATACAGTGCCGGCAACAGCAGCGCCCGAACGCGGGCAAGCTGTAAGCGCTGTGGGGGCAGGCCTGCTACTTTTTGCTGTACCAGCTGCTGCAGCTCCCGCAAATAGGCGCTGTCCTGCGCCGATTTGGTGAATTCAAGCGATGATTTCATAGGCCCGAAAAATATAGAGAGCACCCTTTGGTGCAGGAAAAGGCCGGGAGAATCAGCAAGCTGACAGGCTCGTAGCAGGCAGCAGGCTACAAAACAAGCCTGAACGCGCATTCCCTGAAGGTGGCAGAACCCCGGGGAGTGGCAGCTGGCAAAAGGAGGAGTTAGAAGTAGACTTGGATAAGGAAAAGATACAAAAAATAAGTCAAAAAAATAGTATTAGGGTGCAAAAATATACAAGCTCCGAGCTTATTTCCCTTTTTTGCCTTCCTGCAGCAGGGCAAGCATCTGCTCCAGGCGGCGCTGGCGTGTCTCGGGACGTTTGGCCTCGGTGATCCAGTGTACATACTCCTTACGGTGGGTATAGGCCAAACCTTCGAAGAAGGCGCTTTCGGCAGGATGCTGGTCCAGCAGCTGCTGTACCTCCTGGGGGATCTCCAGCTGACGTGGGCCCGTTTGTCTGGGCAGGGGCTGGTTGGTGCGGTAAGCGCCCTTGCGGGCCACGTCGGCCTCAGGCTTAAAGCGCAGCACGCTCCAGGTGCTGTCAACACTCAGGGCTGCTACTGCGCCCAGGCCGGCAGCCACAAGTACATCCCAACCGGCATCTCGGTTGATATCGGTTTTGATGCCGGATGATTTTTTTGGGTAAGCTACCCAGAAGCTGCCCCCTTTGGCCAGGGCCTGTAGCGCCCGGGGCGCCAGCTGCTCCAGCTCGGCCCTGCTGTGTACAAACAGCAGCACAAAGGGGTAGCTGGACTCCTGTGGATGGGTATGGTAGGCCAGGCCGGGAAAGTAAGGCACTGCCTCGGCCGGCAGGTTCAGGAGCAGGGAAGGCGCCAAGGGATCTATCCGCAGTTTGTTCAGCAGGGTGCTCATGGGTAGGGAGTTTGCGGCCCAATATAGTCACTGCCTGGGCAATTTACCAACAGACGTTTTTGGGCAGAGGGCTTATTTTCCTTGGCCTTTGTGCCAGCGGCTGCGGATAATCTCCAGCACCTCGGCATGCACCCGGCCATTGGTGGCAATAATCTCCCGGCCGAAGAGGTAGTCGGAGCCCCCCTTAAAGTCAGTAACCGTTCCGCCCGCTTCCTGCACAATCAGGATGCCGGCGGCCACATCCCAGGCATTGAGGTTGTATTCATAGAAGCCCTCAAAACGGCCCATAGCGGTATACACCAGGTCTACGGCCGCAGAGCCCAGGCGGCGCAGGCCGTGGCTGCTGCGCATGAATTCGTTGAGGATCTGCAGGTATACCTCCATCATCCCAAAATCATAATAGGGAAAGCCGGTGGCCATGAGTCCCCCAGAGAGTTTGTCGATGGGCGATACGGAAATGCGCTGGCCGTTGCAATAGGCGCCCTGCCCCTTCTGGGCCCAGAAGAGCTCATCGCCGATCACCTCATAGACCACGCCAAGTACCAGCTCCCGGCCCTGCAGCAGGCCTACGCTTACGGCATGGGGGGGCAGACCATGCAGAAAGTTGGTGGTGCCGTCCAGGGGGTCAATCACCCATTTGTATTCTTCATCAGCGGCCTGGGCAGTGCCTTCTTCGGCAATAAAGCCGCAGCCCGGCAGCAACTGGCGCAGGCCGCTTACCAGCCGCTCTTCGGCCTGTTTGTCGACATAGGAAACCAGGTCGTTGAGGCCTTTTTGTTCAATCTTGCTGCGGTCGAAATTGCGGCCCTCCCGGCGAATGAAAAGGCCGGTTTCTTTGATCAGGTCCAGGGTGGGCTGAAGAATCTGTTCTGGGTTCATGGGCTAAAAAGTATATACTCCGGTTTGATCATGTGTACGTGCTCAAAAGGGGGAGCGGATGGGGTAAAAAAGGGTTTGTTCTCTGGTGAAATTGGTATTCTGGGGCGTATCTATCCGGTAATGTAGGCTTGTTGGTGAAAACACCAACAAGGGGGTTAAGTTAGCAGTGGCGTGTTGGTGAGAACACTAACAAGTGGGGCTGCATGCCAGGTGTTGAAAACACCACCTGGGGGCACTGGGGGACGCTATCCCTCTTTTAGTCCCACGCCACTATCGCTTGGCCCGTTTGCGCACAAAGGCGGCAATAAGTACAAAGGCGGCAATCCAGGCGGCGGTGCGGGCCAGGTAATCGCCGTAGCGGGCATAGAAAGTGAGCTGCTCGTTGGCCCGGATGCTGCCCCGGATTACGGCCGGCTCCCAATAGGGGGTAGCCTGCAGCACATCGCCCCGCTGGTTCATAAAGCCCGAAATGCCCGTATTGGCACAGCGGGCTATGCTGCGCCGGTTCTCGATAGCCCGCAGGCGGGCATAGTGGAAGTGCTGCCTGTGGCCGGCGGTATTGCCCCACCAGCCATCATTGGTGATAATGAAGATGTAGTTGGCCCCGTTGCGCACAAACTCGGCCATAAAATCACCATAGACCGATTCGTAGCAGATGGAGGGCGAAATGCCGATTCCCTCGCTGTCATAAAAAACGGTGCGCTCCTCCTGCCGGCCAAAGCCCCCAGAGGAGCCGCCCAGGTTAAAGAGTGTTTCAGACAGCCAGCTAAGGGCCTGCGGATAGGGCATGATCTCTACGCCCGGCACCAGCTTGCTTTTGTGATAAGTAGAGTCCAGTTGCTCGCTTACAAAATAGGCAGTGTTGAACACATCAAAATAGCCGATACCATCCCGGAAGCGGGCCGTAGGGGGGGCTACCTGTGCATTGGCATACATGCCGTAGGAGGTAATGCCGGTGAGCAGCGATAGCTTGGGGTACTGGCGGGTAAAGGCTTTGATCTCCCGGATAATGGGTTGCTG
This sequence comes from Cesiribacter andamanensis AMV16, assembly GCF_000348925.1. Classification (GTDB taxonomy): domain Bacteria; phylum Bacteroidota; class Bacteroidia; order Cytophagales; family Cyclobacteriaceae; genus Cesiribacter; species Cesiribacter andamanensis. Next base: position 34,887 of record NZ_AODQ01000018.1, on the reverse strand, counting down.
GTGCAGGTAGGCTTCGTCAAAGGCCTGGTCGATGGCGGTTTCGGGCCAGAGCAGAAAATCGGTTGAGGGGGTAAGCTGCGTCTGGCTGCTTTGCATAAAGCGGCGCACCTGCTCCTCATAGGGGATGAAATTCTCTGAGCCGGCAAATTTTTCGGTAAAGGGGTCGATGTTGGGCTGCAGGATCACAATTTCCTGCTCAATGCCCTTCTCTTCATAGCCCCAGTAGCGGATATAGCCGGCGGCAATGGGCAGCAGAATCCAGAGCAGTATGGGAAGCAGGTTTTTGGCCGAAAAGCGGGGCGCTTCCTGCCGGTAGAAGAACAGAAGAAAGATAAGCACATTGCCCAGCAGCACCCAGAGGCTGCCGCCAAAGACACCGGTCCACTCATACCACTGCACCCACTCGGGATGCATGGCAAAGGCATTGCCCAGCGTAAGCCAGGGCCAGCTCAGGTCCCAGCTCAGGTGTATGTGCTCAAAGGTGATCCAGTAGAGAATAAAGCTCAGGTAGCCCAGCCAGGGGCCTGTACGCTGTTTGGTATAGCGGAACAGGAAGAGGGGAATAAGCATCAGGCCTGCATTGGCCAGGTTGGCAAAGACGCCCCCTATCAGGGTAGAGTTGATCACCCACCAGGTGGTGGCGCCATTCCAGCCCAGCAGGGCCAGATACCACCAGCCGGCCAGGAGGCGACCCGGCTTTTTATACCCCCCCTGGCCAATGTGCTGTTCCATGAGCAGCAGGGGCACAAAAGCAGCGAAGAGCAGGGGTGCAAACGGCAATACCGGCCAGCTTAGCCAGAACAGCAATACGCTGGTGGCCGCCAGGCCCGGCAGAAACCAGCGGCTATTTTTTGCCCTCCACCACCAGGACAATTTCTCCTTTGGGAGGGTGCTCGTTGTAGTGTTCATAGAGTTCGGTTAGGGTTCCGCGCCGGTTTTCTTCAAACAGCTTGCTAAGCTCCCGGCTTACGCAGGCGCGGCGCTCGGGGCCCAGATGTTCGGCCAGCTGCTGCAGGGCTTTAACGAGCCGGTGCGGGGATTCGTACAGGATAAACGTTCGCTCTTCCCTGGCCAGTTCCTGCAGGCGGGTCTGGCGCCCCTTTTTCTGGGGCAGAAAGCCTTCAAACACAAACTTATCGGCCGGCAGCCCGCTATTGACCAGGGCGGGTACAAAGGCCGTGGCGCCGGGCAGGCACTCTACCCGCAGCTCGGCCGCAATGCAGGCGCGCACCAGCAGAAAGCCGGGATCGGAAATGGCCGGGGTGCCGGCATCAGTGACCAGCGCCATAACAGTGCCCCCTTTCATCTTCTCCACCAGGCGCTCTACCTGCCCGTGCTCATTGTGAGCGTGATAGCTTTGCAGCGGCTTGCGGATCTCGTAATGCTTCAGCAGTTTGCCCGAGGTGCGGGTATCTTCGGCCAGGATCAGATCCACCTCGCCCAGAATGCGCAGGGCGCGCTGGGTAATGTCTTCCAGATTGCCGATGGGGGTAGGGACCAGGTAGAGGGCGGTTTTTTCCTGCATGGGATCAAAGGTACGCAATTAAGAGCAACCTGTATATAGCAGGGGTGTTTAGGAGTGGAGCTGGAAAATTGTCAGGGGAAAGGGGGAAGATAGTGCCAGGAGCCAGGTGGTGGCACGACGCCAAGTCGTGCCACCACTCGTTTACGCCATCACCTCCAGGGATAGTTGAGTCGTGGCACGACTGGGAGTCGGGCCACGACGGACGCAGGCTTAGGCCAGCAGCTTGTCGATGGCCATGGCCAGCTTGTGGTCGCGCTCGGTGATGGTGTTACCGGCATCATGGCTGGTAAGGGCAATCTCTACTTTGTTGTACACATTGCTCCAGTTGGGGTGATGGTCCATTTTCTCAGCCAGCAGGGCCACACGGTTCATAAAGGCCCAGGCTTCGGAAAAATCGCTGAATTCGAAGCTGCGGGTAAGTTGGTTGTTTTGTTCCTGCCACATAGGGGATGGGGTTAAGAGGGGTTAATAATCACGGATAGAAAAAACGCTAGGCAAAAAACTTCTTATACACCGGTTTGCGGTACAGGAATTGCGCCAGTAGGGCCGGGTAAAGAATCAGGTTTAGCAGGCTGTTGCCGCTAGAGTAGGTGATATCATCCACAATGCGGGTACCCCCTTCCGGCAGGGCCAGCAGACGGTGGCGGTGGCGCCAGTAGGTAAGGGGCTTGGGCAGCTCCCGGCCTTCATCCACAAAGTACCACTCCTGTTGGCTTTCGCCATCGGCAATGATCTCGCTGATCCAGCGCTGCTTTGTTATGCCAAAGTGCAGCTCGAAGATAACGATATTACCAAGTTTGTTGCCATCGTAGCGCAGCAGCTTAAGCCTGGGGAAAGGGGGTGCCAGGGCCCGGAGCAGCGGTTCACCAAAGCCTGCTGCAACCTGGCGGAGGGGTTGGTTTACGTCGGTTTGCAGAATAAGCTTCATGGTTTTGAAGAGGTTAGAGGATAGAAGTTAGAAGTTAGACAATGAACATTGAACAATGAACAATGAACAATGAACATTGAACAATGGATCTTAGCTCCACTGGCGGCCTATTCTAGCCTATAGACACAAATTGGGCATTTTTGGTTATAAATGAAAAAGGCCTGATGGTTTCTCCCCACCAGACCCTTCTATCTTCTAGCTTCTATCTTCTAGCTTCTAACCTCTAACCTCTAACCTCTCCCCTCGTACTGCTGGCTGTAATAATCCTGATAGCTGCCGGAGGTTACGTGGGTGAGCCACTCCTCATTTTGCAGGTACCAGTCTACGGTTTTTTCAATGCCCTCTTCAAACTGCAGGGAGGGCTGCCAGCCCAGTTCATGCATGATCTTGCTGGCATCGATGGCGTAGCGCAGGTCATGGCCGGCCCGGTCTTTTACAAAGGTGATGAGCTTTTCGGACTCCCCTTCGGGGCGGCCCAGCTTGCGGTCCATTACCTGGCAGAGCAGGCGTACAATGTCAATATTCTTCCACTCGTTGAAGCCGCCAATGTTGTAGGTTTCGCCGCTGGCCCCTTTGTGGAATACCACATCAATGGCCCGGGCGTGGTCTACCACATAGAGCCAATCCCGCACATTTTCGCCCTTGCCGTAAATGGGCAGGGGTTTATTGCTTTTGATGTTGTGGATGCAGAGGGGAATGAGCTTTTCCGGGAAGTGATTTGGCCCATAGTTGTTGGAGCAGTTGCTGATCACCGTTTGCATGCCGTACGTATTGGCATAGGCCCGCACAAAATGGTCGGATGAAGCCTTGGAGGCCGAGTAGGGCGACTGCGGATCGTAAGGGGTGGTCTCTACAAAATAGCCGCCATCGTGCAGGGAGCCGTACACCTCATCGGTGCTTACATGATAAAAGCGGTGCTTCTCATATTCGCCCTGCCAGGCCATGCGGGCGGCATTCAGCAGGTTAACCGTGCCTACCACATTGGTCATGATAAAGGCCATGGGGTCGGCAATGGAGCGGTCTACATGCGATTCGGCCGCCAGGTGAATAACATCGGTAATCCCATATTCCGCAAAGATCCGGTTCATCTCTCCGGCATCGCAGATATCGGCCTTTACAAACTGGTAATTTTCCCGCTCTTCAATGTCTTTGAGATTCTCCAGGTTGCCCGCATAGGTAAGGGCATCCAGGTTGATGATGCGGTACCGGGGATACCTGGTCACAAACAGGCGCACCACATGGGACCCTATAAAGCCGGCGCCGCCGGTAATGAGGATGTGCTTATCCATTTTTCTGTTCAGCTGTTATCTTTTGCTGCCAGCGCCAGGAGTCCCGCAGGGCATCTTCCAGCGAGTGTTGGGTCTGCCAGCCAAGTACCTTGTTGGCTTTGCCTACATCGGCCCATACCTTTTCCACATCGCCGGGGCGGCGGGGGCCTATCTGATAGTTGAGCGACTGGCCGCTTACAGCCTCAAAGGTACGAATTACTTCTAAAACCGTATTGCCCTGCCCGGTGCCTACATTCACCACATCATAAAAGGAGTTTTCTGCTGTATCCCGCAGATACTCAAAGGCTCTGATGTGGGCATCGGCCAGGTCCATCACATGAATATAGTCCCGCACGCAGGTGCCGTCAGGGGTGTTGTAATCCTCGCCAAATACCGTAAGCTTTTGGCGCAGGCCGGCGGCGGTCTGGGTCACAAAGGGGATCAGGTTGTTGGGCACCCCATTGGGCAGCTCGCCAATGAGGGCGCTGGGGTGAGCGCCTACAGGATTAAAGTAGCGCAGGGCTACCGCTTTTAACTTGCGGCCACTGCTTACCGCATCCTGCAGAATATCCTCGCAGATCTGCTTGGTGCGTCCATAGGGTGAATTGGCCGGTTTGATGGGGCTTTGCTCGGTAACGGGCAGCGCATCGGGCTGGCCGTAGACGGTGCATGAAGAGGAAAAGACCAGCTCGGCTACCCCGTACTGCTGCATCAGGTCCAGCAGCACCAGCAGCGAATCCAGGTTGTTGTGGTAGTACTTGAGGGGCTCGGCCACCGACTCGCCCACGGCTTTGTAGGCGGCAAAGTGAATTACCCCCTTAAGGTTGCTTTCTTTTTGAAAGATGGCCTCCATAGCGGAGCGGTCGGTACAATCGGCCTCATAAAAGGCGGGCTTGTACTGCAGGATCTGGGCCAGGCCCTGCAGCACTTTTTCCGATGAGTTGGCAAAGTTATCAACCAAAATAGGCTCATACCCAGCCGCAGCAAGTGCTACGGCTGTGTGTGAGCCTATATAGCCGGCGCCGCCGGTTACAAGGATCTTAGGCTTCATTCAGCTGAGGCTTCTGTAATACCTTTTTCTTAAAATATTCAAGGGTGGGTTGCAGGCCTTCGGCACGGCTGTACTTGGGCTCCCAGCCCAGCACCTCGCGCGCTACGGAAATATCCGGCTGGCGCTGCTTGGGATCGTCCTGCGGCAGCGGCTTGTAGATCACCTTCTGATCGGTACCCGTCAGGCGAATGATCTCCTCGGCAAACTCGCCTATGGTGATCTCCGAGGGGTTGCCAATGTTAACCGGATAGGCGTAGTCGCTCAGCAGCAGGCGGTAAATGCCTTCTACCAGGTCATCTACATAGCAGAAGGAGCGGGTTTGGGTGCCATCGCCAAATACGGTGAGGTCCTCGCCCCGCAGGGCCTGGCTTACAAAGGCAGGCAGCACGCGGCCATCATCCAGGCGCATGCGCGGACCATAGGTGTTAAAGATGCGCACAATGCGGGTTTCCAGGCCATGGTAGGTATGGTAGGCCATGGTCATGGCTTCCTGAAAGCGCTTGGCTTCGTCATACACCCCACGCGGGCCCACCGGGTTTACATTGCCCCAGTAGGTTTCTTTCTGCGGGTGCTCCAGCGGATCGCCGTATACCTCCGAGGTAGAGGCAATGAGCATGCGGGCGCCTTTGGCCTTGGCCAGGCCCAGCAGGTTATGCGTACCCAGTGAGCCCACCTTCAGGGTCTGAATGGGCATCTTCAGGTAATCAATTGGGCTGGCCGGAGAGGCAAAGTGCAGAATGTACTTGAGCTCACCGGGCACATGTACAAACTTGCTCACATCGCAGTGGTAGTACTCAAAATCGGGATGGCCCATCAGGTGCTCAATGTTTTCCATGGAGCCTGTGATGAGGTTGTCCATGGCAATCACATGATAGCCTTCCTTGATGAAGCGATCACAGAGGTGCGAGCCCAAAAAACCCGCACCTCCGGTCACTAAAACTTTTTCCTTAGGCATGTACTGCTTTTTTTACTTTTGGATTAACCGTTTGGCGACCTATGCTTACATAAGTATAGCCCAGTTCTTTCATTTGCTCAGGCTCGTAGAGGTTACGGCCGTCAAAAATCACCTTGTTGCTCAGTTTTTCGCTCAGCTGATCAAACTCAGGGGTGCGGAATACCGGCCACTCGGTCATGATCATCAGGGCATCGCAGCCATCAATGCAATCATACATGTTCTCGCACATTGAAATGCGGTCGCCCATGATCTCGCGCACATTTTCCATGCCTTCCGGATCGTAGGCTTTCACCTTGGCGCCGGCAGCCAGCAGCTCCTCTATATTATACAGGGCTGGTGCTTCGCGGATATCGTCGGTATAGGGCTTAAAGGACAGACCCCAGATGGCAATGGTTTTGCCGGCAAGGTCGCCATCAAAATACTCCTTCACCTGCGGGATCAGCTTGGTTTTCTGCTGCTGGTTTACATCCATTACCGCATCCAGGATCTTGAAGTCGTAGTTGACATCATCAGAAGAGCGGGCCAGGGCCTGCACATCTTTGGGGAAGCAGCTACCGCCATAGCCAATACCGGCAAACAGGAAGCGCTTGCCAATGCGGCTGTCGGTACCCACACCACGGCGTACGGCGTCTACATCGGCGCCCAGCAGTTCGCACAGGTTGGCAATCTCGTTCATGAAGGTGATCTTGGTGGCCAGGAAGGAGTTGGCCGCATACTTGGTGAGCTCGGCAGAGCGCTCGTCCATAAAGATCACCGGGTTGCCCTGGCGTACCAGCGGCGCATACAGCTGCTCCATTTTCTTGCGGGCCTTGGCAGACTCGGTGCCAATCACCACACGGTCGGGCTTCATGAAGTCTTCCACGGCCACACCTTCGCGTAGGAACTCGGGGTTGGATACCACATCGAACTCTACAGTAGCATTGGCAGCAATGCGGTCCCGCACTTTTTCGGCCGTACCAACGGGCACGGTGCTCTTATCTACAATAATGGTGTATTTATCCAGCAGGGGGCCCAGATCGTCGGCCACTTTCAGGATATATTTAAGGTCGGCAGAGCCGTCTTCGCCGGGAGGGGTTGGCAGGGCAAGGAAGATGATCTCCGCGCCTTTGATGCCTTCGGCCAGATCGGTGGTAAATTCCAGACGCTTTTGTTTGATGTTGCGCTCAAAGAGCACATCCAGGCCTGGCTCATAAATGGTGATCTTACCACTGCGGAGCTTGTTTACCTTGCGCTCGTCAATGTCTACGCAGGTTACGTGGTTGCCGGTTTCGGCAAAGCAAGTTCCGGTTACTAGGCCAACATAGCCTGTGCCAACTACTGCAATTCTCATAAATCAGCGGATTATTTTATTGGTTGATTAAAAAATAAAAGCGGTTAAATACTATTTAAGCAAGCTTTGTTACAAAGCTATCAGATTCTGAACGATAAAACCAAAATTTTTATGTTCTAAGGGTTGAGTTTCCTTTTTACGGTACGAACGAATGTTAGTTTGCCAATTGCTGCTATTTTCTTACTTTAGCAAGATGACAGAAGAAACTATTTTTCACCAAGCGGCTCAGGCCGGCATGAACTTCGACTACAACGAAAATCAGCGCATGATTGTTGACATGATCAACGACTTTGCGCGCCGGGAAATTGAGCCTTATCGCCGGGAGTGGGACGATCAACAGCACTTTCCGGTTGAGCTTTTTCGCAAAATGGGCGAATTGGGCCTAATGGGGGTGCTGGTGCCACACGAATACGGCGGTTCTGGCTTCGGCTATTTTGAATACGTAACTGCGCTCATGGAGTTGTCTAAATTTGACGGCGCTATCGGTCTGTCTATGGCAGCTCACAATTCGTTGTGCACCAACCACATTCTAATGTTTGGCAGCGAAGAGCAAAAGCGGCGCTATTTGCCCAAGCTGGCTACCGGCGAATGGATTGGCGCCTGGGGCCTTACCGAGCCCAATACCGGCTCTGACGCTGGCAATATGAGAACCGTGGCCAAGGATATGGGCGACCATTATCTTATTAACGGTGCCAAGAACTTTATTACCCACGGCAAATCCGGACAGGTGGCCGTGGTGATCGTGCGTACTGGTGAGGTGGGTGATTCCCGCGGCATGACAGCCTTTGTGATTGAAAAAGGCACCCCCGGCTTTAGTGCCGGCCGCAAGGAAGACAAGCTGGGCATGCGCGCCTCAGAAACCACCGAGCTTATTTTTGAAGACTGCAAAGTGCCCAAAGAAAATGTGCTGGGCGAGCTAGGCGAAGGTTTTATCCAGGCCATGAAGATCCTGGATGGCGGCCGCATTTCCATTGCAGCCCTAAGCCTGGGCATTGCCAAGGGGGCGCTGGAGGCCTCTGTGGCCTACTCCAAAGAGCGGCAGCAGTTTAACCAGCCCATTTCCAGTTTTCAGGGCATTGCCTTTAAGCTGGCCGATATGGCCACCAAGCTGGAGGCCGCTACGCTGCTTACCTTTCAGGCGGCAGCGCTGAAGAACGAGAACAAGCCGGTAACCAAAGAATCGGCCATGGCCAAGTATTTTGCCTCCGAAGTAGCCGTGGAGCTTTCTACGGAAGCAGTGCAGATTTTTGGCGGCTACGGCTACACCAAGGATTATCCGGTAGAGAAGCACTACCGCGACTCCAAGCTGTGCACCATCGGGGAGGGTACGTCCGAGATCCAGAAACTGGTTATTTTCCGCCAGTTGCTGAAATAGGCGCCCCCTTTTTGTAAAAATTTCAGGCCCATTTTAGGCGTTTCCGGAACGGAGAGGCCTAAAATGGGCTCTTTTTCTAGAAAATTTCGGAACTGTTCCGAAATAATTAGGCTTATCTAAAGGATGGGGCTATCTTTGTGCCCTGAAAAAATTCATTGTAACGCTAACGTATAGTGGGTATGCTAATAGTAAATGTAAAAGAAAACGAATCGATCGACAGAGCGCTGAGAAGACTGAAGAAAAAATCTCAAAGAGCCGGTACGCTTACCGAACTGCGTGCCCGCCAGTACTTTGAGAAGCCTTCTGTGGCCCGCCGCACCGAAAAGATCAAAGCTGCCTATCGCCAGAAGATGCAGCAGCAGGAGCAGCAGTAGTAGACGGCTGAGCGCTCACACCCGCTGTGAGCCTTTATTTTATCGCCTGTAGCTTTCCCGCTTGCGAATCATTTTTGAAAAATCTACTTTTGCGCACTTTGACTGCGAAAGGAGGTGTTTCAAGCATGATCGTCATCAACATCAACGATAACGAATCGATCGACAGAGCGCTTAAGCGTTTCAAGAAGAAATTCGAGCGTACAGGTGTGCTCAAAGAGCTGCGTGCCCGCACGCATTTCGAGAAACCTTCGATTGCCCGCCGTAGCGAACGGATCCGTGCGGCCTATCGCCAGCAAATGCAACAACTGGAGCAGCTATAATTCTATAGCCGCCAGCAAATAAAAGAGCCCGCTTTTGCGGGCTTTTTCTGTTTAAATTGATTAAGTTGGTCCTGCACACATGCACAGCCGCATGACCGAAAATTTTCTCCGATACCTGGCCTACGAGCGCCGCTACAGCGCCCATACCCTTACTGCCTACCAGGCCGACCTGGCCCAGTACCAAGCCTTTCTGGACCAGACCTTTGCCCTGCAGGACCCTGCGGCGGCCACCCATCAGAACATTCGCTCCTGGGTGCTATCGCTGGTAGAGGGGGGCATGTCGGCGCGCAGCGTAAACCGCAAAATGGCTACCTTACGTTCCTATTACAAGTTTCTGCTGAAGCGGGAGGCCATTCAGCAGGATCCTACCCTTAAGGTGCGGGCGCCCAAGGTGCAAAAGGGCCTGCCCCATTTTGTGCAGGAAGCCGAAATGGACCGTCTGCTGGATGGGATCCCCTTTCCTGATACCCTCGAGGGCTGGCGCGATCGCCTGGTGCTGGAGCTGCTCTATGGCACCGGCATACGCCTCTCGGAGCTGCTTCAGCTGCGGGTGCAAAATGTAAACCTGCACGAGGGAGTTATTAAGGTGCTGGGCAAGCGCAGCAAGGAGCGGGTAATTCCCATGGCCCGGCCGCTGCAGGCACTCATGCGCACATACCTGGCCACCCGTAGCACGGCCTTTGCCGGAGATGACCATCCCTACCTCATTTTAACCGATAAGGGCGAGCAGGCCTACCCCATGTTTGTGTACCGGCTGGTGCGCAAATACCTGGGCAGCTTTACCTCTTCTGAAAAACAAAGCCCCCATGTTTTGCGTCATACTTTTGCTACGCACCTGCTCAACAGAGGGGCCGATTTGAATGCCGTTAAAGATCTTTTAGGGCACAGCAGTCTGGCAGCTACCCAGGTATATACCCATAATTCTCTGGAGAAGCTGCGCAAGGTGTTTGAGCAGGCGCACCCTAAAGCATAAATAGAATTACTAACCCAAACTTGTGGAAGTATGAAACTGAACATCAATTATGTAGACCTGGATCAGGACAAACGCCTGAACGAATTCATCCAGAAGAAAGTAGATAAGCTTGAGACCTTTTATGATAGAATAGTATCTGGCGATGTATACCTGAAAAAGACCAATACGGCAGAAGAAACCTGCATTACGGAATTAAAGATATTTGTACCCGGCAGCTCACTCTTCACCAACAAGGAAGCAAAATCCTTTGAAGAAGGCATTGATGCCTGCGTAGAAGCCATGCGCCGCCAGATCCGCAAACTGAAGGAAAAGCAGGCCGCCCACCCGCAGCAGCCGTAAAGAGGTATGAGGTAAGAGGTATGAAGTACCTGCCTCGCCGGCAGGTGGGTGAGGTACAGAAGCACTTTCAGCCTTCCTACCTACATAAAAGAGAGGCCGCCCCGGAAACAGGGCGGCCTCTCTTTTTATAAGGATTTTGAACGTGTTTTAGGCAAAGGTGATTTCAGCGGTACGGTACCTCACCAGCCTGCCGGCGAGGCAGGTACCCCCTACCCGATACCCCTTACCTATATCCTACAAGCCAAAAGCCTTTTTGATCTGCTCTACGTGGTCCAGTTTCTCCCAGGAGAAAAACTCCAGCTGCTTTTTTTCCCGGCGGCGTACCTCATGGCGCTCGCTGCCATTCTCCTTTACATCCACCCGGTTGATCTCTACTTCATCCGTATAGGCATTGCGGCCCATGTGGCCGTAGGCGGCCGTAAGGCTAAAGATGGGATTCTTCAGGCCAAAGCGCTCTACAATGGCTTTGGGGCGCATGTCAAACAATTGGCTTACTACCCGGCTGATCTCGGCATCAGACATATCTACCCTGGCTTTGCCATAGGTGGTCACATTCAGCGACACGGGCTTGGCCACGCCTATGGCATAGGCTACCTGCACCAGTGCTTCTTCGCTAATGCCGGCGGCTACCAGGTTCTTGGCAATGTGGCGGGCGGCATAGGCCGCCGAGCGGTCAACCTTAGAGGAGTCTTTGCCCGAGAAGGCACCCCCTCCGTGGGCACCCTTGCCCCCGTAGGTATCCACAATAATCTTACGGCCGGTGAGGCCGGCATCGCCATGCGGGCCCCCAATCACAAACTTGCCGGTGGGGTTGATGTGGTAGATGGTATTTTCATCCAGCATCTCGGCCGGAATCACCTTCTTCACCACATGCTCGATCACATCGGTGCGGATCTTCTCCAGCATCAGGCGGTCGGCTTCGGCCTGGGCGGCAGCGCCCTCGCCTTTGGGCTGGATAAAGGAATCGTGCTGGGTAGACACCACCACGGTATGCACCCGGCGGGGGCGGTCGTTGTTGTCATACTCAATGGTTACCTGGGCTTTGGCATCGGGGCGCAGGTAAGGCATCAGGCCGGGGTTTTGCTTGCGGATATCGGCCAGCTCCTTCACCAGGCGGTGCGAGAATGCAAGGGCCATGGGCATGTACTCCGGGGTTTCGGTGGTGGCGTAGCCAAACATCATGCCCTGGTCGCCGGCACCCTGTTCTTTGTTGGAGCCCTCGTCTACTCCCTGCGCAATGTCGGGCGACTGGGAGTGCAGCGTTACCATTACGCCGCAGGATTCGGCATCGAACTTATAATCATCCTTGGTGTAGCCAATGCGCTTGATGGTTTCGCGTACCACTTCCGGAATTTCTACATAGGCCTTGGTGGTTACCTCGCCGCCTACCACTACCAGACCCGTAGTTACAAAGGTTTCGCAGGCCACGCGGGAGTCGGGGTCCTGGGCCAGCATGGCGTCCAGTATGGCATCGGAGATCTGGTCAGCGATCTTGTCCGGGTGGCCTTCCGAGACAGACTCGGAGGTAAATAAATATGACATGGTATATGATTCGGTTAAACTCGTGTACTAGTCCCGCAGGGGGTGAATCGCAAATTTGAAGAAAGCTGGTGCAATTCTCAACTATTGCCGGATTTTTTATAGGAGGGGGTATTGCCCAGGATGAAAATTGCGGGTTGCTTGTGAAGATCAGGCAGTTGCTGCTTCCATTGTTTGATGGAGCGGGTCTGTATAAACTCATCTGCTCCCGTAAGATTAGCAGCCACGCACAGCATGGTTTCGGGCTGGCAATGGGCCATCAGGTCCTTCAGCAGGGGGTTGTTGCGGTAGGGAGTTTCCATAAAGAGCTGGGTCTGGCCGCTGCGTACCCCCTTCTCCAGGCTTTTGATGGCATGGCTGCGCTCGGGGTTGCGCACCGGCAGGTACCCCCTGAAGGCAAAGTTTTGCCCATCCAGGCCGGAGGCCATCAGGGCCAGCAGAATGGAGGAGGGGCCTACCACGGGCACCACCTGTATGCCTTTTTCATGTGCCTGGGCTACGGCACGGGCGCCGGGATCGGCCACGCCGGGGCAGCCGGCCTCGGACAGAATGCCCATATCGTGCCCGTCCAGCAAGGGTTGCAGCAGGTGCGGCACCTGGTGGTCGGGAGTATCTTTGTTGAGTTCCTCTATGGACAGCTCTTCTATGGTAAGGCCCAGGCGCAGGCTGCTCAGAAAGCGGCGCGAGGTACGGGCCTCTTCACAGAGGTAATGGCGCAAGCTTTTAAAGAGCTCCATTGCCTGTGCGGGCAGCACGGCGGCGGCTGTATCGTCGGCCAGGGGGGTAGGCAGTAGAAAAAGTTTTCCCTTTTTGGGTGTTTGCATGGAGGCTGCTCGTATAAGGTATTAGATATGTATACTCAACTTGCCAAACTTCTGATGATTATGGGCGGCTTGCTGCTGCTGGCGGGAGTGGTTCTCTACTTTTTTGACCGGCTTCCCTTTGGCGGCCACCTGCCCGGCGATTTTGTAGTGAAGAAAAAGGGGTTTACCCTTTATTTTCCGCTGGCCACCAGCCTTGTCCTGAGCCTGCTGCTGTCGCTGGTGCTCTGGCTGATCATGCGTTTTCGCTGAAAAACCCCTTCATGGCCGCCACTACTTCCTGCGGCTTTTCGGCATGCACCCAGTGGCCGGCGCCGGCTATGCTCACCACTTTTGCCTGCGGAAAATGCTGCCGGATCAGGCCTTCGTCTTCGGTACGGATATAATCAGAATTGGCCCCCCCTATAAATAGGGTAGGTTTGTCAAAGATAGCGCCTTCCGGCAGGGGCTCCCCTACATTTTCAATTTTTTCTCGGATTACGGGCAGGTTTATTTTCCATTCAAAGCCCTGGCCGCCCTCGGAGCGGGTCAGGTTCTTGAGCAGAAACTGCCGGGTGCCCACATCCCGGATGTAGACGGCCATGGCCTCATCGGCTTCCTTGCGGCTTTTGAGCTGCTGCAGATCAATCGCCGAAAAAGCCTGTAGAATGGTCTGGTGGTGTACCGGATAAAAGCGCGGGGCAATATCGACCACCACCAGCTGGCGTACCCGCCCGGGATGGCTTACCGCCAGGTTCATCACCGCTTTACCCCCCATGGAGTGGCCTACAAAAATGGCGTCGGGCAGGCCCAGCTCGTCCAGCAGTTCTACCAGATCAGAGGCCATGGCGCTGTAGGTAAACTCGGCATCGTGCGGCGACTGGCCGTGGTTGCGGGCATCGGGCAGGATTACCCGGTACTCCTCTTCCAGCAGGCGGGCCACGCTCAGCCAGTTATCGCCTGCGCCAAAAAGCCCGTGGAGGATAATAAGGGGCTGGCCCTGGCCGGTTTCGCGGTAATAAAGGGTCATGTTTAGAAGTTAGATGTTAGAAGAAAGAAGCAAGAAGAAAGAAGCAAGAAGTAAGAAATAGGAGGTTGGGAGCAGGGGCCAGACTGAAAAAGGACGCTATTCTTACTTCTTGCTTCTTTCCTCTAACTTCTTTCCTCCCCCTTCTGTTCTCAATCCTTCAGCTGCGCCAGATACCGCCGGATGGTCTCTTCCAGGCCCAGGTAAAGGGCATCACTGATGAGGGCATGGCCGATGGAAACCTCCTCCAGGTAGGGGATGGCCTGTTTAAGGAAGGCCAGGTTGTCCAGGTCCAGGTCGTGGCCCGCATTCAGGCCCAGGCCCAGTGCTTTGGCGGCATAGGCAGCGTTGGTATAGGGCTTTACGGCCTCATGCCGGTTTTGGTGGTATCCGGTGGCATAGGCTTCGGTATAGAGCTCAATGCGGTCGGTACCGCACTGGGCGGCGCCTTCTACCATTTTTTCATCGGGATTCACAAAGATGGAGGTGCGTACGCCCCAGCCCTTCAGCGTCTGCAGGATCTCCTGCAGAAACTGGCGGTTGGCGTGGGTGTCCCAGCCGGCATTGGAGGTAAGCACATGGGGCGGATCGGGCACCAGGGTAGCCTGGGCCGGGCGTACCTTCTCGATCAGGTCCATGTAGCGCTGGTCGGGGTAGCCCTCTATGTTGAATTCGGTCTGCACTACCTCCTTCAGGGCCAGCACATCGCTGTAGCGGATGTGGCGCTCATCAGGCCGGGGGTGCACGGTAATGCCCTGGGCGCCAAAGCGCTCGCAGTCGCGGGCTACCTGCACCACATCGGGCCGGTTTCCGCCTCTGGAGTTGCGCAGGGTGGCTATTTTGTTGATATTAACGCTCAGCTTGGTCATATTCAGGGGGTATTGCGTAGGGAAGGTTTCGGTATCCGCCGGAAATCCCTACCTTTGCTGCGAAAGTACGTTTTTTTAGGGTTAAACCGAACTTTTTATGTCACTGAAGCTCCAGATCGAAGAAGATATCAAAACGGCCATGCGCTCCAAAGACAAGGACGAGCTGCGGGCCCTGCGCAGCATAAAATCCCTGATTCTGCTGGCCGAGACCGAAAAAGGCCATGATGGCGCCATGCTGCCCGAAACTGAGCTGAAGCTGCTCACCAAAGCGGCCAACCAGCGCCGGGAAGCGCTCTCCATTTATCAGGAGCAGGGCCGCACCGATCTGGCCGAAAAAGAAGCGGCCGAGCTGCGCGTGATAGAGCGCTACCTGCCCAAGCCCCTTAGCGAAGAAGAGATGCGGGCCGAGCTGCAGAAGATCATTGACCAGGTTGGGGCTACCGGCGCCAAGGATATGGGCAAGGTCATGGGGGCCGCCAGTAAATCCATGGCCGGCAAGGCCGATGGCAAAGCCCTGGCCGATATGGTAAAAAGCCTTCTCAACCAAATGGGCTAAGGTAGTTGAACGCTCTCGACCTGATCATTGTACTTTTGCTCATCTGGGGGGCAGTAAGCGGCTTTAGCAAAGGGCTGCTGCTGGAGGTATTTGGCATCATCGCCTTTGTGCTGGGCATAGTAGTAGGCTTAAAGATGCTACAGTGGAGCATCGACTGGCTGGGCCAGCATGTAGACATCCACGAGAGCATTGTGCCCTATGTGGCCTTCTTTATTCTGTTTGTGCTGGTGGTGGTGGGCATTAACCTGATGGGGCGTGTGGTAAGCAAAGCCCTGCACCTTACCTTTCTGGGCATTGTAGACAGCATGCTGGGCGCTGTGCTGGGGGTGCTGAAATGGGCCCTGGGCATCAGCGTACTGTTTTGGGTAGCCTCTACCATGGAGCTGGCCAGGCCGGGCGGCATGCTCACCCAATCCTGGTTCTATGATCTGCTGGCCCCCCTGGCGCCGGCCTTCTTTGACCTGATCGGGCAGGCGCTGCCGGTGGCCCGCAGGTTCTTTACCCCCTCTTCTGCCGACTAAGGGTTATGGTGCTGCTGCTGGACAATTTCGATTCCTTTACCTGGAACCTGGCCGACTACCTGCACCGCCTGGGGGCCGACTGCCGGGTAGTACAGAACGACCAGCCGCTGAGCGAGATCAAAAAGATCCCCTTTACGGGCCTGATCCTCTCGCCCGGCCCGCAAACGCCGGCCAAAGCAGGCTGCCTCATGGAAGTGATTCACCAGTATCATGATAAAGTACCGGTGCTGGGCGTTTGCCTGGGGCACCAGGCCCTGGGGGAGTACTTTGGCGCCGAGCTGCACAAGGCGGCCCGGCCCATGCATGGCAAAATTTCTTCCATAGTCTGCCAGCCGGACCCTATCTTTGCCGGCCTGCCCCGCCAGCTGCAGGTGGTGCGCTACCATTCGTTGCTGTTGCGCCAGCTGCCGCCCTCCCTGGAATCCATAGCCGAAACCGCCTCTGGAGAGCTGATGGCCCTGCGTCACCGCAGCCTGCCCATCCGGGGGGTGCAGTTTCATCCGGAGGCCATTCTAACAGAAGGTGGGTTGGCATTGTTAAAAAATTGGCTTAGTTTTAATCATCTTGCCGGCCCGCACAGAGAGGGCCATTCGCAAATTCAAGACACATGAAGTTATCTGTAAAAGAGGAAGGAGATTTCCAGTATATCGACGAAGGCCAGGGAAAGGTGCTGCTGCTCCTGCACGGCCTTTTTGGGGCGCTGAGCAACTGGGAAAGTGTTGTAAATCGTTTTAAAGGCGAGTACCGGGTGGTGATTCCCATGCTGCCTATTTACGAGATGCCCATTCGCAAGGCCGACCTGGAGGGCCTGCAGCTGCACCTGGAAGCCTTTGTAAAGCATTTTAAGCTGGAGCGCATGACGGTGATGGGCAATTCCCTGGGCGGGCACATAGCCCTGCTCTATACCCTGGCCCATCCCGATAAGGTAGAGCGGCTGGTGCTTACCGGCAGCTCGGGCCTGTTTGAGAATGCCATGGGCGGCTCCTACCCCAAGCGGGGCAGCTATGAGTATATCAAGGAGCGTGTGGAATACACGTTTTACGATCCAAAAACAGCTACCAAGGAGTATGTTGATGAGGTGTTTGAAACCACCAAGAGCATTCCCAAGTGCATGCGCATAGTGTCCATAGCCAAATCGGCTCAGCGGCACAACCTGGCTGGGGAGCTTCCCAACATCAAGGCGCCTACGCTGCTCATCTGGGGGCTCAACGACACCATTACCCCCCCAATGGTGGCCCATGAGTTTAACCGGCTCATCCCCAACTCTACGCTGCGCTTTATTGATAAGTGCTGCCATGCCCCCATGATGGAGCATCCTGAAAAATTTAACCAGATCCTGAGTGACTATTTGAGCCAGACGAACGTTAGCCCTGCATGATCGCAACCGAACTGATAAACCCCATTATACCACCCCTGGATCCGTCCGATCTGGCCGAGAAGGCTCTGCACTGGATGGAAGAGCTGCGCGTAAGCCAGCTGCCGGTGGTAAGCCAGGGGGTATATGCAGGCCTGCTGCGCGATGATGCCATTCTGGAGAACAGCCAGCAGAAAAAACCGGTGGGCAGCCTTCCGCTGGTAGACAAGAACTGCTTTGTGTATGAGAACCAGCATTTTTATGATGTGATCCGGGTGGCCTCCGAGTTTGGCGTACAAACCGTGGCGGTGCTGGATGGCGACGGTCAGTTTCAGGGGGTGATTACGCTGGAAGATACCATTGCCGCCTTTGCCCAGACGGCCGCCGTACAAAGCCCGGGCGCTATCCTGATCATTTCTATGAATCAGGTAGACTACTCCATGGCCGAGGTGAGCCGCCTGATTGAGTCCGAAGGGGGTAAGATCCTGTTCAGCAGCGTAGGCACCGACCTGCAAGACCCCAGCCGCATTAAACTTACGCTCAAGATCAATAAAAAAGACGTATCGCGCATCATAGCCACCCTGGAGCGCTTTGGCTACAAGATTATTGCTACCTTTCAGGAAACCGAGGTGATGTCCAATGATCGGGAGCGACTGGACATGCTGATGCGTTTTCTGGAAATTTAATTTTGTTTTTTTAGATGAGGATAGCCCTGCATGCTAAAGCGGTACACCCGGATAGCATCCCCTACATGCGCCAGGTGGTAGAGGAGCTGGTAGCACGGGGAGCGGAGTTGTTTATTTCCAAAACCTTTCAGAAGCACCTGCACAATTTTGGCGAGAGTTTTCCGGATGCGCGCCTGTTCTCCCGCACAGATAGCCTGGAGGGCATGGATTTTATCTTTAGCCTGGGCGGTGATGGCACCCTGCTGGATACCATCACCTATATAGGCGCCCTGGAGTTGCCCGTAGTGGGCATTAATACCGGCCGGCTGGGCTTTTTGGCCACCATGCCCAAAGACAAGATCCGGGAAGTGATAGATGCCCTCTACAACAGCTACTTCAGCTACGATTACCGCTCGCTTATTCACCTGGATGCCGATCAGGATCTTTTTGAGGGGCGCAATTACGGCCTCAACGAATTTACCATCCTTAAAAAGGACACCTCCTCTATGATTGTGGTGCATACCTACATCGATGGGGAGTTTCTGAACTCCTACTGGGCCGATGGTCTGATAGTAGCAACACCCACCGGATCAACGGGTTACTCGCTTAGCTGCGGCGGGCCACTGGTGCTGCCCCAGTCCAACAACTTTGTGGTTACGCCGGTGAGCCCGCATAACCTTTATGTGCGGCCTATGGTTGTTTCAGATAACAGTGTTATTTCCTTTGAGATCGAGGGCCGGAGCAACCACTTTCTGGTTTCGCTGGATTCGCGCTCCCGAACGGTTGATGCCAGTGTGCAGATGGCCGTACGGAAAGAAGCCTTCAGGGCAAAGCTGGTAAAGCTGTCAGATTATAATTTCTTCGATACCCTGCGCCAGAAGTTAAACTGGGGCTTGGATAATCGCAATTAATTATTTTTTTAAGGAAGTTTTTTTAGTTTTGTGTGTAACGAGCACTATTGTTGTCTGGTCCCGGGTTTTTTACTTTGCCGCTTATGAAGAAGCTTTACGCCTTTCTTTTTCTTTTTGCCTTGTTGGTGGTATGTGCTGAAGAGGTCATGGCGCAGCGCAGGGGCTCAATTGGGCATTACCGCGGCAACATCAATGCCTTCAACCGCAAGAAGCGCTATATTTCCATAGGCGGCAGCATTAACTCGCTCAACTATTTTGGCGACCTGGCGCCCAAGAACCGCATTGCCAGTACCGATATTAGCTTTACCCGCCCCGGCATTTCCTTTATGGCCCAGTATCGCATGGGGCCAGCCTTTAGCATGCGCGGCAACTTTATGTGGGGCCGCCTGCGGGGCGATGATGATACCTCTGATTTTGCCCCCGGTACCGATGAGTCTACCTACCGCTTTCAGCGCAACCTGCACTTTCGCAACGACATCAAAGAACTGTCGGTACTCTTTGTTTTTGACCTGAAGGCACACGGGCGCACCTTTATTACCCGCCCGGAGCTGGTTCCTTATGTATTCTTTGGCGGAGCGGTCTTCCACCACAACCCCAAGGCCCGGGTACCCAATACCGACTATGTGCACTATGTGACCAGCCCCAGCGAAATACAGGTAAATGACCCCCGCTATGCAGCCAACCCCGGCGAGTGGATCTCCCTGAAGCCCCTGCAGACCGAAGGAAAAAGTTACAGCAATTTTGCCTTTGCCATACCAGTGGGCGCCGGTGTGCGTTATAAACTGAGCCGCTACCTGGACCTCTCCTTTGAGATGTCCTACCGGCAAACTTTTACCGACTATCTGGACGACGTAAGCGGGGATTACATCAACCCCGAAGATTTTGACCAGATCCATGGCGACCCCCGGGTAGCCAACCTGGCCCGCCTAATGGCCTACCGGAGCAATGAGATTCGGGAAGATGGGGCACTGTGGCAGGAGATGGTGGAGTTTCAGGGAACCCGTACCCACAGCTGGAACAACCCCCTGGGCGCTAACGAGTACCTTCACCTCAATGGCTATGGCACAGCCGGAAGGGATCACATACGCGGTAAAGACGATAAAGACGTTTATTTGGTATCAACCCTCTCGTTGACCTACATTATTGGAACGAACATCAGGAATGCAAAATTCAGGTAAGATCAGGATTGTGAAGATGTTAGAGGGAAAACCCACCCGGGTTTTTCCTTTTTTTATGGCCTTGCTCCTATGCGCTTCACTGGCGCAGGGGCAGATACATGAAGTGGGGGTCTCCCTGGGCGCTACCAACTATGTGGGCGATCTGGTGCCTACCTACCAGCTGAAAAATCATCGCCTGGCCGGCGCCCTGCTGTACCGCTACAACCTCAGCAGCCATACCAGCCTGCGGGCCAATGTGATGCTGGGCAAGCTGGCTGGCAGTGATGATCCGGCCTACGATGCCTTTGGCGAAGCCCGCAAGCGCGGCCAGTTCAGCAACTGGATGAACGAGGCCGCCCTGCTGTTTGAGTATAATTTTCTGGATTATAAGAATCCGTCCAAGGACCTGGTACGCTGGTCGCCCTACCTGGTGGCAGGCCTGGGCGTGCTGGTGCTGCATGGCTATGAGCCCTACCAGGAGGGCCTGGCGCCCGGCACGGCCTATGCCCGGGGCCGCAAGACCACCGATTTCAAAAATGTACAGCCCGTTGTGCCCCTGGGCCTGGGGGTAAAGTACCGCCTGAGCCCCTACTGGACCCTGAGTGGGGAGTGGAGCGCCCGCAAAACCTTCTTCGATTACATTGATAACACAGGGGCCATTCCGGAAGGGCATGTGGCTAAAGACTTTCAGTACGGCAATATCAGCCATAAAGACTGGTATTTCTTTACCGGCATTTCGCTGAGCTATACCTTCTGGACCATACCCTGTCCTTACCTCTTTGATAATAAGTCCCGTCTGTAAAGAAACTTAATGATTGCTATACCGATAGGCTCAAATTTCATTACCTTTGCCAATTGATTTTACGGACAGTTAGGGATGAAAGAAAGACTCGACCTGCATAATTTACCCCGCCATATAGCCGTTATTATGGATGGAAATGGCCGGTGGGCAAAGAAGCAGGGCGCTGCCCGTGTATTCGGGCACAAAAACGCCATTCTGGCGGTGCGGGAAACCACTGAAAGCTGCGCCGAGCTGGGCATTCAGCATTTAACCCTGTATGCGTTTTCAACCGAAAACTGGAACAGGCCCCGTGCAGAGGTAAATGCGCTGATGGAGCTGCTGGTATCTACCATACGCAAAGAGATCAGCACCCTGCAGGATAACAATGTGCGCCTGAATCATATTGGCAACCTGCACGATCTGCCAACCGGCTGCCAGCACCAGCTGAATGAGGCAATGGCAGAAACAAAGAAAAATACAGGCCTTACCCTAACCCTGGCCCTTAGCTATAGCGGGCGCTGGGAAATTCTGGAAGCAGCCAAAAAGCTGATGCAGGCTGCCCGGGATGGCGTACTGGCTCCTGAAGCACTAACACCAGCACTCTTTGAGCAGCAGCTGACCACGCACGACATGCCCGATCCCGAGCTGCTCATTCGCACCAGTGGCGAAATGCGCATCAGTAATTTTCTGTTGTGGCAACTGGCCTATACCGAGCTCTACATCAGCGAGGTATTA
Organism: Cesiribacter andamanensis AMV16; assembly: GCF_000348925.1. Classification (GTDB taxonomy): domain Bacteria; phylum Bacteroidota; class Bacteroidia; order Cytophagales; family Cyclobacteriaceae; genus Cesiribacter; species Cesiribacter andamanensis. The sequence goes on along the minus strand of NZ_AODQ01000018.1, from coordinate 13,534 downwards.
TGGCCTGATTTTCGGAAAGAGCACCTCTACGAGGCCATCTATTCGTACCAGCAGCGTGAGAGACGATTTGGAAAAACCAGTGAACAAATTAACCTGAGCAAACAGGGATGAGGAGGATATTATTATTCTGTATTGGGCTAGCCCTGCTGCCCAGTCTAGTACACGCCCAGGTGGGCCTGCGCCGTCAGAGCCGCACCCAGACCAGCACCGAGCTTAATTACGCCAATCCACAGGAGTACGAAATTGCCGACATAGCCATTACCGGCCTGTCTACGCTCAACGCAGAAGCCCTGATCTCCCTAACCGGCCTGCGGGTGGGCGACCGCATCCGCATCCCGGGCGATGCCATTACCAATGCCATTAACAAGCTCTGGGAGCAAGGCATTATCGGCGATGCCGGCATCTACATTACCAAAACAGAAGGCGACCGGGTATGGCTGGAAATAGCCCTGAGCGAACGTCCGCGCCTCTCGGGTTATGATGTGGAGGGGGTCAGCAAAACCCAGAGCAGTGATATCAAAGACCAGATCAAGCTTAACCGCGGCCGTGTGGTTACCGATGCCCTGCTGAAAAATACCGAGCTCAATGTACGCAAGTACCTTATTGAAAAGGGGTACCTGAATGCCACAGTAAAGATCACCCCTGAGAAAGATCAGAACCTCTCCAATAGCGTACGCCTGCGCATCCGGGTAGACCGGGGCAGAAAACAAAAGATCGATCAGATCAACTTTGTGGGCAACGAAAACCTGGCCGACTCCCGCCTGAAGGGCCGGATGAAAAAAACAAAAGAAAAGCCCCGCATTACCCTTTTCCAGGATCTGGTAGGCAGGGCCATTCGCCTGCGCCCCTCACACATCGGTCAGTTTTTCAGCAACAGCCGCGAGGTTGACGGGCAGGATATCAAAGATTACCTGGCTACTCATGTAAAGCCCAACTTCTTTAGCAGCTCCAAATTTGTGCGGCAGGAGTTTGAGGAAGACAAGAAATCAGTAATCGCCTTTTATAACTCCAAAGGCTACCGCGATGCCCGCATCATAGGGGATACGGTGTACCGCTCACCAAAAGAAAACCGCCTGGTGCTGGATGTGCAGGTAGAAGAAGGCCGCAAGTATTACTTCCGCACCATTGACTGGACCGGCAACTATGTACATACCGACAGTACCCTCAGCCGCATTCTGGCTATTGATAAGGGCGATGTGTACGATATGGAGCTTATTCAGAAAAAGCTTAACTACAACCCCGCCGGCCAGGACATCAGCTCGCTGTACATGGACAACGGATACCTGTTCTTCAGCATCCGTCCGGTAGAAGTAAAGGTAGAGGGCGACTCCATTGATGTGGAAATGCGCATACAGGAGGGTCCTCAGGCCACCATCAAGCGTATTATTGTAAACGGCAACGAGCGCACCAAAGACCATGTGATTATGCGGGAGATTCGCACCCTGCCGGGTGAGAAGTTCAGCCGTACCAATGTGATCCGTACCCAGCGGGAAATTCTGGCCCTTGGTTATTTCGATCAGGAAGCCTTTGGCATCAACCCCGTTCCCAACCCGGCCGATGGTACCGTAGATATTGAATACACCGTACAGGAAAAACCAAGTGACCAGATCGAGCTTTCGGCTGGCTGGGGCGGCCGGGGCCAGGGTGCCTATGGCGGCTTTATTGGTACGCTGGGTCTGGTGTTCAATAACTTCTCCATTCAGAACATCCTGAAGCCCAGTACCTGGGATCCCCTGCCCGTAGGCGATGGCCAGACGCTGGCCCTGCGAGGACAAGCCAGTGGCCGCCGCTTCCAGAGCTATTCCTTTACCTTCTCGGAGCCCTGGCTGGGCGGCAAAAAACCAAATTCCTTTTCGGTTAATCTGAGCCACTCCATCCAGCGCTACTATAACCAGACCACCCTGTTCCGTTTTGACGATCAGGCCTCCGGGCACCTGAAGGTAACCAACCTCTCGGTAGGCCTTGGCCGCCGGGTAAAATGGCCGGACGATTTCTTTGCCGTACGCAACACGCTCTCCTATCAGATCTATAACATCTATACCCGCCTGGATGCGGAGGGTAATCCGGTAAACAACTTCAACCCGGGGCAAATCATTGGTATTCAGAATGGTAATGCCAACAACATTACCTTTAATACTACCTTCTCCCGCAACAGCGTTAGTGCGCCTATCTATCCGCTCAACGGATCGTCCTATACCCTTACCGCCAGCTTTACCCCCCCTTACTCTGCCTTCAGCTCCACCAACTACAGTGATCTGGATCTGAGCGAGCGCTATCGCTGGGTAGAGTACCATAAGTACATGTTCGATGCTGAGACCTATACCTCCGTAATCGGCAAGCTGGTACTGAACACCAAGGCCAACATGGGCTTTATTGGTTCCTATGGCGGCGATGCCCCCATTGGTCCCTTTGAGCGCTTTGTGCTGGGGGGTGATGGCCTCTCCGGCCAGGCAGCCGGCTTTATCCTGGGGCGCGATATCATTGGTCTGCGGGGCTATACCAACAACTCCATCACGCCGCGGGACCAGAATGGCCAGATGATGGGCGGTATTATCTACAATAAATTTGCCCTGCAGCTGCGCTACCCCGTTTCACTGGCACCTTCGGCTACCATTTATGTGCAGGCCTTTGCCGAGGCGGGAAACAACTGGGCCAGCTACAGCGAGTATAACCCCTTTAAGCTTTACCGCTCGGCCGGTATTGGCGCCCGTATCTTTATGGCTGCTTTTGGTCTGATCGGTATTGACTGGGGCTATGGATTCGATCAGGTGCCGGGCCAGCCCGATGCCAGCGGACCACAGTTCCACTTCACTATTGGACAGCAAATCCGCTAATCCTATGGGCCAAAAAATAATATTTACACTTTTTTTCATTTTTTTGGCCTTGCCAAACGTGTTTGGCCAGAAATTTGGATATGTAGATACACAGTACATCCTGAACAAGATGCCGGAGTACAAAAAGGCACAGCAAGAGATACAAAAGGTAGCCCTTGCCTGGCAGGATGAGATCAAGGAAAAACAAAAGGAAATAGAAGCACTCTACAGTGCCCTGCGCACCGAAGAGGTGCTGCTGACCGAGGCCATGAAACAGGAACGCCTGGCGGCCATCAGGCAGCGGGAGCAGGAGCTTAAAGATCAGCAGACCAAGATCTTTGGCTATGAGGGTCTCTATTTTCTAAAGGAAAAGGAACTGATGCAAACGGTGCAGGAGAAAGTGTTTGAGGCGGTTGAGAAGGTTTCTGTGAAGCAAAAAATACAAGTAATGTTCGATAAATCCGGTCAGCTGGTGATGATTTATACAAATCCGGTGCACGATTATACTGATTATGTGTTGGAAGAGTTAGGATTAGGCGACAAAGACGATACCATTAAATAACCCACAAAACGCGATAAACATGAGAAACAAATTTGTAATGGCTCTAATGGCGCTGCTGCTGACAGGGTTGGGTGCCATGGCACAGACTGCAGCCACTCCTACCCCTGTAAAGATCGGATTTGCCAGCGTTAATTATATACTGAGCCAGATGCCCGAATACAAGCAGATTGAGCAACAACTGCAGGAGTTCCAGAAAAAACTTGAAGCCGAACAGCAAAAGAATATTCAGGACTTCCAGACCAAAGTGCAAAACTTTGAGAAGAATGGCGAAAACCTGACGGTAAAGCAGTTTGAAGATACCCGTCGCCAGCTTCAGCAGGAGCAGCAAAACCTGGAGAACGCTCCCCGCCTGATGCAGCTCAAATATGCACAGCGCGAAAACGAACTGCTGGGCCCTGCCTATGAAAAAATTCAGAACAATATTGATATTGTGGCGAAAGAAAACAACTACAGCCATGTGCTGAACTCAGAGGTAGCCGGTGTACCCACCCTGCTGTATGTATCTGACGAAAGCAACGATATATCTGACCTGGTACTGAAGAAAATGGGCATTACCCCCAAGCCAGTAAACGCTCAGAACTAAAATCTGTGCGGTTTTATTCCCAAACCCCGGCTGTATATAGCCGGGGTTTTTTTATTTTGTAGCTGTGCAACATCCACCTTATTTACAGCCGGGCGATACCATCGCCATTACCTCCACTGCCCGCTGGACAAATCCGGAAGCCCTGAGCCGCGCCATACGGCAGCTGCAGGACTGGGGCTTTCGGGTTGTGTTGGGCGCTCATCTGTACCGGCAGCACCAGCAATTTGCCGGCAGTGATGGGGAGCGCCTGCAGGAATTTCAGCGGCTGCTGGACGATCCCGCCATCAAGGCCATTCTGTTTTCCAGGGGGGGCTACGGTACCACCCGCATTATTGACCAGATCGACTGGACCTCTTTTATGACCCGGCCCAAGTGGCTGTGTGGCTTTAGTGATGTAACAGCCCTGCTCTGCCAGGCCTATCGGCTGGGGGTACAGAGCCTGCACTGTACCATGGCCGCCGGCTTTGATGATAAACCGGGCAGAGCGGCCAGTATTGAAAGCATTCGCCAGCAGCTGCTGGGCCAGCCCCTGCACATGAGCGCAGCGGCACACCCCCTGAACCGCACGGGCAGGGCAGCCGGGCCTCTGCTGGGCGGAAACCTCTCCCTGCTGGCTACGCTGGTGGGCACCCCTACGGAGCCCAAGTATGAGGGAGCCATTCTTTTTCTGGAAGATCTGGATGAGTACCGCTACCACCTGGACCGCATGATGGTGCAATTAAAGCGTGCCGGCCGCCTGGCACAGCTAAAGGGGCTGGTAGTAGGCCAGATGTCTGATATGCGTGATAATCCGGTGCCCTTTGGGCGGGAGGCCTACGAAATCATTCAGGAGCATGTGAGCGACTATGCCTATCCGGTAGCCTTTGGTTTTCCGGTAGGGCATGAGGCGCTCAACCTGGCCCTGCCGGTAGGGGCCCCGCTAGCCTTTGAAGTTTTTCCCACAGGTGCTAGTTTGCAGCACAATCCTCAGGCCTCTACCTACGTTTAGCATCCATGCGATATCTCACTATAGCCCTTTTGCCCCTGCTGTTGGTTCCTATACTGGCAGGAGCGCAGGTGCACCGCAGTTATACCCGCTCGGTTCCCGAGATGCAGTTTCTGCTAAAGAGCGCCTGGCAGTATACGCAGCTTCAGGAAAGTGGCTTTACGGCGGAGGGCCGCTCAGGATGGGCAGCGGGCATGGGGGTAAAACTGCCCTTTAGCCGCTTCTGGTGGATGCAGCCCGAGATCATGCTCAGCCAGCGGGCTGCGGCGCTCCAGTATCCCGAAACGGGCACTGGGCAAGTCTATACGGTTGCCTATACCTTTCGCTATGTAGAAATACCCCTGCTTCTCAATTTTAGAGCAAATGATATTATTGAGTTTCAGCTAGGGCCCCAGATGAGCACCCTTATTCGCAACAGTTCTGTAGCAGATGCCGGCGGGCAAAACCCCAACCTGCCCCCCAGTGAGCTCGGCCGCTGGGATATTGCCGCCGCTGCCGGACTGGAGCTTAATGTAAGTCCCCTGGCCTTTGGTGCGCGCTATGTACGGGGCTTCAGGGATGTGGCGGCCACCGACTTGGCACGCCAATGGCTGGGAAGCGGCCGGCTGCAAGGCCTGCATGTGTATGGGGCACTGGTGTTTTAAGATGTTTTTTTCAAAGCACACAGCCCCTGCCGGGCACAGGGGGGGTGAGTACATAAAAAAGGCAAGCTAGTGGCTTGCCTTTTTAGGTATATGTAAAGTATGAAGAGACAGGTGAATTACTCTGCTTTACGTGCCATAAAGTAGTAATGGTGATTATCGATGCTCAGAAAGCGGGTGCTTTTGCGCAGCAGGTTCTTAAGTTCCTGGTTGCTGGCCAGCTCTTCTTTGCTGTAAGCACCATTGATCAGCGGCTTCTCCTCGCTGTCGTAAATGTGAATATAAACGACATCCTGAAACCAGATGGTATGGTCCAGGGCAATGATCAGGCTTTCTTCTGTGGGAATAGCCGCTGCAAGACTGGAGGTAGGCTCAGTAGCCAAAACGGGCTTTTTCTCTGCTTTAAGCGGAGCGGCTGCTAAAAGTACCAGGGACAGGCTAAGGGCAAAAAATGTAGGTTTCATATGCGTAGAAATTAATAGTCTAATTTTTCGTACTGGAATTCTCATAAACACAAGCTGTGGTATGCTGCTTGTTTTTTTGTTTATTTCTAAGGCAAAATTAGATCCATTTAAAATGAGATACAAACCGTTCATATAAATTATCAAAGAAAGAATATTATATGTTTGGGTCGGGCGTGGTCAATCCATATTAGCCTTACCTGAGGGCTTATACCTATATATATTCTATGAAATAGAAATTATTAGAATATTATTTGTATGACTGCGGCAAAACTAATCATATAGCAAAAAATATTTTGTCTATAAATTTCAGAGCGCTTGCCGAAAAGAAGACTACTACAGAAGTAGTCTGGTGCAGGAGCCACCAGTCAAAAAGGGGGCTCCGTTGGCAGAAATTGAACAATTTACAGGGAGTAGCGGGAGTGGTAATAGGCGCAGAACGATTGCAGCACACAGGCCTCGCAGCGAGGAGCCAGAAAAGTGCAAATGCGCTGGCCATGCCAGAAAAAGTGCTTATGAAAGCTGAAGAGCACATCGGGATCTTTGGGCAGCATCTCCAGCAGCAGTACATGGGCCCGCTCGGCGGAGGTTTTGGCCGGTATAATGCCCAGGCGCTGGCTTACCCGGTGCACATGGGTATCTACCGGCAGTACCGGCATCCGAAAGTTAAAGAGCAGCACCAGACTAGCCGTTTTGGGACCCACGCCTGGCAGGCGCTTTAGCCACAGCAGCGCTTCTTCCGGACTTAGCTCTTTCAGGAAATCAACAGAGGCATCGCCCCGCTCGGCAATGATCTGCCGGAGGCTTTCCTGTATATAGGGCCCCTTCACTTCCGGAAAGCGTGCGGGCGCAATTGCCTCAATAACGTCTGCAAGGGGAGCATCCCGTATGGCCTCCCAGCTTCCGTAGCGGCTCCAGAGCGTATCAAAGGCCCGCTTTTCGCTGGCATAATCGGTGCGATGCGAAAGAATAGTGGCAATAAGCTGATGCAGGGCCGTTTTGCTGGATCCCGCCCGCTGCGGCCCATAGATAGCGGTGAGGACTTGCTGGCTCAGGGCCAGCTTTTCTTCCGGACTCATGCACAGGTGTACGCAGCTCCTGTGGCAGGGGTTTGGCCGGGCAGGAGGCAAGAACTACGGGAACTGCAGGGCTTAGACCGAATGAAAGGCAAAGAAGATCAGCCAGACCAGAAGAAGGATGGGCAGCAGAATGGGCAACGAGTAGCGAATGATGTAACCAAAGAAGGAGGGCATCTTAATACCGATCTGCTCGGCAATGGACTTCACCATAAAATTGGGACCATTGCCAATATAAGTCATGGCGCCAAAAAATACAGCAGCGATGGAGATGGCCATCAGGTCCATAACGCTATCATGGTAGAGCCCCTGTGAGAACCCTACCACCTCGGAGGGATTGCTCAGGCTGGCGCCTTTAGAGGCCATGGCAGCCGCCAGAAAGTTCAGGTAGGTAGGGGCATTGTCCAGAAAACCCGACAGGATGCCCGTGCCCCAGAAGAGCGTATTATGCGTAATGAGGGCCGCACCTGACTCTGACTGGGCAAAGGTACCCACCAGCTCCAGGGCTGGCATCATGGTGCCAAAGATGCCGATAAAGATAAAGGCTACCTCCCGGATGGGCTCAAAGTTAAAGTCATTGCCCGCAAGAGCCTCTTTGCTGGCAAAGCGGTACGAGAGAAAGGCTACCGACAGCAGAATAAGCTCCCGCACAAAGGAAAAGGTTTCGCCATGGTAATGGATACCCGGTACGTATTCCGGAAATATCTTGGGATCGATAAATACCGCTGCTATGACCACCGCCAGCCAGCCAAAGTTGCGCAGGCCCACCAGCCGCACTTTATTGGTATATACCACGTCTTCCACCACCTCATCCAGATGCTCCTTATTGCGGCTGTCAAACCAGTAGAAGATGGCGGACAGTACCAGCAGGGCAAAGAGCCAGGGCAGAAAGTTATGGGTAAGGGTCCAGAAGAAAGGTACCCCCTTCAGAAAACCCAGAAAGAGCGGCGGATCCCCAATAGGCGTAAGGCTACCCCCTATGTTGCTAACGATAAAGATGAAGAAGATGATGTGATAGGCCTTGATCCGGGTTTTATTGAGCCGGATAAAGGGGCGGATCAGCAGCATGGAAGCTCCTGTGGTACCAATCAGATTGGAGATAACGGCGCCCGTTAGTAGCAGGATCACATTGGCCAGGGGGGTAGACCGTTTGTCGATGTTAATCATGATGCCGCCGGAAGCTATGAACAGCGCCGCCAGCAGCGAGATAAACTGCACATACTCGGCCAGTGCATGAATTACCGAGGGGATGTTCAACAGATAAAAAACATAGTAGAAGATCACCAGCAGGGCCAGGCCTATGGCTACCATGGGATAGTACCTGTGCCAGAAATGCTCATAGAAGAGCGGACCGGTGGCAATCATGAGCAGTAGCAGCACAAACGGAATGACCGCCCAGGCCGGTGCGGTGGTAATGGGGTGGGCCTCCTCCCCTTCAGCCAGATGGATGGCGGCCTCCTCTTGTGCATCCTGAGCCTGCAGCAGCACAGAATCCTGTGCTTCCTGCTCCTGCACAGCAGCAGCGCCAAGGGCTGCAGGACTGGGTACCAGCGAACTAATAAGCAGGAACAGGAACAGAATATAGTGCTTCATGTAGGTGTTTAGACAGACGAAACAGAGTAGCCGGCAGAACGTACCGATGCCCGGGCAGAAAAATCGTGCTGTAACGCAAAAGCGCCCGGATGTTTCCGGGCTAAAAATAAGAATTACCTTATATCTCTACCACTAAAGGCCGGATTTTGTTCTGCCAGGGGGATTACTGGTGTAAATTTATAAGGTTTCGGGAAAAGACTAAAGAGATTACTAACGTTTAAACGTTAAAATTAACAATTCGGTAATACTGCTGCTAGACCAGCTGCTGTAGGGCTATCTCAAAGGCCGTACGGGCAAGGCCTGTGGGGCGGCTGTCCAGGGCATGTACCTCTTCCAGCGCCTTGCGGATGGTGTCAGAGGTATCGTGGAAGATGGCATCGTCGGTAACTTCTACTTCTCCCCCCATCAGATAGGCAAATACCCGGGCCATGCCACAGTTGGCAATAAAATCGGGGATGATGGCCACCTGTTCATCGGCATACTCCATGGTGGGGCCAAAGAAAATCTCCTGGTCTTTAAACGGCACGTTGGCGCCCGAGCTTACCACTTCCAGGCCGGCACGTTTCATGTGCTCTACCTGCTCGGTGGTGATCAGGCGGGATGCTGCGGCCGGAATAAAGATCTCGGCCGGCACATGCCAGATCTGGCGATTCACCTCCTCAAAGGAGAGCATATCCGGCGCATTGAGCATGTTGCGGTTACGGTTGATCAGCAACTGCCGCACTTCTTCGGCGGTATAGCCCTCCGGCTTGATAAGGCCGCCCACCCGGTCTATGATCCCCACAATCTTAACACCCGCATGGGCCAGGTAATAGGCCGCCGCAGCGCCTACATTGCCCCATCCCTGAATGATGGCCCGCTTGCCCTGCAGCTGCCCGCCCCAGAGCTCATAATAATGGCGCACCGATTCGGCCACGCCCCAGCCGGTGATCATGTCGGCTACGGTATATTTTTTTTCCAGCGCGGGGCTGTAATGGGCATCTTCCAGCACCTTGCTTACCCCCTGGCGCAGCTGGCCTACCTTCTGGATCTTCTGGGGTTCTGTGGCCGTGTAGTGGCCATTTACTACCCCTTCCTGCGGGTGCCAGAGCCCGTAATCTTCCGTAATGGGAATCACTTCATGAATTTCGTCCACATTCAGATCGCCCCCGGTACCGTAGTAGCTTTTCAGCAGGGGGATCACCGCCTTGAACCAGCGCTCCAATACCCCCTGCTTGCGCGGATCGGCAGGATCAAAGTTAATGCCTGATTTGGCGCCCCCGATGGCAGGACCCGAAACGGTAAACTTTACTTCCATGGTTTTGGCCAGTGATTCTACCTCATGCCGGTCCAGGCCCGGACGCATGCGCGTACCCCCTCCGGCAGCGCCTCCCCGCAGGGAGTTGATCACTACCCAGCCTTCGGCTTCGGTTTCAGCATCTTTCCATTCGAAAACGATTTCGGGGCGTTTGGTCTCGTATTTCTTGAGTAGTTCTTTCATGCTAAGAGAGGGCTAATTTTTTGGCCCTGCAAAGCTATAAAATATTATCATAAATGACCCCACCGCTGCTGTCTGAGCGGGCACCGGTTACACTGCTGAGACAGTTGGGCTCATTGCGCAGACGCAGAACCCCTAAAAAAGCAAAAATAAGGGCTTCCTTAAAGGCTATGGTCTGGGCATCGGGCAGCACCACCTCTATCCCAAAAGGCGCCAGGTGCTGGTCAATACGGTCTATCAGGTGCTTGTTGAAGGCGCCACCGCCGGTAGCGAGCAGCTTTTTTTGTTCCCCCTTGCCTTTGGGCATCAGCTGGCGGGCCGAGAGGGTAATCTGCTGGGCAATATGCTCACAAACGGTATAGAGCAGGTCCGGTACAGGTGCTTCGGTAGAGGCGATCAGGGGGAGCGCCTCGGCCTCTACCCACTCATAGCCCAGGCTTTTGGGGCCGGGCAGGGCATAATAGGGTAGGGCATTGAGCTGCTGCAGCAAGCCGGGCAGCAGCTGGCCGGATGCCGCCAGGCGGCCATCGGGATCATAGGGCTGGTCCATGCGCCGGGCCAGGTAGTTCAGCACCCCATTGGCCGGGCACACATCGTAGGCAATGCGGCTTGCCCCCTGCTGGGCCGAGATGTTGGCAATACCGCCCAGGTTAAGGCAGAAATCATAATCAGAAAAAAGCAGCTGATCCCCAATGGGCACCAGGGGGGCGCCATGTCCGCCCAGGGCTACATCCAGGCTGCGAAAATCATTTATGACCGGAATGCCGCAGGCCGCCATCATGCTAACCCCGGAGCCAATCTGTACTGTTAGCCCCTCCTCGGGCTGGTGAAAGACCGTATGGCCATGCGAGGCCACGGCCTGCGGCTGCACATGGTGGCGGTTCATGAACTGGCGCACCTGCTCGCCCATCCACCTGCCCAGGGCCCGATCGGTCTTAACAAAGGTAAGGGCATCGGCCTGCATAAGGTGAGCCAGGCGCTGCTGCCAGGCTTCTGTATAGGAGATTGTTTCGGCGGCCAGAACGGTATAGTCCCATTTGCCGGCCGCCGTACGGGTAAAGTGGCAGCAGGCAAGGTCCAGCCCATCCAGGGAGGTGCCGGACATGGCGCCCAATAGGGTATAGGAATTGATCATAGCGGCGGAATTCGATTAGGGATTAGCAGATACATCTACATCTATGCCCATTTTGGCCATCAGGGCGCTGGCATTAAAACTGCGGCAAATGCCCGGATCCAGTTTGTAGGTAAAGCGAATCTCCTGGCCTACTACTTCGCTGTTAAAGCTGTAGTTGCGCAGGCCGGCCCCGCTGGCGGTCTGGCCCAGGTCCAGGTCGTGGGTAGAGATGAGCCCGGAGGCATTGAGCCCCTGCAGCTGGCGGATGAGTGCGGCAGCCCCCTTGTGGCGGTCGGCCGAGTTGGTACCTTTCAGAATCTCATCCAGCAAAAAGAGAACCGGCAGCCCCGGCTGGGCATCGGGTGGCAGGGGGAGCTCCTGGGCAGGGAGCCCCCTGGTGCTGGTGTTTTGAATAGAGGAAGCATCCAGCAGGCGCAGCAGCTGGCGCAGCCGTTGCAGTTCGGCATAAAAGGAAGAGACATTTTCGGCCAGTGAATCCTGGGTGCGCATGCTGGTGAACACCTGCATGCGGCTAATGTGCAGACGGCGGGCACACACCGGGGCTCCAGCCTGGGCCAGAACGGCATTAATGCCCACTGTACGCAAAAAAGTGCTTTTGCCGGCCATATTGGAGCCGGTGATCAGGATCACCTCGCCCCGGCCCCGCAGCTCAAAATCATTGGTAACCCGGCCTTCGGCCAGCAGGGGGTGGCCCAGTGCCTCCGCTACAAACAGGTGCTCAGGTTTGGTGCTTACTTCCGGAAAGGCCCAGTCTGGCTCGGCAAAGGCCAGGCCGGCCAGGCTGTTGAGCGCTTCCCACTCATAGAGGGCCTTAAACCAGCTCTCCAGTTCGCCCTGTACTCCCTGTTTCCAGCGCTCTGCCTGCATCATCCAGTAGAGGTCCTGGAGAAAAAGCGTATTGAGCACCATATAAAAGCCGTTGCTGCGCGATTCCAGCCCATCCAGGATGCGGGAGAGTTCCCGGATTCGGGCAGAGGCTTTTGGCTTATCCCCATTGCCCAGGCTGGCCTGCAGGCTTTGCAGGTAGGGGCTTTGCCAGGGGGTATCTTCCAGCATCCGGAACATGCCGGCACTGCCTTTAAGCAGGCCCAGGCTGCTGTAGGCGGCCTCCTCGGCCAGCTTGGCATGGGGGGCCAGCCGAAAGACCACCAGGGCATTTACCAGGGCTGCGCCAATGATCCACCAGAAGGAGATGTCAAAAAAGATAAAGGCCAGAATCAGCAGCACCGTAGCCGGCGGCAGGGTGGCAAAGGCTACCCGGTAGCGGGTGCGGGGCAGTACTACATTGGGCAGCTGCAGCCATTCCTGTAGGGCATCCAGGCTGGTGTGGGGCTTGCGGTGGTACTGGCCCTGGGCCAGAAACTCCTGCCGCCAGTCCAGCAGCGGGGCCAGCTCCCGGGCAGCCTGCTGGCGGGCCTCAATATCTGCCACAGGCGCCGGAGCGCTCAGCCAGTAGGCCAGCATGGCTTCGCCGCCGGGGGTAGCGGCCCGGTTGAGCAGCTGAAAGAGCGACTGGCGGCCGCCCAGCACATCCAGATCGGGGTGGTAGGCATGCAGGGCCATGTAATGCTCCTGCCCGCTGGAGAGGCCCTCAAACTTATGATGCAGCCGCTGGATCTCCTGCTGGTTTATATCGGTAAGCGTCTGGCTGATGCCAAGGCGATCTTTGTACAGGCGGTGCTGCCGGATAAGGGCGGCAAAGATCAGGGGAGCTACAATCAGCAGGCCAATGACCCCCATACTGTAGCGCAAATTGGCCAGGTAAAAGAGAAGAATGAGTGCCAGCACGAAAAACACGATCCGCAGGGTGGCCCAGCTCCGCACCTTGTTGCGCAGAAGGGCTGTAGCCTGCTGATGGTGCTGAAGTTTTTCCTGGAAGTAGTGTTTGGGCGGATGGGGCGTCATAGAAAAATGAGGGGGCTCATTACAGGCATACAAAAAAAGTAACTCATTCGGGCGGGAAGGGTTATTTCCCACAGGCTAATTTAGCGGCTGGCGCCACCAATCCAAAAAAACATGAGTCATCCCGAATTTTTAGAGAATACATATTTTAAAAAAAAAGGCTCTGAAATTATTCAGGGGCCGTTTTTATTATCTAGAGTCGTCTTTGCGATGGAGCGTAGCGGAAGAAGCAATCTGGTTACTCTATGCTTGGATGCCAGATTCCTTCGTCGTACCTCCTCGGAATGACGAGCCTCTAGAAGCAAA
>NZ_AODQ01000017.1 GCF_000348925.1 Cesiribacter andamanensis AMV16 | reverse complement strand
CATTGCGATCGAAGAGAAGCAATCTGGCGTCAATGCCCACAGAAGCCAGATTGCTTCTTCCGCTACGGGGGGCGCCCCCCGCTTCATCACAATGACCGACACCTGAAGATAAAAACAGCCTCTGGAGATGCCCAAGGGCTATTTTTATCATTAAATCCCCAATAAAAAAATTCGGGATGACTCATGTCTTGTTGTGGGTAACATGTTGCTACTTAACCACCCGCTCAACCTGTATGCCCTGCCCGGTATGGATCTCCAGCAGATAGAGGCCCTGCGGAAGTTGCTGCACGCTCAGCTGCGCCTGCCCTTTTTCTAAAGGAGCCGTTGCCAGGCGCCGTCCGGAGGTATCTAGAATGTATACCATACCGCTGGCCTGGCCATCATCCAGCCGAATGCTTAGCTCCCCTTTCAGGGGATTGGGAAAGTAGGCCACTTCTCCAGAGAGGCGCTTAGGTTTGCCTCCGCCCTTGGTGCTGGTTTGCACAGTAATGCTAACCCCTGCAGAGCTTGTGCTGGCCCCCTCATTGTCCGTTGCCACGGCCGTAAGGGTATAGGTGCCATTGCCGGGGGGTGTAAAACTTGCTTCGTAAGGAGCACTGGTATCGGTGCTGAGCAATTGCGCGCCCACATAAAAATCTACCTTGCTGATGCTGCCATCGGCATCCGAAGCGCTTGCTGTTATGGCAATGGGATTGAGGGAGGTAAAGGTGCTGCCCGAGGCCGGGCTGCTGATGCTTACGGCAGGGGCAAGATTGCCTCCCCCGCCACCCCCATCGTTCTGGGCATCGTAGCTATCAAAATTATCCCAGTAATAGGTATCGCCGGTAAAGGTATTGGAGGCGAAGAGCATAATAAGCTTGGTGACCCCGCTGTTGCTGGCGCTGGCATCGGGCTGATCAAGGGGGCTGAATTCCAGCCGCTCCCAGCTGTTGGTGTTGGTAGTGGTGGCTACATAGCGGCTATGGCGGCCGCTGGGGTAATTGCTGGCCGTAGCCGTAGACGTCTCCAGCTGCAGCAGAATCTGGGTGCCTGCCGGAGCGGCCGTGTAAACATCCATGTAGAATTTCTTCTCCTTGGTGTAGTAGAGTGAGGCATCTGAAATATTCTGTACGGTGTAGGCCAGCACATCATACTGCTGCGAAGCGTTGCGAATGTATTTTCCAACCAGTGCCGATCCATTTACCCCATTGGGAGCCGGATTGCTTACCGTACTAAGGGTGCCTGTAGCCGAGCTAAAGGCAATGGTGGCGGGGGCATCAAAGTTCTGGAAACTGAAGCTGCGCTGGTAGCTTGGTTCTACGCGTACCAGCATCTGTAGCTGTTGGGTACCGCAGCCTGTGCTGTAGGTGGCAGTGAGCTGTCCGCCGCTGCTGCCCCAGTCTACGGTGATGGTGGGCGTACCCTGTCCGGATACAAGGGTGGCCCCGGCGGGCACCGACCAGTTGACAGTAGCATTGGCCGGCAGGTTCTTAAGGGTGTAGGAAGTGCCGCTGGCCTGGTAGGCCACTTCCCGGGCTCCCTGCAGGTAGGGCAGGTAGGTATCGTACACCCGCACCCAGTCTACCTCCATGGTGGCCGGAAAAATGGTGTTATCTACCGCTCCGCCCAGGTTACCCCCTACGGCTACATTCAGCAGAAAATGAAAGTCCTTATCAAAAGGCCACTGGTAGGGCAAAAGATCGGCTGTGCGCTTGGTAGAATACAGCACGCCATCCAGCAGCCAGCGAATTTCGCCCGGCTCCCACTCGATGGCAAAGGTGTGGTACCCCTCCGGGAAAGTGCCCTCATGAAGCACATATTTGTTGCCCTGATACTGGTTGTTGGGGTAGGCATCGCCATAGTGAATGGTGCCCAGCACTTCCTGGGGATGGTGCCCCACAAACTCCATAATGTCAATCTCGCCGCTTTTTGGCCATCCTCCATATACTTCATTGGTGGGCAGCATCCAAAAGGCAGGCCACAGACCGCCCCCGGCCGGTAATTTAATACGGGCTTCCATGCGGCCATAGGTCCAGTCGCCTTTGCCCTTGGTATTGATGCGGCCGGAGGTATAATTGGCGCCCCGGATGCGCTCCCGTTTAGCCGTGATCTTAAGCAAGCCGTTCGCTACGGTTACATTGGCCTGCTGATAGGATTGCAGCTCGTTGTTGCCCCAGCCGCAGATGCCTTCGGCGCAGCCATCGCCAATCTGGTAGTTCCATTTGCTCTGGTCCAGGCTGGTTCCACTAAATTCATCGGCCCAAACCGGTGTTGGGCATTGGGCCTGTGCCAGCAGGGTGCAGCAGCAGGCCATTGTCAGAAGTACAAGTTTTTTCATGGGGTGGTTAGTAGTTGGTATAGAACAATCAAACCACCCTCAGCCTAAATCGCTTATGAAAACACTACATCATTACTACTACAACGTTTGCAGACGACTACATCATTACTACTACAGGCAGTAAAAAAGCCCGCTTTGGCGGGCTTTTGAATACCGGTTTACGGATTGGCTTTCTTTAGGTGGGTATCCAGAAACTGAAGCACCTTGCCGTAGCCCTCTATTTCATTTTCTTTCTTTACAATCCCATGGCCCTTATCTTCAAAGAGCACATACTCTACCGGCACGCCATTTTTCTTTACGGCCGCTACAATCTCGTCTGATTCTACCTGCAGCACCGGGGGGTCTTTGGCGCCCTGCAGCACCATCAGAGGCTTTTTCCGGGCCGGGATTTTCAGGGCCTGGCAGGAGTGGCGTAGCGGAGCGCTGCCTGTGACTGGGCCCTAAACGAAAAAACCAGCCGTATGCGGGCTGGTTGAGCAAAAAGTTAGGGGCTGATAAAAAAAGGATCAGGGTTCCTGGTCGGCCGCAATCTGTTGCTCTTCCTGCTCCAGTATGATCTTGATCTTATCGATGGCCAGTTCGTTTTTGGGATCGTCCAGGCTGTTGCTTACTACCAGGCCCTCGCGGTTTAGCACTACATACGACCAGGCCGGAAGTTGTACCTGCTGGCCGGGCTTGGGGCGGTTGATGATGCTTTTGAGGTACTCATTGGCATCGGCATACACCATCTGTTCATAGGCCTCACGGTTGTCGGCCATGGAGAGCTGCAGAAATTTCACATCCTTAAAGCCCGACAGCTGGCGGCGCAGCAGGGCATCGCGCTGTTCTATCTCGGCCGGATCGGCAGAGAGGGGGTCATTGTCGAAGCGAACCAGTACAATGTGGCCTTTGAGGTGATTCAGGGGTACCTCGCGTCCGTCTTTACTGCGGAACACTACCTTGGGAGCGGCTACCTCAAACACATTCTGCATCTTTACCAGCTCATGCAGCTCGTTTTTGTAAGGCTGCACGGGGCATTCGTTGGCAAACTCAATGTACTCATCCTTTACCACCTCCAGACCCCGGCCGGCAATGGCCTCTACCAGAAACACAGCCTGCACATGAAATTTGGGCAGCGAGCGCAGGTTGTCGGCCGTAAGGGCGTACATGCGGCTGTAGTAGTCCTCATCCTCAGGCCTGGGTTGGGTCTTGTAGGTTTTGGTGTACTGATGTTTGATGTAGTTCAGCAGAAAATTGCGGTAGCTGGCCAGGTGGATGACATCATAGTGATGGAGCTTGATCTGGTCGATATAGGCAAAGTATTGCTCGGGCAGCCGGTAGCGCTTGCTTTTGGTATTGTGGTGCGTTTCGGCATACAGAAAGAGCTCATTGGCCCAGCTGTACTCAATATCGGCCTGCTGCAAGGCAAAGAAGGCCGGATTAACCACATTGATCCTGGACTGCAGGAATTTTTGCTGCTCTTCTTTGCGCTGCCGGGCCCAGGCCTGAAAGTCTGCGGGTTGTAGTTTGGCAACTTTGTCCTGAAGTTCATTAAAGCCAATCTCGTAGGTGCGCCGGTGCTGAAAGAGGTAGGTGTTTTCGGCAGCGCCATCGCCGGAAAATGTAAGGGAGGTTTCAAAGTTGGTGGCATCAAAGCGCAGGCTAAGCTGCATGCCCGGCTCCAGGAATACAGCGGTAGAATGCGCACCATAATACAGGCGGCCATATACCGGCTCCCGGATGTAGGCCACAAAACTAAACTTGTTGCTCTCATCCAGTTCGGTGGTAGCGGCATGGGCTTGCTCACCGGGCACAAAAGAGTACAGCAACACGCGCACCTGCCGGTTTTTGGGGCTTATGACCTCACCGGAGATGGAAATGTTGCTTACTTCAGCCAACATCAGGAGTGGCAGAAGCCACAGGCCTATGAGTAAAACTAGTCTTTTGTGCATTGAAACAATAGCCATCAATCCCTTACTTCTTACATCCAGAACTCAAGCCCGCGGGTTCCTATAGGCAGTCCAATAGTCTGCAATTCTACTAATAAGTTGCGAATATAGCTAATTAAATCAACTAATTATGGAAAAATTACAATCAGGTCAGCGTTTATGCAGGCGGTATCTTTTGCTCCAGGATAGGTCTTTTTCTTACATCACTATACTATCCTTAGTGAGTACGTAACGGATAGAGCCGGAGTTTTATATGCACCGGCCAAAAAAAGTATCGGGAGGTCCGGATATCTTATTGAAAAGCCCGGTGCTATCCTACGGCCGGCACCTTTTCTCCCATCTGTGGAGAATACAGGAGCAGCCAGGAAAGCCTGACGGTCCAGCAATAAGTTTTGGGCAGGCCGGGGCTGGCAGAAGGGATTACAGGCTGCTGATGGGAATTTTCTGCAGAATGGAGCGTACCAGATCCTTGCCGGTTACCCCTTCGGCCTCGGCCTCATAGTTGAGCAGTATGCGGTGGTTGAGCACATCTTCGGCTACGGCTTTTACATCTTCGGGCAGCACATAATCACGCCCGTCAAAGTAGGCCACGGCCTTGGCGGCCAGGTTCATGTTGATGCTGGCGCGGGGCGAGGCACCAAACTGGATGTAGCTGGCCTCGTCCTTAAGTCCATACTGCGCCGGCTGGCGGGTGGCCCACACCAGCTCTATGATGTAGCGCTCCAGGGAATCGTTGATGTTAACGGCATTGATCTCGTTGCGGATCTGAAAGATATCATCCTTGCTCAATACCGTGCCGATGGTGGCCGAAAAGGAGGTATTGGCCATGCGGCGCATGATCTCCAGCTCCTCGTCCTTGCTGGGGTAATCCACAAACACGCGCATCATAAAGCGGTCTACCTGCGCTTCGGGCAGGGGGTAGGTACCTTCCTGATCAACCGGGTTCTGGGTGGCCAGCACCAGAAAGGGGCGGTCCAGGGGATAGGTGGTATCACCTATGGTCACCTGTTTTTCCTGCATGGCTTCCAGCAGGGCGCTTTGTACCTTGGCGGGTGAGCGGTTTACCTCATCGGCCAGGATGATGTTGGCAAAGATAGGACCCTTTTTTACCTCAAAGGAACCGGTCTGCTGGTTGTAAATCATGGTGCCGATCAGGTCGGCGGGCAACAGGTCGGGGGTAAACTGCAGGCGCTTGAAGTCCAGGTGCAGTACCTGGGCCAGGGTATTTACGGCCAGGGTTTTGGCCAGGCCGGGCACCCCTTCCAGCAAAATATGGCCATTGGTGAACAGGCCAATCAGCAGGCGGTTGAGCATGTGCTGCTGGCCTACTACTACTTTGCCTACTTCAAAAAAAACCTCTTTTAATTTTTGCTGATGCTCTCTGCGGAGATCTTCATTCACGCTGTTGGAACCCGATACGAAATTATCCATGCACTAAAATAACAAACAGAACTGGAACAAGAGAACGTAGCAGGACCAAAGTTGGTATATAAAGGCTCGGCTGGTCTTATTTAGAGTGGTCGTATCTTGATTTAAAGGTTTCCAGTTCTCGCAGGCGAATCAGCCAGCTAAGACCTACCTGTATGGAGTTAAACTGGCTTACATCATAGGTGTTATCCAGGCTCAGGTTGGGTTCCAGGCGGTTGCTTAGGGTATATACATAGCGGGCATCCAGCTGCAGCCGGCTGCGTTTGCTTACCTTTAGCATGGGGCCGCCGCCGCCCAGCAGGCCAAACTGCCATTCCTGCAGGCGCTGGTCGTTATAATAATCCTTATCGCTGGTATCCAGCCCATCGAGCTGCGGCTCCTGCCCAAAAATATAGGAAGCGAAGGCGCCTGCCGTCAGTACAAACTGTAACTTGCCTTTGCCAATGACCAGCACCGACTGCACCGGCAGGGTGGCATGCAGCTCCTGCAGGTGATAGGCTTCTGCAGTGCCCGGATATACGTGCCAGCCTTTTTCTTCGGCCAGCAGTTCTATCTGGATGCCCAGGTGCTTGGTGGCCATGGAGCGGAATATAAATCCGCCGGTGGCGCCCTGGGCCCATTCCTGCGCAGGAGCAGGAACTACATTAAAGCGCATCTGGTGAAAGCCGTAGCCTGCCCGGGCGCCTACAAAATGTTGTGCCTGTGTACCCAATGCCAGCAGGCAGCAGGCCAGGGTAAGTAAAAAATGCTTCATGAGCGGCAAAGATTGAGGAAACGTTTCGTTTAAAAATGTGAAGATACGGCTTATAGCGTAAAGAAGGAATAACTTGGTAGCATATTTTGAATAGTTAGAATATTTAGTTGTGTTTTTTCTGAACCACTCTGAGCGTTGGGCGATGAAACAACTGCTTAGGCTCTTAATACTTGAGCAGCCATGGCAGTAGACCCCCGCTATACCGATCCCACCATCCTGCTGCAGCTGCATGAGCAGGAGCTTGCCATTAGGCAGTATGTGCAGCAGCTCAGCGGCACGGCAGCCCAGCGCAACCGGCAGCTGCAGCAGGAGGGCATCTTTGCCCGTTACCGGCACATTCACGCCAGCTATGTGGCGCTGGGGCGCTACCACCGCAGCCGGGAGCTGCGCAACGAAGCCCTTAAGCGGGCCCTGTTTCTGAGCTGGTATGCCGAGGTTGAACCCGCCCCCTTTACCGGCCTGGCCGATCTGGAGGAAGACCGCATCACCGAAGCCTGTTACCGGCTCAACACCCTGGTGGAAAAGGGCTGGCTTGCCCCCGAGCTGATCTGGATGCTGCAGCACTATGCCCGCTGGGAGTGGATCATGCTGCAGTATACCGAAAACAAGTTTGGTCCCGTCACCCACTGGCTTAAGGCGCAGGACCCGGAGCACAACCCCCTGCCCCGGGCCAGCCTGCCCCCCGGCAGCATGGAGGGCAGGGGCCTGATGGGTCTTTATTTTCAGCAGCTGGGCGTAGAGCAGCCTGCGCCCGACCGGGCAGCATCTGCCCCAGACCTGCAACAGCGGGCGCGTCTGGTTGAGCAGATCATGGCCGAAGATGCCCCCCTGCTAAAACGCCTGGGCCGATGATGGAAAAGCAAGAGGTGCTGCAGCTGCATGAGCGGCTGAACGAGCGCTTTTTTGGCGCATCGGGCCTGCGGGATGAGCGTGCCCTGGAGGCCGCCCTGGCCCGCCCCCTGGCCTCTTTCGGGGGAGACGAGCTCTACCCCGGTCCGCTGGAAAAGGCTGCTGCCCTGGCTGAAAGCCTTACAAAAAATCACCCCTTTGTAGAAGGCAACATGCGCACCGCCTATGTACTGATGCGGCTGCAGCTGCTGGAAGCAGGCCTGGACCTAAGCGCCGGAGAGGAGGAGCGGCAGCAGCTGATGCTGGCGCTGGCCACCAGCCGCATGCACTATTCCCAGCTGCTTGCCTGGCTGCAGCAACACACAAAAAGGGCGCCCTAAAAAAGCCCTTTTCAGGCAGATAGGGCCCCTTTTAGGGTAGAAAGTATGCAAGCCGAGTATCTTTCTCTTCCAACTTTTCGTACATAAATCGAGATAAATTTGGAATAATGATAACGGATGCACATATATTAAAACAGCAATACATAGACGATTACAGTATAGACGGCATACATCCGCTGCACAGTCTGATCCTGGACGAATGCTGCGAAACTGCCCTGAAGCTTGGTAAGCATGATTACTCCACCCTCAGCACCGCTGTAACGGTGGCTTTTCTGACCTGTTTGTCGAGCCTGAAATCCGTCATTGAAGAAGGTTTCAAGGAATATGATACCGTAAAGATCGTGTACCGCGGTAATCAGTTTATATTTGAAACCCTGCATGACCCTGCACTGGATAGCGCTCGCCTGAACTTTATTAGGCATGAGAACTAGTCTGGTTTTCCAGAAAAAGCCCCGGATGCACCCGCTTCCGGGGCTTTTTTGTTTCAGCGCGGCTCAGGGGCTTTTCACCAGCTGTTGTGCCAGCACCCGGCCATCTTCGCCCAGCAGTTTGGCCACAAAGGGGGTGTTGGTCTTGTGCAGGTGCAAAAACTGGATGTGCAGGTCGTAGGCGCCTATGCCCAGCTCGCTGTAGCGTTTAAATTCCTCTACCAGTGTGCCATCCTGCAGATAAAGGGTAAGGCTGGCCCGCCGCACCGGCTGCCGTAGCTCAAACTGAAAGGTGAAGGAAAGCACGCTGGGCTGAACATCCCGGGCTTCGGTATGCCTGTCTACCTTCATCTGAGCCAGTACCCTGCCCGATTCGCTGATCACCTTTGCCCAGTAGACCGGCTCATCACCCACAGCTACGATCTCGTTTACCCCAAAGGTGTAGTGCTTAAGCCCGTGCGACAGGGGCTGGTTCTCGTAATAGGCCCATTTTTTATTGCCCTGTGCATCACAGAGAATAAAGGAAGCCCGCTGGTCGGTAGGGTTGTGGAAGGCTAGCACCCCTTTTTTGAAAAAAACCGTTACCGTAGGGCTACGGCTCTCCTTTGCCTTTACATGCACCCCTGCGCTGGCCTGGCCACTGGCAGCAGCTGCATGCGCCATCAGGCTGGTGGCGGGCCGTACAAAGGCAGAATCCACATATACAGGATAGAGCCCTCTGCCATCGGTAATGGCCCACACAAACATCTGCCCCCACTCTTCGGCCAGGGGTGGGTAGCGGGCCAGCGTATCGCCCAGCACCTTCAGGGAGGGAGACGCCAGGCCCTGGAAGTGGTACACCCCCCGGGCTGCGGGGGCATAGCGGGAGGCATTCATGCAAAAGCCCTGCAGGCTCACTAGTTTTTCGGCCCCGGCCTCCAGTACCAGCACGTCTTCTGTTGCCGTAAACAGATCCTGGGCTCCGCTATCCTGCGCTTTAAAGTGCAGGCCGGGGGGTATGCGCAGCCGGATCTGTCGCTTCAACAGGCTGCGGATCTTTAGCTGCAGGTTTTGCCTGCCCAGGCCACCGGCCGCCTGCGCCGAAAGCGTTACCATGTTCTGCGCAAGGGCCTGTTGCAGGGGGGTCTCCTGTTGAGCCTGGGCAAGGCTGCTCAGCAACAGCAGCAGCAACAGCGCCAGTAGGTTTTTTTTCATGGGGTCGTTTTTTTGGATAAAGGCTGAGCCAGCGGAGCAGGGCCAGGAGCATTTGTAGGCCTGGCCCTGCCTGGCCCCTTCTCAGCTTAATGCAGGCCGGTACAAAAGGTCATCCAAGATCCATGAAAAATGCCGAAAGCTGCCGCCAAAAGTATGCACTATGGTACAGGTGTAAAACCTTGGCGCATATGTGCCGCCCTGCAGAGCTAAAGGCACAAAAAAACTCCGGCAGTGCTGGACTGCCGGAGTTAGGTAAAAGGGGGGTGAAAAAGGGCTTACCTGCGCACAACTTTAATGAGGGTGCCCGAGGGTACCTGCTCGTTTAGCTGCATGCCGTTAAGAATGGCAAACTCCTCCAGGCGGTCGTTGGGGATCTGGTTGCTGCGCAGGGCCTGCTCCAGGCTGGTAGTCTGCTGTACGGGCACTATGCGCAGGCGCTCAGGCTGGCGGTTCAGTTTAGAGGCATCGGTAAGTTCCCGGAAGCTTTGCATGGTAGAGCTAAACAGCTGGGCATAGCTGTTAAAATCCTGGGCGGCGCTTACCCCCATCAGGCTGTAAATAACCCCTCCATACTGGATAAAGTAGGAAAGGGTGCGCAGTGTGCCCTGCTGCTGCTGCAGATCGGCAATCACCGCCAGCGCGGGCAGTCCGTTTACGGTGGTGTTCTGGCTTTCTACAGGCTGCAGCTTGTATTGCTCCATGGTATTCTGGGCCGCTTCCTGCAGGCTGTTGCCCTGGGCCAGGGTAAGCATCATCATGGCCTTGCCATCGGGTGCGGCCATCTGAAAGGCCTGCGGGCTGTTCTGGTGCCGCCAGTTGGCCGGTACGGGAAACTGAAAGCGCAGCTCGGGATGATAAAACACCCCATTCTCCACAAAGCCCTGCTTGGGATCTTCGCCGTAGATCATGCCCTCCAGCATGCGCAGGTAATTGTTGCGGTTTATCTGGGCATTGGTCAGGTTTGCTTTTTGCTTCCACTCGGCTGCCAGCTGGTGTACAGTTTCGTAGCGCTCGCCCGGATCGGGGTGGGTAGATAAGAAGTTGGGAATAGGCTCCTGCCCGGTAGAGGCAGACTGTCGCTGCAGGGTCTGGAAGAAATTGGCCATCTGGGCGGCATCGTAGCCGATTTTGGTTGAGTACTCTACGCCCAGGCGGTCAGATTCCCGCTCATCGTCCCGGCCATGCTTAAGAAAAAGCAGCTGCAGGCCCTGGGCGGCCGTATTGCCAAACTGGGCAAATTCCGGAGAGATCACCATGCCCAGCAGCAGGCCCCCCTGGGCCAGGGTAGCCTTGGTTTGTTGCTGAGCCGAGTGGCGGGCCGTTATGTGGCCGATCTCATGGCCTAATACGCCGGCAAACTGAGCCTCATCATTAAAATGAGCCATAATGCCCCGCGTAAAGTACACGTAGCCACCGGGCACGGCAAAGGCATTGATCACCGGCGAATCCAGGATCTTAAACTCATAATTGAGCTCTTTGCGGTGGGAGATGGCCGCCATTTGCTGGCCTTTCTCCTGTATGAAGCGCTGCATGGCGGGATCTTCATACAGACCAAACTGGGCCACGATCTGCGGATCGGCCTGCTGGCCCATGGCAATCTCCTGGTTGGTGGATACCAGGCTTACCTGCCGCTTGCCGGTAACCGGATTGGTAGCGCAGGAATCAAACAAGAGCAGTGCCGTCAGTAGCAGACAGCTTAGCGCATATTTTCTCATTATAGTAAGGTTGTTTCGGTTAAACGATTGGTTGTGTAAAAGGCAGCAAGCTAAAAAAATCTACTTTACTGGACTATTAAACCCAATATCTGCCTTTTTGTTACCCAATACCGTGCCAGGAGCGTGCACCTACCCGCTCGCTATACCAAAGGGGCCCGGAGCAGCCAGGGGGCAGCCGCTACAGCACGCCTTCCTGCAGCAGCAAAAATAGCAGCAGGTAGAGCAAAATGGCAATGATCACATAGACAAACGCGGTCTGTTCCGCAGAGGGGGGTTCCTCCTCCTTTTCAGGCTTCCGGAGCGAAAAAAACCTGTAACAGAATTCCTTAAGTTCATTGAGAAACTTCATACAAACACCTTGGCCCCGCCTACGCAAGAGGCGCAGGTACAGGGGGTACACATATTCCAATAGGGAGTGGGCGGCCGCAGAAAGGGGGCGGCGCGTACCGCAAAGCGGTAGGGGGTAGGTGCCCGGTCAGGGCGGAGTGGGGCTGCTTGTTAGAAGCTGGGTGTTCATACCAACGCTGGTCTGGATAGTCAGGCAGGGGGCTGCTCCCTTCCGGCTACCAAAAGAGAACCGGAAAGCAGGCGCAGGGTTTTAGAGAAAGACAGAATTTAACGATAACCTACCAGTGGCTCGTGCGCTGCTGGCGGGTGCTGATAACTGTTTGTGAAGAGCTACCGTACATATTTTGCAACAAATTGCCGCTTCAGGTATTTATCAGTACATGCATTCGTCTATCACCTTTCTGCAGCAGCTGGTAAAACAGTCAACCGACCTTGCTTTTGTATACTCCGTACAAGAAGCGCGTTTTCTCTATATCAGCGAATCGGTTGCGGCCTTTACCGGGCTTGCGCCTGACAGCAGCGGCGGCGGGCAGCCGCAGCAGCCCCTGCCGCTGCGGCTGCTGGAGCTGGTACCGCAGGAAGAGCATGCTTACCTGCGCTCCGGCTTTGAGGAGCTCATTGAAAAGGGCGCTGGCTCGGCTGCCCTGGAGTTTAGGGTGCAGCGGCCCGACCAGACCCTCTCCTGGCTGCGGCTAAAGGCGTACTGCCTGCAGGAGGAAGCCACAGGCAATCTGCAGCTGCTTGGCATGGCCGAAGACATCACCCGCCGCAAGGAGTATGAGCTGGCCCTTCTGGCCATGAAAGAGCAGAAGAATATTGTGATTCAGGTGCTGGGCCATGACCTGCGGGCGCCGCTCAATACCATTTCCCTATCCATGTCGCTGATGGGCCGGGAGCTGAACCTGGAGGAGAACAAATCGGTGAAGCAGCTGGTGGAGATTGTGGAACGTACCTGCCGCAACTCCCTGGACATGATCAAGGAAGTGCTCAACCTGGAGTACCTGGAGACCCAGGAGCTGGGCATCAAGAAAACCCGCATCGACCTGGTGGCCAGGATGCAAAGCCAGCTGGATGCTTTCCGGCTGCTGGATAAAGCAAACAAGACCTTTATCCTGCACACCACTACCGAATCGATCTATACCACCATTGACAGCATCCGGCTGATGCTCATTATGGAAAACCTGCTGACCAATGCCTATAAATTTACCGAGGCCCGGGGTCGCATAGAAGTAAGCCTGGAAGAGCGGCCTCACACCATTCTGATCACCGTAGCCGACAATGGCATTGGCATACCCGATGCGCTCAAACCCCTTATCTTCGATAAATTCACCCGGGCCCGCCGCAAAGGCACCCAGGGCGAGCAGCCGGTAGGACTGGGCATGCACCTGATCAAGACCATGACCGATCAGCTGGACGGAACCATTCGGTTTGAGAGCCAGGAGGGAAAGGGCACTACCTTTTATATAGAGCTGCCCAAGTAGCCTGCCCCGGGCCTGATAAGGAGAATCATCATGCCCTTTCAGCCACCTGGCCTGCCAGTGGCCAAACCCCGCAGGGCCTTTCAGGGTATACTCTATAGCCGGACCCTGCCTTTTCTGTTGATCAGCAATCTCCTGATGATGCTTACCAAATACGCTTTTTCCCTGCTTTTTCTCCTGCTGTTTGGCTGCCGGGAGCCCGATCTGCTGGAGCGGGGCCTGGTCACCGAGCAGGCCATGGTGGTGTCGGCCCACCCCCTGGCCTCGGCTGTGGGTACCGAGATCCTGCGCAGGGGGGGCAATGCGGCCGATGCTGCCGTAGCCACTGAGTTTGCCCTGGCGGTGGTCTATCCTGATGCAGGTAACATTGGCGGCGGGGGTTTTCTGGTGCTGCGCTTTGCCGATGGTACTACTGATGCGCTTGATTACCGGGAGACCGCCCCGGCAGCGGCCCATCGGGACATGTACCTGGGCCGGCGGGGCGAGGTACAGGAGGAGCTGAGCCTGAAGGGCCATCTGGCGGCCGGGGTGCCCGGCACCGTTGATGGCATGATGCGCCTGCACGACCGCTACGGCACCCTGCCCTGGGCCGAGCTGCTGCAGCCGGCCATTGAGCTGGCCGAGCGCGGATTTCCCCTTACCCGAAAAGAAGCCAAAAAGCTGAACCAGTACCACAAAGACTTTGTCCGCTACAATACCCGCCGGCCCGAATTTGTGCTGCGCGGCCGCTGGCGAACGGGCGATACGCTACGCCTGCCCGAGCTGGCCCATACCCTGCGGCTGATCCGGGATAAGGGGCGGGCCGGTTTTTACGAAGGTGAAACCGCCGAAAACATTGTGGCCGAAATGGAGCGGGGCGGGGGCATCATCACCAAAGAAGACCTTCTGAACTACAAGGCCCTCTGGCGCACCCCCCTTACCGGCCACTACAAAGACTATACGATAATCGCCATGCCTCCTCCCTCCAGCGGCGGCATTTCACTGCTGCAGCTGCTCACCATTAGCGAGCAATATCCCCTGGCCGAGTGGGGCTGGCACACGGCCCAGACGGCCCACCTGATGATCGAGGCCGAGCGCCGGGTGTATGCCGACCGCTCCCGCCACCTGGGCGACCCCGACTTCTGGGAGGTGCCCGTAGAAGGCCTGCTGAGCCGGGAGTATATTCTGGAGCGCATGGGCAATGTAGACCTGGAAAAAGCCTCCAGCAGCGATGCCATTTATGCCGGCGAGCCCCAATTCTCAGAGAGCCCCAACACCACCCATTACTCCATTGTAGATGCCCAGGGCAATGCCGTATCGGCCACCACCACCCTCAACAGCACATTTGGCTCGCTGGTGTTTGTGGATGGGTCGGGCTTTTTGCTCAACAACCAGATGGATGATTTCAGCGCCAAGCCCGGGGTGCCCAACCAGTACGGCCTGCTGGGCGAAGATGCCAATGCCATAGCGCCGGGCAAGCGCATGCTCAGCTCCATGACCCCTACCATTCTGGAGAAAGACGGCAAGCTCTTTATGGTGGTGGGCAGCATGGGGGGCTCTACCATTATTACCACCGTGTATCAGATCATCCTCAATGTAGTGGAGCACGACCTGAGCATGCAGGGGGCGGTAAGCGCCGGCCGCTATCACCACCAGTGGAAGCCCGATGTGGTGCTGTCGGAGTGGAATTCCTATAATTCCGGCACCTACTTTCCCCTCCTGTTCAAGGGGCACACGCTGGTGCCCCGCTTTGGCACCATAGGCCGGGCGGCGGCCATACTGGTGCTGCCCGACGGCCGGCTGGAAGGTGGCGCCGACCCCCG
Organism: Cesiribacter andamanensis AMV16; assembly: GCF_000348925.1. Lineage (GTDB taxonomy): Bacteria > Bacteroidota > Bacteroidia > Cytophagales > Cyclobacteriaceae > Cesiribacter > Cesiribacter andamanensis. Next base: position 40,730 of record NZ_AODQ01000017.1, on the reverse strand, counting down.
CGGCGATGATGCGGCGGATGGATTTTGAGGGGGTGGGTGGCCTGCCACTCGGTACTGGGTACTGGTGCCACGAATTACTCGTGGCACCAGTACCCAGTACCGAGTGGCGAGAAAGAGGCTACAACACTACCCCCTTGCAAACTGATCGCCCCAGGTCAGGCGCTCTTCTCCGGCTTGCTCGGCTGTAACAGAACGCAGGCGCAGCAGAGATTCTCGGGCGTCTGCCTCCCCCTGGCCCAGGTAGCGCAGCAGTCCGTATGTGATCATGCCGGTCCGGTGTATGCCCGCCGAGCAGTGAATGTAGAGCCTGCCACCGCCAGCCAGCAGGGCTTCCATCTCCTCATAGAGGGTGATAACTTCCTGCGCAGCTTCGCCGGTATGGGGGCGCGAGGCCGAGAAGGGAAACCAGATCCAGCCCATGCCCGCCTTCTGTACCTGCTGGCCGATGAGGAGCGCGCCTTCCTTTTCCTGCAGCAGCGTAAGTACAGCCGTTACCCCTTCGGCCTGCAGCCCGGCAAAGGAAAGCTTGCCACCCGGCTTGTGGCCTATGGCCAGCGACCCCTTTAGCAGCGGTAGCCAGGATAGACCTGTGGGGCGAGCCTGCGCCTTTTGGGCCTGTTTGATCAGGCGGATGTACGGGCCAAGTTCCTTTCCCTGAGCAGTATTTTCGGCAAGGGCAGCCTTCAGGCGGCTGATAAGCGCTTCAATCTCCCCTTCCGCCACCTGGCCCTTTCGGATCAGGGAGAGCATTTTTTCGATCTGTACTTTCATGGTACCCTTAATGCCGGCTGGGGCAAAAAGTGAGCAGGCCGGGGCGCAAAAAGTGGTTGCGATCAGTCAAAACTTTCTACTGGCGTTTTTTCAAGCTTATTCAGGGCCAGCTGCAGCTCGGCCGACTCCAGGATGATCTTTTCCAGGTCTTCCCACAGGTACTGGATCTGCTGAAGGGAAGTGACGTGGTAGGCCGCCAGCTGGTTTTTGAACACATTGTTCTTAAAGCGGCTATAGTAGTTAATGCCGGCCAGTTGCTGATCTACCGTTGTCAGGGTTTGCTGCAAGTAGGCCAGGTGGGCATTCCAGTGGGGGGCCAGGGCCTTTAGTTGCTGGTCCATGTGGGCAATCCGTTTTGCCTGGGCAGCCAGCCGGAGCTCTTTTACCAGTTTGGGTTCTTTGTTAGACACCACCTGTTGCCTGAGGTGGCTGGCCACCAGGGGTATTTTCTTGTATTCGGCCTGTTCCCACTCCCACACCTGGGTGTTGTGCTGGCGCACGTTCTGGTATAGTGCCGCAATTTTTTGTTGCAGGCCGCTGTAGGAAGACGGCTCCAGTTGGGTGCCATTGAGCTGAAAGGAGATATCGCCCATGGTGTTCAGTACCTCAGACACATCCTCCTCTTCGGCGCCGTTCAGCTGCCCGCCGCCTGCTGTCATGACCTGCTGCATTTTCATGGCAAAGGCCATTTGCTCCTGCTGCGACATGGCCTCCAGTTTTTTCTGGAATGCCGGGTCCTGCAGTTGCTTCATCAGCTGCTCCTGTTCGGCGGTGGTTGACCCGGCACTGGCGCTCAGCACCAGCGAGGAGGCCTGCATTTCTTCGATGATCCGCTCAAGGCTCTTTTTCCGGGTGGCAAAGGATTCGCTGGGGACCATCTTTTGCTGATGTGGTTCTCCAGCCGTAGCCGTAGCCGTTGCCAGCGAATAGGCAGCCGCAGAAGAGGCGGGCAGTGCGGGCAGCTCCTTAAGCAGCGGGCTAGCGGGCTTGCTGTACAGCCCGGGCTGTTGTTGGGCAAAGGCGGACGAAAAGCAGAACAGCCAGAGCCAAAGCGCAGCGGCTGTTCTGGAAGATGAGGGTTTCATAGGATATGAAAAAAGTAGATAAAGGAAAAATGACATAAATTATATAACAATATTGCGATATATTTTTATTTAGGCAATACCTGCATGGAGAATGGTAATTGAGATTTATCTGTAGAGAAAGCCGGGACTTAGGCAGAAGCAGATGAATATGTATGGAAAGATAGGTAGGAGCTATCTCATAAACACCTTAGAGTAAGGTCGTCATCCCGGCGTAGGCCGGGATCTGTCTAATTAAAGTGTCAAAGTAACCTGCTTCTTATCATAAAGTAAAGAGATCCTGGCCTGTGCCGGGATGACGCGTGGAGTCAACCTATTTATGGGATAACCTCTAACTACCCCTTTCTTCATATGTACCAAGCTTAAACCTGTATCATTCCTAGCGCTGAGGGGGGTATTTCGGTAAAAGAAGGGGAGGTGAGGCCGGTGATATTCCTTTTTCTTATAAATAACATTAAATTGATCTCGGGAATAATGAAAGAACATGGCCTTAAGCTGGAACGAGATCAAAGACCGGGCGGCAAAGTTTGCAAAGGAATGGGAGCATACCCATAACGAAGAAGCCGACGCCAAGCCCTTTCTGGTAGAATTTTTCAACATATTTGGCATCAGCAGCAAAAAGGTAAGCACCTTTGAGCACCGGGTGAAAAAGCTCGATGAGCACAAGGGCTACATCGACCTGCTCTGGAAAGGCACCCTGCTGGTGGAGATGAAAAGCCGGGGCAAGAACCTGGACAAAGCCTTTGCGCAGGCCCTGGACTACCTGCATGGCCTCAAGCAGCATGAGTTGCCCAACTACATTCTGGTCTCCGACTTTGAGCATTTCCGGCTCTACGATCTGCTGGAAGAAACCACCGTTTCCTTTCAGCTGAAGGACCTGGTGCAGCATGTGCAGCACTTTGGCTTTATTGCCGGCTATCAGAAACGCATTTACAAAGAGCAGGACCCTGTAAACATACAGGCTGCCGAGTTGATGGGCCGCCTGCACGACCGCCTGAAGGATGTGGGCTACGAAGGCCACCCTCTGGAGGTATACCTGGTGCGCCTGCTGTTTTGCCTTTTTGCCGACGATACCACCATTTTTGAAAAAGACATCTTCCGCGATTTTCTGGAGCTGCGCACCAGCGAGGACGGCAGCGACCTGGGCGCCCGGCTGAGCGAGCTGTTTTATGTGCTGAATACCCCCCGCGACAAACGGCTGAAAAACCTGGATGAGCAGCTCAACCGCTTTCCCTATGTAAACGGCAAGCTGTTTGAAGAGCCCCTGCCGCCAGCTGCGTTCGATACCAAGATGCGGCAAACCCTGCTGGACTGCTGCGGCCTGGATTGGGGGCGTATATCGCCGGCCATTTTCGGCTCCATGTTCCAGAGCGTAATGAATGCCCAGGAGCGCCGCAACCTGGGCGCACACTACACCTCCGAGAAGAACATCCTGAAGGTGATAAAACCCCTGTTTCTGGATGCGCTCTGGCAGGAGTTTGAAAGCATTAAACACAACCGCAACAAGCTGCCGGAATTTCATAAAAAGCTCAGCCAGCTAAAGTTCCTGGACCCGGCCTGCGGCTGCGGCAACTTTTTGGTGATTACCTACCGTGAGTTGCGCCTGCTGGAGATCGAGATTTTGCGGGCCATGAACCGCAGCGGACAGGGATTTCTGGATGTGCGGGAGATCATCTGGCTGGATGTGGACATGATGTACGGCATCGAGTACGAAGAATTTCCCGCCCGCATAGCCGAGGTAGCCATGTGGCTGATGGACCACCAGATGAACATGCTCATCAGCCAGGAATTTGGCCAGTACTTTGCGCGCCTGCCCCTGAAGAAAGCCGCTACCATTGTGCATGGCAATGCCCTGCAACTGGATTGGGAAAGTGTAGTGCCGAAAGAGCAGCTGAGTTATATTTTGGGAAACCCGCCTTTTGTAGGAGCTAAATTTCTAAACGATTCTCAGCGTCAAGATTTGAGAATTGTTACTTTGGGTGTTGAAAATGGTGGCTTGTTAGACTATGTTGGTGGATGGTTTATTAAAGCTGCTAGATATATTAAAGATACCAATATTGGTGTAGGCCTTGTATCTACCAACTCAATTTGCCAAGGTGAACAAGTGGCGCCATTATGGAACTACCTATTCTCGTTAGGTGTAAAAATTCATTTTGCCCATACAAGTTTTCCGTGGGAAAGTGAAGCGAGGGGAAAGGCTGCCGTTCATGTGGTTATAGTTGGCTTCGGTAATTTTGATGTTGTAGGAAAAAGAATCTTTATTAAAAGATCAATCTCTGAAACCGATGAAGTTAAAGTAAAGAATATTAATCCATATTTAGTAGAAGGGTCAGATGTAACAATTGCTAGTAGAAATAAGCCAATATGCAATGTTTCGGAAGTGGCCACTGGGAATAAACCAATTGATGGGGGGCATTATATATTTAATGATGAAGAGAAATCGGCTTTTTTAGTGTTAGAGCCAAATGCGGAAAAGTACATCTTACCTTTTTTAGGCGCAGTTGAGTTTATTAATGGTAAACGGAGATGGATACTATATCTTAAAGAAGCCAAATCCTGCTGAACTCAAAATGCTGCCTGAAGTTATAAAGCGGATTAATGCAGTAAAGAAGTTTAGGCTTTCAAGCTCAAGTAAGCCTACAATAAAATTAGCTTCAACACCAACAAGGTATCATACTGAAAATATGCCTGATGAAAGCTTTTTGGTAATACCTGAAGTATCCTCTGAAAGAAGAAATTACATACCAATAGGTTTTTTACACCCGAAAATTGTATGCAGTAATAAATTGAGAATTCTGCCCAATGCGAATTTATTTCATTTCGGTATATTGAATTCTCTTATGCATATGACATGGATGCGTTATACGTGTGGGAGAATGAAATCAGATTATAGCTATTCAGTTAGTGTAGTCTACAACAACTACCCCTGGCCGGAGAACCCCAGCGAAAAACAGGTAAAAGCGGTAGAAGCCGCAGGGCAAAAGGTGCTGGATGTACGGGCGCAGTTTCCGGACAGTTCGCTGGCCGATCTATACGACCCCCTCACCATGCCCCCTGCCCTGGTGAAAGCGCATCAGGAGCTGGACCGGGCCGTAGACCTTTGCTACCGGCCGCAGGCCTTTCCCTCGGAGGCCAAGCGCATGGAGTTTCTCTTTGAGCTCTATGAGAAATACACCGCCGGCCTGTTTGAAAAGGAAAAACCGAAAAAGGCCCGGAAAAAAGCCGCTGTTGCAGACTAGCGGAGTCGGGAGTGGTGCCACGAATAGGCCCCCTGCAGCGGAAGTGGAGCGGCCGGCAACCCAATCGTGGCACCACTCCCTCCGGCCTCCTTCCACTGCCAAATGTTCTTTCTCAGGCAGGAGATGGCCCGTAAAATCAAAAAGCCCTGACAACAGCAGTTATCAGGGCTTTTTCCGTACCAGGAGCGGGAATCGAACCCGCACGGCACTTGCGTGCCACGGGATTTTAAGTCCCGCGTGTCTACCTATTCCACCATCCCGGCGGCCGGCTGCGTGGCAAAACCACATAGCCTGTTAACGAAAAAGCATCCCGGTATCTCAGGATGCTTTCTTGAGCGAAAGACGGGGTTCGAACCCGCGACCTCGACCTTGGCAAGGTCGCGCTCTACCAGCTGAGCTACTTTCGCGTGTGTTTTTTATGTTTTCCCTCGCGCTGTCCGCTTGGGATTACAAAGGTAGGGCAAAGCAAGAAAAAGGCAATAGTGGTCGGTAAAAAAATTTAAAAAAATTTTAGAAAAGGGGCGTTCCCGCCCTCTTACGCCTGTAGAACCCCCTTCCACTGCTCGGGAATCACCAGGGCCGACTCCTGCAGAAACTGCTCCACCTCGCCTGAAATTCCCAGCAGCTCCGCTGCCACCTGCTGCTGCACAATCCCAAAGGGCCGCTTTCCCACATATTCCTGAATAGAAGAATAGGGCCAGGCGGTAAGCTCTTGTACCAGTCCGGCCCGCAGGGGGTTTTGGTGGATGTAGTGAAAGCAAATGTAGGGGTAGCCTTTGCGCCCGTCCAGCGGCTTGAATTTGCTGTTTTGCTGGAAGAGCGAACCGCTCCACCCCCTTTCTTTATTAATGCCCCGGGAGTAGGAACTCAGCAGCACCCGGTAGTGGGTGGAAAATTCCTGTGGTTCTCTATTTTTCTTGAGCTGGAGCAGAAGATGAACATGGTTTGGCATCAGGCACCAGGCCAGCACATCTGCTACGGGCACCAGTTGGATTTGCATCTTCCGGATAAAATAAAAATAATGCTGGGGCGAAAAGAAAATGCGCTGCCGGTTATTGCCCCGGGTATAGACATGATAAAGCTGGCCGTGGGTGATGGACATGGTGCAGGGGTAGGGGGTAACGAGTGGTGGCACGAGTGATTCGTGCCACCACTTTCTTTTATACCCGCTACTGCCGGCTATTGTTTTAAGCGGGGTAGTAGGTGAGTCCTGGCACGAGCGGTAGTCGGCCCAGGACCGGGCCGGTCGAGAGAAGGTGTTGTAGGAAGGAAGCAGCTGGGCTGCCAGGTCCAGTATTGGTGGCACGAGTGATTCGTGCCACCACTCGTCGCATACTGCTACCCCTTCTTTCCGTTTTCCAGCAGCCCTTTGATCTCATTCAGCTTGAGGAGGGCTTCTACGGGCGAAATGACGTTGATGTCGGTTTTTTCGATGAGCTGGCGCACCTGCTCGAACTTTGGGTCCAGCTCGAAGAGGCTCAGCTGGTAGGTGTTTTTGGGCACTTCCTTTACCTTCTGCTGGTGCTGCAGGCGGCTCTTGTCGCCCTCCAGGTGGTGCATGATCTCGCTGGCGCGAATCACCACCCGGTTGGGCATGCCGGCCATCTGCGCCACGTGGATGCCGAAGCTGTGCTGGCTGCCACCGGGCTGCAGCTTGCGCATAAAAATTACCTTGTCGCCCACCTCTTTTACCGATACATTGTAGTTGCGCACCCGCGGCAAATCCTCGGCCAGCTGGTTGAGCTCGTGGTAGTGGGTGGCAAAGAGGGTTTTGGGGCGGTGCTTATCATTCCCATGCAGGTACTCCACAATGCTCCAGGCTATGGAGATGCCATCATAGGTGCTGGTGCCCCGGCCAATTTCGTCCATGAGCACCAGGCTGCGGTTGCTCAGGTTGTTGAGGATGGAGGCGGTTTCGATCATCTCCACCATAAAGGTACTTTCGCCCCGGGAGAGGTTGTCGGAGGCGCCCACGCGGGTAAACACCCGGTCTACCAGCCCAATGGCCGCCCGCCTGGCCGGCACAAAGGAGCCCACCTGGGCCATGAGCACAATAAGGGCCGTCTGGCGCAGCAGGGCCGATTTACCCGCCATGTTGGGGCCGGTAATGATCATGATCTGCTGCTCGTCGGGGTCCAGCAGGGTATCGTTGGGGATGTAGGGCTGGTCGGCGGGCAGCTGCTGTTCAATAACGGGGTGGCGGCCCTGCTCGATGTCGATGGCAAAGCCCTCATTGACCTCCGGCTTTACATAGCCCCGCTTTTTGGCCACCAGGGCAAAGCCGGCCAGGCAGTCGATGGTGGCCAGTACCCGGGCGTTTTGCTGGATCTGGGCGGTGTATTCGGCGGCGGCAGCCACCAGGTCCAGGAACAGCTGCTGCTCGATGCTGTTGATCTCGCCCTCGGCATTCAGGATCTTTTCTTCGTAGGTCTTGAGCTCTTCGGTAATGTAGCGCTCGGCGTTTACCAGGGTCTGCTTGCGGATCCAGTCCTGCGGCACCTTATTCTTATGGGCGTTGGTCACCTCCAGGTAATAGCCAAATACCTTGTTGTAGGCCACCTTCAGGGACGAGATGCCGGTGCGGGCGGTTTCGCGCTGCTGGATCTGCAGCAGGTAATCTTTGCCGCTGAAGGAGATGCTGCGCAGTTCGTCCAGTTTCTCATGAATCCCATCGCGCATCATGCCGCCCTGGTTGATGACCAGGGGTACCTCGTCGGCCAGCTCCCGCTCAATGCGCTCCAGCAGGTAGCTGCAGGGGTTGAGCTGATCGGCCAGCTTGCGCAGGGGGTCGATGGAGGTATCGGCCAGCAGCTCCCGGATGGGTTGGGTGTGCTTAAGGGCGCGCTTGAGCTGCAGCATTTCCCGGGGGTTGATGCGGCCCACGGCTACTTTGGAAATAAGCCGCTCCACATCGCCGATCTGCCGCAGGCGCTGGGCCAGCTGCTGCAGGAGATCGGACTGCTGGCCCAGGGCCTCTACCACCGAGAGGCGCTCCTGTATGGCCGGAAGGTCTTTGAGCGGCATCACCAGCCAGCGGCGAAGCTGGCGGGCACCCATAGGGGTGCAGGTTTGGTCCAGCACCGAGATCAGCGGGATGCCATCGGGCTGCTGGGGGTATACCAGCTCCAGGTTGCGGATGGTAAAGGGGTCGAGCCACACATAGTGCTCTTCGGCAATGCGGGAGAGCTGGGCAATGTGCTTCATGTCGTGGTGCTCGGTCTCCTGCAGGTAGTGCAGAATGGCGCCGGCGGCCACTATGCCCTCAGGTAGATCCTCTACGCCAAAGCCCTTCAGGGAAGAGGTGCCGAAGTGTTTGGTGAGGCATTCGTAGCCGTATTCCCACTGGAACACCCAGTCTTCGGGCGTATAGGTGCTGAAGCTATAGGTTGAAAAATGCTCGGCAAAGGCCTTGCGGCTGCCTTTGCTGTAGATCACCTCCGAGGGCTGCAGGCCCTGCAGCAGCTTTTCGGCATAGTCCAGCGGGCCCTCGGCCACCATGAACTCACCGGTAGACACATCCAGAAACGAAATACCAATGCTGCTTTTGCCAAAATGCAGGGAGCAAAGGTAGTTGTTGCGGCTGCGCTCCAGCACCTGGTCGTTAAAGCTCAGGCCGGGCGTTACCAGCTCGGTAACCCCCCGTTTCACTATGCCTTTGACCATTTTGGGGTCTTCCAGCTGGTCGCAGATGGCCACCCGGTAGCCGGCCCGCACCAGGCGGGGCGGTAGGAGTCCAGGCTGTGGTGCGGAAAGCCGGCCAGCTCTACCTCTGAAGCCGAGCCGTTGGAACGCTTGGTGAGCACAATGTCCAGTACCTTGCTGGCGGTAACGGCATCTTCGCCAAAGGTCTCATAAAAATCGCCTACCCGAAATAAGAGCAGCGCACCGGGGTGCTTGGCCTTGATGGCGTTGTACTGCTTCATCAGGGGGGTTTCTTCTTTGGGCTTGGTCTTGGTATGGCTCATGGTCTGGGACAGGCTGCTGCGGAGTAAAGCGGGTATTGGAGGCAGGGCAACCAATTCCAAAGATACGAGATAGGGCGCACAATTTTGAAAGCCGTTTCGGTTTTAAGAAAATAGGGGTCAATTTTGTGGGCGGCTGCGTTGCCGCCTGTGCTTCTGACCCCTGTTGGTAAAAAGCTAAGCAGGCTGGCTGCCATACCGCCCGTCGGCCACCCGATACCTGATACCCCATATCTGAAACCCCATACCTGAAACCCCATACCTGATACCCCATACCTGATACCCCATCCCCCTCCATGCGCAAACTAAAACTCGACGAACTAAACCGCCTCTCTCCCCAGGAATTTGAGGCCCTGCCCAAGCACCCCCTGGTACTGGTGCTGGACAATATCCGCAGCCTGGCCAATGTGGGCAGCGCCTTTCGCACCGGCGATGCCTTTGCCGTAGAAAAGATCTGGTTATGCGGCATTACCGGCACCCCCCCGCACCGGGAAATTCACAAAGCGGCCCTGGGCGCTCAGGAGACGGTGGCCTGGGATGGGCGGCCGATGCCGCCGCCCTCTGCCGGCAGCTGCAGCAGGAGGGCTACCGGGTGCTGGCCGTAGAGCAGGCCCAGGGCAGCACCCCCCTGCAGCAGTTTGTACCGCAGCAAGGGGAGAAATGGGCGCTGGTCTTTGGCAATGAGGTAGAGGGGGTAAGCGAAGGGGTGATGCAGCTGGCCGATGCTGCCCTTGAAATCCCCCAATGGGGCACCAAGCATTCGCTGAACGTGGCGGTAAGCATGGGCATTGTACTCTGGAGCCTGGTGGAAAAGCTCCATCTCCCGGAAGGGCAATAGCATCTTTCAGGCAGGAAGTTGGGCAATTTCAGGAGCGGGGTGTGCGTTTTAGCCAAAACCAATCCGCTCCTCTATGAAAGCGTTCCTCCCCTATCCCCTTATACTGTTGCTAGCCCTGGCTGCCTGCGAGGGCAGCGGCTCCGGACAGGACTATACCGAACGGGCCTCAGAAGATGTGCTGTATGATATTCCCATGACCGAGCAGCCGGCTCCGCCTATGGAGTATGCCGAAGAGCTGGCCTTTGCGCCGGAAGCCCGGCAGGCCGGTGGCCCCTCAGGCCCCTCCGGCGTAACGCAACCCCCGGTAGCCAGCTCCGATACCATCCAGAAACAGATCATCAAAACGGCCTCCCTGGTCTATGAGGTAAAGCAGCTGCAACAGGCCCAGTACACTGTGGATAGCCTGGTGAAGCGGCTGGGGGGCTACATTTCTTCTTCCAACCAGAACAACTCCTCCCAGCGGCATGAGCTGAACCTCAGCCTGCGCATTCCCTCGGCCCGTTTTGATGCCCTGATGCAGGCCCTGGCTGCGCTGCCCGAGCGCATCGACCATCAATCGGTAGAAGCCCGGGATGTAACCGAAGAGTACATTGACCTGCGCAGCCGCCTGCAGACCAAGAAAAAGGTGGAAAAGCGCTACCAGGAGCTGCTCCAGAAAGCCAATACAGTAAAGGAGATCCTGGAAGTGGAAGAAAAGCTGCGCCAGCTGCAGGAGGAGATTGAAGCCAAGGAAGGGCAGCTGCGCTACCTCACCCATCAGGTAAGCTACAGCACCATTCACCTGAATATGTACGAAGTACAGAAATTTGAATACCTGCCCAGCCGCAGCCCCCATTTTGGACAGCGCATACTGGGAGCGTTAGATGGGGGTTGGCAATTGCTGCTGAACCTGGTACTGGGGCTGGCCTACCTCTGGCCCCTGGCTCTGGTAGTTGCGGTGGCCGTGCCGGGCATCAGGGCCTACCGCAGACGCCGGCAAAGGGGGCACTAGGCCCCTGAGGGCAACTTTTAGGGGGGAGTTGAGTAAAAGAATGTATACCATCACCGTTACGGTATGAAAACAAGCATTCAACTTCTGTCCATCCCCCTTCTGCTTCTGCTGAGCAGCCTCTTTTTAGGGGCGCAGCAGCCGGAAGAGGGCTTGTTGCTGACCACCCACAGCCTGGATACCGAAACCAGGGCCAGCCGTACGCACATTTACCTTAGCAGCGAGAAGGTGCTGCTGGCAGTAGAGGGGGAGCAAACCGCCCTGCTGTTTGATGCAAAGAAGGAAACGCTTTATCTGCTGGACCATAAAAAAAAGGAATTTACACGCCTGAGCCAGGGCGAGCTGGAAAACATCAGCAAGCAGATTGGCCTGGCCACCGCCGAGCTGCAGCAGCAGGTTAAAAGCCTGCCGGCAGCCCAGCGCAGGCTCCTGGAGCAACAGCTGGCGGATGCGCCAGTAGAACTGCAGGAGCTGGCCTACACCCAAAAAGCAGCGGAGATAGCCGTTAAGCACTGGACCAGCAGCAAGTGGGCAGGTACAGCCAGCGGGCGGCTGCGGCACGAGCTCTTTATGGCCCCCTATGCCGAGCTGGAGGTTGATAAAAAAGACCTTGAGGCCCTGCTCCGCCTGAGCGCCTATGTGCAGCAGCATCAGTTTCAGCTGGGCCGCTCCCTGCCGGCAGCCATGATCCAGCTTGCGGGCAATCATCCCCTGCAGCAGGCCGGACTGCCGGTAAAGAGCATTGCCTACGATCCGGAGGGCAAGCCGCTCTTTACCTGCACCCTGGAATCAATAGAAGCAATAGAAATGCCGGCGGGAAGCTGGGATATTCCGCAAGGATATAAAGAGAAAAAATTCATTGCCGGACTGCAGTAGGCCGGCACCTTCTTTTTTTAAGCGCCCTTTGGTATTCCAAAGGGCTTTTTTTGGTTCGTACAACTTGGTGGTGCACCATCTGATAACTTGCATGATTCCAATAAATCATCTGCTTTCGGGCTTTGCACATCTATTTGGTAAAAACTAAAATTATTAAGCGTATATTTTGTCAAAAGTGCTTATTTCCTATATTACACCCATCAATTACTTTTTAAACGCTTTTTTTAAGACGCACTAACCACCATAAACTTTTATCAATGAAGAGGATTTTACCATTAGCCGGCTGGGCTATCATGGGACTGCTGCTGTTCAGTCTTCCGGCATTTGCCCAGTTTACCGTAAGCGGAACCGTCCGGGATCAGGCAGGCGGAGACCCCCTGCCCGGGGCAGCCGTTCGTTTAAAAGGCACCACCCAGGGGGTAGTGACCGACCTGGACGGTAATTTTTCAATAGAAGTACCCGGCAGCCAGGGGGTATTGGTGATCTCATTTCTGGGCTATGTAAATGAAGAAGTGAGTGTAAATGCCACCACCCGGCCCCTCACCATTACCCTTAAGGAAGACATTGGCCGGTTGGAAGAAGTAGTAGTGACCGGTCTGGCTACTACGGTTAAGCGAAGTAACCTGGCCAATGCTGTATCAACTGTATCAAGTCAGGAGTTAGTAGGGAACACCACTCCACAGACTATTGACAATGCCCTCTACGGGAAGATAGCAGGTGTGAATATGAATGCAAACGGTGGTGCCCCTGGAGGGGGGATTAATGTGCAACTTAGGGGTATTTCAACACTTGGTGCAGGCTCTTCTCAGCCTTTGTATATTGTTGATGGGGTGTATATTGATAATTCCTCCATCCGTAATGGGCGTACGCAGGCTAGTGGAGCTGCAGCAGGGCAGGCAGCATCTAATCAGGATGATGCTGCTAATCGCATTGCAGATTTAAATCCTGATGATATTGAGCGAATTGAAGTGCTTAAAGGACCTTCGGCAGCCGCTATATATGGAACACGCGCCAATGCAGGTGTAATTATTATAACTACCAAAAAAGGAAAGCAGGGAAAAACACAAGTGCGGCTAAATCAGGATATAGGATTTGCCAAAGCACAAAATCTGGTAGGTTTTGATCCCTGGAATGAAGATAAAATACGGACCTACTATGGCGAGGGAGAACGTGGGCAGTTAGAATTAGAGCGTTACCGGGAAGCACAAAATACAGGTCGTATTTCCGACTGGGAGGAAGTTTTTTACGGTGAGACCGCTATGTTGTACAATACCCAGCTTAGTTTATCAGGAGGTGGCGAAAAAACGCAGTTTTTTGTTTCGGCCGGTATTCAAAACGAAGATGGAATTATTAAAAATACAGGGTTTGAGCGATACTCAATACGTGCTAACGTAAACCATGAGTTAAGCAAACTATTTAATTTGAATCTAAACACTAATTATGTTCGCTCTGACACAGATCGGGGATTTACAGGGAATCAGAACAATACGGGGGGGTCTATAGGCTACAGTATTGCATATACACCTTCATATGCTCAACTATTTCCTGATGAGCAGGGAAACTACCCCAATAATCCCTATTTCAATGATAACCCTCTGGCTATCCGGGATCTGGCGACTAATAATCAGAAAGTAGATCGTTTTATCACGTCAGCGTCTTTAGATGGTAATCTGATACAGACCAGCAGGTCTCTTCTGAAATATACCATTAATGGAGGGGTGGACTACCTGAGTTCGAATTCTCTGGTCCATATGCCCGAGTTCTTACAGCACCAACAGGCATCATCAGAACCGGCTGGAGATGTGTTATGGGGGCGTCAGGATAATATAAATACAAATCTCCAGGGTTTCTTGATCTATAATACTTCAGTAGGTGGCTTTGATCTTACCAGTCAGGCAGGGGTAGTTCGTTTAGATCAGCATGCAGATTTTCTTCTCCAAAGAGGAAGAGGATTAGTGGGAGGGCAAAAAAATCTGCAGTGGGCGCAGGTATCAAGTTCTATTGATCAAACAGAGACCCGAATTACAGATTTTGGCTGGGTGTTACAGCAGGAAGCTAACTGGGAAGATAAGATCATTGGTACACTAGGTATACGCTGGGATCGCTCAACCCTAAACATGAATCAAAACGAATATTATCCTTTTCCACGCGCTTCGGTTGCTGTAAATCTTAACAACTTCGATTTCTGGCAGGGGGCAAGCCAATATGCAAACGCGTTTAAGGTACGGGCTGCCTATGGCCAAACCGGAGGTCTACCAGTATATGGTTCAACATTTGAATCACTATCGCCACAAATTATTGGAGGTGAAACTGGCGGTCAGGTGGGTACACGTGGGGTTGATCCTAATCTGGTACCCGAAACCGCCTCGGAACTGGAGCTTGGTATAGACGCAGGTTTTCTGGATAACCGAATTACGCTAGAAGCTACTTACTATAACAAGAAGGTGTATGATCTGATTCTCGATCTGCAGCCTGCTGAAGCTAGTGGAATTCTGGCCATTGCCACTAATGCAGCTGACCTGGAAAATAAAGGTTGGGAACTTGGTTTGGGTGTTATGCCGGTTAGAACTTCCAATCTAGTGTGGAGTACACAAACACTTTTTTGGAATAACCAATCAAAGATTACCAAAATGAATATCCCAACCCGCACTGTTGGTGGATTTGGTCCCTCGCTCGGATCTTATTTGCTGGCTGAAGGGTATTCTCCAACTACCATCATTGGTACTCCGGCAGCATCTGATGTACCCGGCGGCTATACAATATATGGAGACCGCCAGCCTGATTTTAATCTTACCTTTCTCAACAATTTCTCTATTGGTAACTCCCTTGAATTTAATTTTCTCATTCACTGGAAAAAAGGTGGTGAAAATATAAACCTATCTTCTTTGTTGTGGGATGATGGTGGCCAAACTCCTGGTTGGAGCGGCGATACCGATAATAATGACACACCAGATGGCCTCGATAGGCTTTTAGACTGGGCTGTGAATGGTAATACCGGAGTATTTGTGCAAAAGGCAGATTATGTAAAGCTGCGTGAAATAGGTCTATATTATACGTTGCCTAAAACCCTTACTTCTGGTGTTGGTGGAGGTTTTATAAACAAAGTAAAGCTGGGGGTTTCCGGCAACAATTTCTTACTATGGACGCCTTATGAAAGCTATGATCCTGAAACGTCGAACTTTGGCAGCCAGCCTATTGCCTCAAATATAGAGGTAACTCCCTATCCTAGCTCTCGACGTTACTTTTTTCACCTCAATGTTGAATTCTAATCCAGCCTTTATATGAAAATTGTCAATAGATACTCGGTAATGCTTCTCACAGGTCTTACACTTATAGTGGGCGCATGTGAGATTGAAGAAATAAACGATCCGAATAACCCCTCCCTGGGTAGTGTGCTCACCAACGCCTCTAAGCCTGAGCTACAGGTATTGGTTACGGGATTGGAGGCTCGAAATAGAGGATATGTTGAAAATGCAAATCAATTGTTTGGTTCTTTTGGGCGAGAGGTACTGCCCTATTTCGGTTCTGACCCTCGCTTCCCCAATGAATGGCTTGGACTAGGGATTGCAGAAACCTATCCGGATTTTTTTGCTTCAGCAGGTACCTATGTACAGCCGTACTTGGCAGTAAAGCAGGCAAACGTACTTATTCAAGCTGCTGAAAACAGTACAAATATTACTGAAGACGAACGTTTCGCATATACAGGTCTGGCTAAAACCATCAAAGGGTTTCAGCTTATTTGGCCACTAATGCAGCAATATCAAAATGGCATTCGAGTTGATGTCACCAATCCTCTGGATCCTGGCCCCATCCTTGAGTATGATGCCGCTTTAAGTGAAATTAGAGGTATTCTGGCTGATGGCGCAGCCGACCTGCAAAGGGTGTCAGATATGGAAGCGTTACCTTATAATCTTACTGCGGGTTTTGCGGGGTTTGAGAGTATAGCAGGCTTATTGGAAATTAATAATGCAATTGCCGCCAGAGTTGCTCTCTATGATGAGGATTTTACCGGAGCCCTTCAGGCACTGGAAGGTTCATTTATGGATCTGAGTGTGACTACGCCTGAGGGTCTACAACGAGGGCCTGTACATATTTGGGGAAATGCACCTGATCAGCCCAATCCCTTATATTATCCTCTGGATAGACAAACAAGCACTATTTTAATCGTCCATCCAGCCATGATTGATGATGCACTACCCGGCGACAGAAGGCTTGAAAAATTTGCTCGGCGGGTTGAAAACCCTGCTTCGAATGCGAACATCAAGCTGGCAAGTGGCGAGCTTATTCCTGGGGAATATCAGGATGCCCGCTACCAAAGCCCTTCGGACCCCACACCTTTTATTCGTAATGAAGAGCTAATCCTAATTTATGCAGAAGCGCAGGCACGTAAATCCCCTATGGATCTGGAAGAAGCAATCCGAGCTGTCAATATTATACGCAATATTTGGGGGTTGCCTGATTATCAAGGTGAGATGACGCAAGATGCAGTGATAGATGAAATACTCTTTCAGCGGCGGTATTCTCTCTGGTTAGAGGGGGGGCACCGATGGATTGACCTGCGGAGAACAGGACGTCTTAATGCGAATTATGTTGATATGAGGGCTCAGGGAAATCTGTTTACACAAGTAGCCCGACGTTCCAGCGAAACTAACTGGAATTCCCGCTAAATGAGATGACCTAAAAACAACTCCTGTCCGGATGTGTTAACTAAATACCAAAAATGGTAGGCCCAGGCTTACCATTTTTTCATCTTTTTAGTTTAGATAACGCAGACCAGATTTTTTGATATGAAAATACTTGTAGCAGGATCCCATGGAAAAGTAGGGCACCACCTGGTAAAAATGCTGAGCCAAAAAGGCCACGAGGTGCTTGCCATGATACGCGACTCCAGCCAGGCCGACGAAATGCAGCAGCTGGGCTCCAAACCCGTTGTGGCCGATCTGGAAAAAGATAAGACCTTTCCGCTGGAGGGGGTCAATGCCGTGTTCTTTGTGGCCTGCTCCGGACCCGATACCGGCGAGGATAAAACCCGGGCCGTAGACGAAAAAGGCGCCATCAAGCTCATTGAAGATGCCTATAAGCACAAGGTGCAGCGTTTTATCATGCTCAGCTCCATAGGTGCCGATGACCCCCGCAAAGGACCCAGCGACCTAAAACCCTACCTGGAGGCCAAGCACCAGGCTGATAAGGAGCTTAAGTTCAGTGGTATTTTATTTACCATTCTGCGCGCCAGCCGGCTTACCAATGATGCCGGTACCGGCAAGATCCGCGTAGCCGATAAGCTTGAAAATCATGATGGCAGCATCTCCCGGGAAGATGTAGCCAAAACCATGGTGGCCTGTCTGGACATTCGCCATACCGAAAACAAAGTGTTTGAGCTGACCAGCGGTGATTCGCCCATAGCCGATGCACTGGTGAACCTGCCACTGGTATAACCCCTCCCGCTTTAACGCCATTTATGAAAAGCCACTTTTTGCAAAGTGGCTTTTTTGTGTTTACTTTAGATAACTAGCTGACATTCTGTGGTCTAGCCTGGGGTGTGCCGGCCTGCAGACCGGCCCTATTTTTTTGTAAAGCCTTTTTTTACCTAAACCACCAGCGCCATGTTTACCGACCGAAAAGAAGCCGGCCAGGCCCTGGCCAGCCGCCTTGAGCACTTCAAAGACCAGCAGGGGGTGGTAGTAGGGGTCCCCCGCGGGGGCATTCCCATTGGCTATGAGATTGCCCAGGCGCTGGGCTGGCCCTTGGAGATTGCCCTGTCTAAGAAAATTGGCCATCCCACCAATAAAGAGTACGCCATAGGGGCGGTAAGCCTGAATGGTTACGTGGTGAATAGGGACATAGCAGTGCCGCAGGAGTATCTGGAAACTGAAATCGCCCGTATCCGGCAGGCGCTGGAAACTACCTACCACACCTACCTGCAAGACCAGAACCCCCTGCCCCTAAGCGGCAAAACGGTAATTCTGACAGACGATGGGGTAGCCACCGGCCACACGCTGCTGTCGGTTATAGACCTGCTCCGGCGCACCAAGCCAGCCAGGCTGGTGGTGGCCGTGCCCGTATCGGCCCCGGAGGCCCTTAAAAAAATTGAGGCAGTAGCCGATGAGACCCTTTGCCTGGCCAGCCCCCGGGAGTTTCGCTCCGTTGGGCAGTTTTACCAGGCCTTTGACCAGGTAGCCGATCAGGAAGTGGCAGCACTGCTGCACAAACGCAGAAATTTTAGACCCCGCTAGGCATGCAGATAATCCGGGAAGCACTAACCATACCCGTAGGCAGGCACATTCACCTGGAAGGTGAGCTGATCCTGCCCGATGAGGCCACCGGCCTGGTACTTTTCTCCCACGGCAGCGGCAGCAGCCGCCTTAGTCCCCGCAATCAGAAAGTAGCCAGGCTGCTGCAGCGGGCCGGGCTGGCCACGCTGCTTTTTGATCTGCTCACCGAAGAAGAGGACCAGCGGTATGAAAACCGCTTTGATATAGCGCTGCTGGCCGGTCGGCTCGTAAGTGTTACGCGCTGGGCCGGCAATCTCAATGAGCTGCAGGCCCTGCCCATCGGCTATTTTGGGGCCAGCACCGGAGCAGCCTCGGCCCTGATGGCAGCCGCCCGCCTGGGGGAGTATGTGCAGGCAGTGGTGTGCCGGGGAGGCCGCCCCGACCTGGCACTGCCCGATCTGCCCGCAGTAACAGCCCCCAGCCTGCTGATCGTGGGGGCGCTTGACCATGAGGTGGTGCAGCTAAATGAGACTGCCCTGGCCCGGCTCTCTTCTCCCAGCCGGCTGGAGGTGGTGCCCGGGGCCGGCCACCTGTTTGAGGAGCCCGGCAAGCTGGAGCAGGTAGCCCAACTGGCCGCCGACTGGTACCGGCGTTACCTGCAGGCCTGAGCAGGTATGCGTAATCATGCCCCCCTCCGGCGGGCCTTTTCCCTGCAGCGTGGCGGCCTGCCGGCACCAAAGCCCCAGAAGTAAGGGAAGATCTGGCTACCATGGGGAACAGAGCAAGGAGAAGAACGGGATGCCGGGCAGCCACAAGATGATGACATATAGCAGGTTTGAGCATCAAGGAGGAGGGTGCGAAAGCAGGAGCTTGCCCTCTTTGTGACAAAGGGCACAATTTTTTATGGCCTGATTGTGTTACTTTTGCAGAGAGATCTTCCCAGAACGCCTCGTTATGAAACTAGCTGCCCCCATCCTGTTTGTTCTGCTAATGGCCTTTGGCCTGCCTGCTTTTGCCCAACTGGGCCAGTCGCCGGGCAGCCAGTCGAAAATGATGCAGGCCCCGCGCTGGACGGTAGCGGTAAGCCCTGCTTCCGTAACGCAGGGAGGGGAGGCAGAGCTGATCATCCGGGCGCAGCTGCCCAAAGACTGGTACCTCTATTCCTCTGATTTTGATCCCGAGCTGGGGCCTACCGTTACCGAGTTTGCCTTTGCCCCCCACGCCAGCTACCAGCTGCAGGGCGGGGTACGGCCCATTGGGGCCAGGCGCAAGTACGATGAGATCTGGGAGGGCGAATACACCTATTTTACCGGCACAGCCGAGTTTCGCCAGAAGGTAAAGGTACTACAAGCCAATCCGAAGATCAGCGCTACGGTGAGCTACCAGATCTGCTCCGATGTTACGGGGCAGTGCATTCCCTTTGATACCGATCTGGCTATTCCGGCTATTGCCGTAAGCGGAACAGCCGCCAGCCAGCAGGCGCCCGAAGAGCAGATCCAACCCCCCAAACAGGGCGAAAAGCAGCCCCAGGAAAAGAGCGTAGGCACGGGTGGCCTGGAGCGCCAGCCCGGCAATACCATACCCCTGGAGCAGCCGGGCGCGCCCAATTCTTCCCAGCCGGGCTCAGATCAGGGGTCTAGCCCCGAACCTGCGGGTCAGGACCAGACCCCTGCCGGCAGCCAGCCGTTTCAGCAGGCAGCGCCTGAGGTTGCTGCTGCAGAAGGGGAGGTGCCCGTACGGCGCCTAGCCCCCTTTGACAACCCCTATAATGTTGAGGCCGAAGGAGCAGAGAAGCAGGGGATGTGGGCCCTGTTTCTGGTCTCCCTGCTGGCAGGCTTTGTGGCCCTGCTGACCCCCTGCATCTACCCTATGATTCCCCTTACGGTTACCTATTTCATTAAAATGGGGGAGAAGAACCGCCGCAGGGGGGTGCTCTATGCGCTGGGGTATGGACTTTCCATTATCCTGATCTATGTGGGCCTGGGCGTAATATTTGCTAAGGTGTTCGGGGCCGATTATGCCAATGAGCTCAGTACTCACTGGCTACCTAACCTGCTGTTCTTCTTTATCTTTCTGCTCTTTGCCCTCTCCTTCTTTGGCCTTTTTGACATTACACTGCCCAGTAGCTTTGTGAACAAGGTAGACAAGCAGGCCGACCGGGGTGGGCTCATAGGGGTGTTTTTTATGGCTTTTGCCCTGGTGCTGGTGGGCTTTAGCTGCACCGGCCCCATTGCCGGCACCATCCTTATCGAAACAGCCGACGAGATCGGGCTGAAGTCCATTGTGTCTATGCTGGGCTTTTCGCTTGCCTTTGCGCTGCCCTTTACGCTTTTTGCCATTTTTCCGGGCTGGCTTAGCTCACTGCCCAAAAGCGGCGGCTGGCTCAATTCGGTAAAGGTGGTGCTGGGCTTTCTGGAGCTGGCGCTGGCCCTTAAGTTTTTGAGCGTAGCCGACCAGACCTACCACTGGGGCCTGCTGGACCGCGAGGTATACCTGGCGCTCTGGATCATCATCTTTACCCTGATGGGCTTTTACCTGCTGGGCAAGCTGCGCATGCCGCACGATAGCCCAAAACAGCATACCTCGGTGCTGGGCCTGATTATGGCCATTGGTACCTTTGGCTTTGTGTTCTACCTGATCCCGGGCCTGTTTGGCGCCCCCTGAAGGCACTTGCGGGCTACCTGCCCCCCATGAGCACGCATGATTTTAACCTGGTGGCCATTTTAAAGGGCGAAGAAAAAGCGGAGCTGCCTGCCCTGTGTGAAGTACCCAAATTCGAGGGCTTGCTGCACCTGCCCCACGGGCTGACGGGCTATTTTGAGTATGAGCAGGCGCTGGCCTGTGCCCGGGCGCAAAACAAGCCGCTCTTTATCGACTTTACCGGCCATGGCTGTGTAAACTGCCGGGAAATGGAGGCCACTGTCTGGAGCGACCCCGCCGTGCTGCGCCGCCTGCAGGAAGAGTTTGTGGTGGTGGCCCTCTATGTAGATGAAAAAAGCCAGCTACCCGAAAGCGAATGGTACATCAGCGCCTACGACAACAAGCTCAAAAGCTCCATCGGCAAGCAAAACCTGGATTTTATGATCCAGCGCCTTAATGCCAATGCGCAGCCCTATTATACCCTGGTTGATCCTGTTACCGAAGCGCTGCTGGCGCCGCCCAAGGCCTATGATCTGGAGGTGCAGAATTTTGTGGAGTTTCTGGATGAGGGCCTGGCCCGTTTTCGCCAAGCCCCTGTGGCACAGAAGTGAACAGAAGTGAAATAATATTACAAGAGCCCCAGCCGTGCTGGGGCTTTTTTTATTATTTGATGCTCATTACAGAATTGGCATTATTTCTGTATTTACCAGTACACACTCTCAATCCTTACCCGCGTATGAAGCAGGCTATACACATACTCGTTGTTTTGCTGGCTCTGGCCGCTGTTGGCTGCAGCTCCGGCAAACAGTCCTGGGAAAAGGGCAACTACTATGGTGCCACCCTGCAGGCTATTGACCGGCTTAAGAAAAACCCCGATCACAAAAAATCATCCGAGGTGCTGCGCCAGGCCTACCCGATGGCGGTAGAAAAGCTGGAGTCGGATATCATCCACCTCAATACCCTGCAGGGGGCCAACCGCTGGCGGGGCGTGGTAGATCGCTATGAGCAGCTCAATACGCTCTACGATGCCATCCGCCATACGCCCGGTGCCCTAGCCATTATTCCCAACCCCCGCCACTATCACGCCCAGCTGCGCGATGCCCGCGATATGGCAGCTGCCGAAAGCTATGCCGCCGGCCAGCTGGAGCTGAACAAGGGAACCCGGGAGGCCGCCCGCCTGGCCTACGACCATTTCAGGGCCACGCACTATTATGTGCCCAACTACCGCGACAGCGAGCAGAAAATGGCTGAAGCCCTTTACCTGGCTACCTTAAAGGTGCTGGTAGACCAGATCCCCGTGCCGGGTCGCTATGCCTTCGATGCCAACTACTTTCAGGATCAGGTAGAGGCCTTCCTGCACAATACCCGTCCGCAGCACCAGTTTGTGCGCTTCTATTCACAGCCCGAAGCTGAGGCTGAGCAGCTCAAGCAGCCCGATCATTACGTACGCATTCAGTTTGATGAATTTATCATCGGCGAAACGCATACCTCCGAATTGCGGGAGCAGCTCAAGCGCGATAGTGTGCAGATTGGTACTGTTAAGATCAAAGGTGATTCGGTAGTTCCCGTATATGGCACGGTAGAAGCCAAGCTTACCAAGTTCCGCAAGGAGATCATTTCCAGAGGCCGCGTAAGCATGTACATTGTAGATGCCCGCACCAATGCCGTGCTGCAGCACCGCCAGTTTCCGGGCGAGTTTGTGTGGTTCAGCGAGTGGGGCTACTTCAATGGCGATGAGCGGGCGCTGGAGCCCAAGCATAGAAAGATCGTAGAGCAGCGGGATGTGCCTCCTCCGCCGCCGCAGGAGATGTTCCACAATTTTGCCGCCCCCATCTTTAACCAGCTTACGGTGGCCTGCCGGCAGTTTTACGGACAGTATAATTAAGGGAGTCCTATAAAAATAGAGAGCCCTGCCACCCCTGGCAGGGCTCTTTTTTTATTAAACCATCTACCCCTCAACCAGCTTGTATCTGGCATATGGAGATGGAAAAAGAACCCCTCGATATCGACCGAATGGTGCTGCTGCTGCGGCAGATGACGGCCCCCCTGCCCCCTGCCGCCCTCTTTGATCTGTACGAGCGGGGCTACACCAGCCTGTTTGAGCAGCTGGTGGCCTGCCTGATCTCCATCCGCACCTTTGATGAAGTAACCACGCCGGTATCCCTGCGGCTGTTTGCCCGGGCCCGCAGCCCACGGGAAATGCTGCAGCTGAGCCCCGAGCAGCTGGCTGAGCTGATCCAGGAAAGCTCCTATGCCCGCAACAAAGCCGCTACCATTCTGGAAATAGCCCGGCAGGCCGAGGAGCAGTATGGCGGTGAGCTGCCGGCAGATTTTGCCCTGCTGACAGGTTTTAAGGGGGTTGGCCCCAAATGCGCCGGCCTGGCCCTGGGCATTGCTGCACACCAACCCTACATAGGCGTGGATATTCATGTGCACCGGGTGAGCAACCGCTGGGGCTATGTAACCCAGCAAACACCCGAAAAAACCTGGATGGAATTGCAGCAAAAACTACCGAAGCAGTACTGGGTAGAGATCAACAAGCTGCTGGTACCCTTTGGCAAGCACATCTGCACCGGCCGCCTGCCCCATTGCTCCACCTGCCTGCTGCTACCCATGTGCCGGCAGGTAGGGGTGGAAAAGCATCGGTGAGGTGGCGAATCGCAGTGTACCTAGTGGTGAGAGTTAAAGGATTTGTTGGTGAAAAACACCGACAAAGGGGAGCGCCGTGAGAGAAGAGATACTACCCAGTCCAGTTGTTGGTGTTTTCACCAACAACGCCTCTGCAGCATCTTTCAGCCAGCCGACTTAGGAAATCAGCTTTGCAGGTGACAAAGGTTACTAAACGAACGAAGCATACAGAATAGATAAGCCGCTGGAGTTGTTGGTGAAAACACCAACAATTGGGAAGGTATTGGTGAAAACACCAACAACTGGATGCCCCCTACCAAATACCTAATCTCCAGTTCTCTATACCCCATACTCATTACCGGCTACCAACAATCCTTAGTACCCCGGTTCTCCATTTTCAACAGTAAGGCTGGCCCGCCGGCTACAATATGAAAACCTGTCCAGTTGTTGGTGTTTTCACCAACAATACTAGACTGGGAAGATCGCTTCTACTCGCTGCCCACTACTCTTCCAAATGATACATCACCCCCCAGTCGAAGGGCGCCCAGCGGGCGGTTTTAACCCCAATTTTCTGTAGCCCCTCGTTTACCCAGTTGTTGCAGGTGTAGAAGAGGGTGTAGCTTCCCCGGGCTTCGTAAAAATTATCATAAGGGGAATAGCCAGCCCCCGGGATCAGCAGCAGCTCTCCGGATGCGGTGCGGGCAAAGCTCTGCTGAATATAGGCCACCAGCTGCCGGTACTGCTCCGGGCTCAGGTACAGGCGTCGACTATCCTTGCCTGTGGCAGGGGCATGGGGGTAGTAGGTCACATGCATGGCTGTAGGGCTGGGCATAAACAGGGCCCGGGCGGCCGTGCCGGGCGTCAGGTCGCTCCACTGCGGGGTATGGAGGTAAAAGCCCTGGTCGCCCCAGCCAAAAGCCACATAGCGAAAGCGGCTATCGGCACCGGTATAGTCCCTGAGGGGTAGCAGCTGACGCCAGTCGATCACCTCCGTCTGCACCGGCACCCGAAAATCGGCA
Organism: Cesiribacter andamanensis AMV16; assembly: GCF_000348925.1. GTDB lineage: Bacteria > Bacteroidota > Bacteroidia > Cytophagales > Cyclobacteriaceae > Cesiribacter > Cesiribacter andamanensis. The sequence goes on along the minus strand of NZ_AODQ01000017.1, from coordinate 16,475 downwards.
TGCACCCCATTGGTGGTAATGTACACCGCTACCCCCTCGCTTTGCGGATGTGCATCGGCATTGGCGGGCAGAAGGGCCAGCAGCCAGGCGAGCCCTACAAAGAGCAGCAGCAGGGCCAGCAGACTTAGCAGCAGGACATAGAAGTATCTGAACAGCCGTCTTAGCATGGGGAACAACAAGGAGTTGCAGGACTAATGATAGTAAAATCCGGAGAATTTCACCACCCCTGCCTGCCCTCCGCTGCCCGCCTGCAGGCAGCCTGCGCCTACATGAGCATTGCGGACCTTACCCCTGCTGTAATGCCAGGGGAAGCTTATTGATTTGGCATCCCCTGCTTGCGGCCGCGCTCGGCCACCCGACGCACCATGCCCATAAACAGGGTGGTAGACAGCAGCCGGCGCATGAGCAGAAGTGCGGCCGTGCCCCGGCCTGAGGCATAGCGGAGCCTGCTTTTGCCATCGGTGGCGGCGCTATAAATGGTTTTGGCCACTACTTCGGGCCCCTCAGCCCGGGCGGCTACCTTGTCCATCAGAGGCAATACGGCCTGCTGGTAGGGGGTGTAGGCGGTAAGCCCTTCTTTGGTGACCAGGTCCTGCGAACGATCATAGAAATCGGTTTTGATGGGTCCAGGCTCAATAATTTTTATCCGTATGCCCAGAGGGGCCAGCTCATACTGCAGCGATTCTGAAAAACCCTCAACAGCCCACTTGGTGCTGTGGTACAGGCTGTAGAGCGGAAAGGTAAGCCGGCCGCCCACGGAGGCCACATTGATGATGGTGCCCTGCCCCTGCTGGCGAAAATAGGGGAGCACGGCCCGCACCACCTGCATCAGGCCAAATACATTGGTATCGAACTGCCGCTGGATCTGCTCCGGGCTGGCTGCCTCAAAGGCCCCTTTTATGGCGTAGCCGGCATTGTTCACCACCACATCCAGCCGGCCAAAATGGGCCAGGGTATCGGCAAGAGCCTTCTCGATGGATTCGGGCTGGGTTACATCCAGGGAAAAGAGACGGATGCCCTGCTGCTGCTGCAGCTCGGTTTCCAGCTCGGGCCGGCGCATGGTGGCTGCAACATTCCAACCTCGTTGGGCAAAATAAAGGGCGCTGGCTTTGCCAATACCACTGGAGGCGCCGGTAATCAAAACAGTCTTTTTCATCTTTTTTGTATTGAATATTCATTCTATGCGTACGTGCTAAAAAGAGTGAACGTACAGGTTCACTCGAGGGAGAGGGGGGCCTTAATTGATTTTCACACTATCCCAGCAGGATTGGATGGCTTGCTGCAGGCGGGTATCGGTAATCTCAAGCTGGCCGGAGAGCTGCAGTTTGGCCACCGAAACTACATGCCCGTACACCAGGGCAGTGATCAGCTCCTGCTCCATTCCCCGCAGCACCCCCATCTCCATGCCCTGCAGCAGAAAATCTACTACCGGCTTATAGAACTGCTGGTTCTCTTCTTTGGAGGCCTGACTGATATAAGGCGAATTCGCGTATTGCTCCAGAAAGCCAAATTCGTCCGGGTGCTGGATGAAGTGCGTATAAAGATTGCGGTAAAAGCGGAAAAAGCGCTCCCGGATGTTGCTGCTGCCGGCATCATTCTGCAGCAGGGCAGCGCCCATCTTTTGCTTGAGCTCAGCATAGAGCTTGTTGATGAGTTCTTCCTTGCTGCTGAAGTAGTGGTAAATGGTGCCGGCTGCTACCCCTGCCTGCTTGGCCACCATTGACATGGGGGTGGCATGAAAGCCATGTTCGGTGATCAGCTGCATGGTGGCCTGTAAGATGGCTTCTCGCTTATCGGTTATTTTCATGTATTGAATATTCATTCGATATGCAAAGCAAGTAGTAATTTGCCAAAGTACCAAGGCTGCCCCCTATTTTTTTTGAAAAAAGTCTAAAAAGCCCTTCTGCCGTATGTACCGAACTTGTGCAGGGGGTCAGTAGCCGAAGTGTTTGCGCCTATAGGGGGTAGAAGAAAGGGAAACGCTTACAAGAGAAAGCCTGCCAGCAGGCCCACCAGCACAATCAGAAAGGAAGGCACCCGGGTGAGCAGCAACAACCCAAAGGTGAGCAGAATAAAGCCGATGTTGAGGGGGGTACTTTCAATGGGCTCAAAGAGCAGAATGGCCGCCCCAATCACCAGTCCGGCCGAGGCCGCATTGATGCCTACCAGGGAGGCTTTTACCGGCCGGTACTGTTTTAGCCGGGTCCAGAAGCGGATCACAAAAAAGATCAGAAAGGTGCCGGGCAGAAAAATACCCGCAGCTGCCACCAGGCCGCCCAGCAGCTCGCCGGAAAGACCGTGCTTTTGCATGCTCATGGCGCCGATGTAGGCCGCAAAGGAGAAGGTGGGACCGGGCAGCGACTGGGCAATGCCAAAGCCGGTCAGAAACTCCTCGGAAGTCAGGTAGCGCTTAAATTCCACAAACTCGGTATACATCAGGGGTACCAGCACCTGGCCACCGCCAAAGATCAGGCTGCCATTCCGGTAAAAGTTCTCAAAGAGCCGCACCGGCAACCAGCGGGTATAGTGGCCCACTACCGCAGCGGCAATAAGTACCCCTGCCCAGAGCAGAAAGTTGGACCAGTTTACCTTAAAGGGAGCTTTTACTTCCTTGGGATGCTGCTTATAATCAAAGGCCGTAACCACCCCGGCGGCCAGCAGCAGGGCCGGAAACACAAAGGGGGTACGAATGTAGTACGAGACCACGGCAGCCACCACCATCAGAAAAATGCTTAGCCTGGAATTGATTACTTTAAAGCTGATGCGGTAGGCGGCAAAGGCCACAAAGCCCACGGCAATGGGCTGAATGAATTTGGTGAAGTGCAGCGATACGCCATTTTGCTCAAGCCAGTGGATGGCAATAGCGGCCAGGGTCATAAAGCTTACGCCCGGCAGCACCCAGACCAGCAGCGTCAGGTAGGCCAGGGTAGGTCCTCCCAGCCGAAAGCCAATGGCGGTAATGGTTTGGGTAGAGGTAGGCCCGGGCAGAATCTGGCAGAGTGCGTTGAGTTCAATGAGCTCCTGCTCGCTCAGGTAGCGGCGCTTGTGCACAAAAATATCGAACATCATGGCAAAGTGCGCCTGCGGACCCCCAAAGGCCGTAAGGGCAAACAGGAATACCTCCTTTAAAAAAATATAGTGCCTGAGACTCATGAGCGGGAGTCTTCAGGCACTATAGGGGAGGTGCGTATGCGTTTATGCCCGCAGAGTGGCATAGGCTGCGCTTATTTCTTAAGTCCGATTTCGGCCAGACGCTGGTTCAGGAAGTCGCCGGCAGTAATGTCGTCGTACTTCTTGGGGTGGCTGGCATCCACGCAGCTTGGCAGCACCGTCAGGTCCATTTCGGAGCGCGGGTGCATAAAGAAGGGGATGGAGAAGCGGCTGGTGTTCATTTTTTCACGTGGCGGGTTTACCACACGGTGAATGGTGCTCTTCAGGTAGTCGTTGGTATGGCGGGCCAGCATGTCGCCCACGTTTACCACCACCTGCTCGGGCAGGGCCGTAATGGGAATCCACTGGCCATCGCGGCGCAGTACCTGCAGGCCGTCGGCGCTGGCGCCCATCAGCAGGGTGATCAGGTTAATATCGCCATGCTCGGCAGCCCGTACGGCATCGGCCGGTACGCTGTCGGGATTTTCGATGGGGTAGTAATGGATGGGGCGCAGAATGGAGTTGCCGTTGCGCACCTTATCCTCAAAGTAAAACTCATCAAGGCCCAGGTACAGGGCAATGGCCTGCAGCATGTGCTTGCCGGCTTTCTCAAGGGTTTTGTAGGCGGTAACGCACACCTCTTCCATTTCGGGGATCTCGGTGGGCCATACATTGTCAGGGTACTGGCTGCGGATGGGGTCGTTGCCCTCCACCTCCTGGCCTACGTGGTAGAACTCCTTCAGATCGCCTGTATTGCGGCCTTTGGCATGCTCTTTTCCTTTGGGGGTATAGCCCCGCTGTCCGGCCAGGTGGGCCAGGTGGTACTTCATCTTTACCTCGTCGGGCAGGGCAAAGAATTTTTTAATGGTAGTATAGAGCTGGTTGGTAAGGGCATCGCTAAGGCCGTGGTTTTTGATCGCCACAAAGCCAATGTTCTGATAGGCACGGCCCAGCTCTTCTACAAACCGCTGCTTCCGCTGTGGGTCGCCGCTCAGAAAATCTGCAAGGTCCAGCGAGGGAACCTCATCGTATAATACCTGACTCATAATGGTTTCTGCTCGTTTCTTTCGTATGGTAAATGAGTAGCGCAAGTTAGCAGTTTTTCAAACAAATTCTATTTTTATTACTTTAGCTATAGATAGCGAACGATCAACCAAACAGCCACTATGAATAATTCACTATTTTTTTCCTTTTTGATGGCAGGCGCCCTGCTAACCGCCTGTGATTCCGGCACCAATCGGGATGCCGAACAAGCCGCAACCGACACTACCGCCACCTCTGTAGACGCTGGCAACAGCGCGCAATCTTCCATACAGCTTACCAAAGGAGAAGATTCGCCCGAATTTCCGGATGCCATGCTGGAGCAGATACAGCCTACCGATGGCCAGAAATTTCGCTCCGAATCCGTTACCTTCCGCTACAACATCAAGAATTTCAAGCTCACTGAAATGACCGAGGATGCCCACAACAAAATGCTGGCAAACTCACAGCAGGGGCAGCACATTCACCTGATTGTAAACAACGATCCCTATGATGCGCTCTACAAGACCACCCATCAGAAAGAGCTGAGCGCCGGCCATTATGTAGCGCTTTCCTTCCTGAGCCGCTCCTATCATGAGAGCATCAAAACGCCCGATGCCTATGTGCTACGCCAGTTTACGGTTGGCAATGCCGAAAACAAGAATGTAGACCTTACCCAGCCCCATATGTTCTACAGCCGCCCCAAAGGCGAGTATGAGGGTAAGGATACCGAGCGCATCATGCTGGATTTTTACCTGGTGAATGCCGATCTGCAGGAAAACGGCCACAAGGTACGGGCCACCATCAACGGGCAGGAGTTTATGATCAATGAGTGGAAGCCCTACTACATTACCGGCCTGCCCATGGGCGAAACCACCATTCAGCTGGAGCTGCTGGACGGCAACGGCAATCGGGTAGAAAGTCCTTTTAACCCCGTAACCCGTACCATCACCCTTAAGGAAGCAAGCAATCCTCAGGCCGCGGCGCACTAACAAGCCGGGCCCGGCACACAAATATACATACCTGCCTAAGGTATAGACATGAGTCATCCCGAATTTTTTAGCGGGACACTTAATAAAAAAGGCCTCAGAATGAATCTTGAGGCCTTTTTTATTAAGGTAGGCTGTCATCTCGACCAGCGCGGCCGCCGCGCGGGGAGAGATCTTGGAAAGTTTTTAGTAATGAGTTGTCCTATGCCGGATCTCTCCCGCTGGTCGAGATGACGTCCCTTCTTTATGTTTTTGGGCTAGAATACAGTAATCTAAGGCTGTTTTAGCCATTTAGAAAATTCGGGATGACTCATGTTTGTGTATTCTGGTAATGCATACTCATTCACTGGTGCTAAAACGCTCGTGCGAGCTAGCAGCTGGTACTTCCAGTTGAATGGGTAAACGTACGAGCTGCAAGCTCGCACGAGCGGAGGTTAGGGCTTCTATTGAATAGCCATCATTCCATAACCCTCATGAAATGGATGAGGTAAATTCCGTACTTTAGGGGGAATGAATGGGAGAGCCCTTATACTGCTTGGCCTGTGCTGGCTGCTGCTGGCTCCCCTCTGCCATGCCCAGCACCTGCTGCTGCTGGAACCGGCCGGTGCGGCAGAGGGAGCACTCCTGAGCCGCTACCGCTACCAGGCGCAACAGCCCGATTCGGCTACGGCCCTGCGGGAGGCCCGTACGGTGCTGCAGGCCCTGCAGGCCGAGGGTTATCTGCTGGCTCAACTGCTCCCCTTACAGCAAGGGCCAGACAGCAGCCGATACCTGCTGGCGGCAGGCGAGCCCTTCAGCTGGCTGCAGCTGCGGCCCGGTAATGTAGAGGAACGCATGCTGCTGCAGGCGGGCTACCGGGAGCGCTTTTACCGGCAGAAGCCCTTTTCCTATCAGCAGGTTTCGCAGCTGATGCGCCGCCTGGTAGAAGCGGCCGAAAACAGCGGCTACCCCTTTGCCCAGGTACGGCTCGATTCCCTGCAGATAGTGCCCGGCAGCATAAGCGCTTCGCTCTACTACGACCCGGGTCCCTACATTACCTTTGACTCGCTGCAGCTTACGGGCGATGTGCGCATCCGGCAGCGCTTTCTGGCAGCGCACCTGGGTATTGAGCCCGGACAGCCCTTTAGCCAGCAGCGCATAGCCGAGGCCCTGCAGCGGCTGGAGATGCTGCCCTACCTGCGGCTGGCCGAGCCGCCGCGGCTGAGCTTTCAGAACCGGGAGGCGCGGCTGTGGCTCACCCTCCGCCAGCGGCCTGCCAACCGCTTCGATGGCATTCTGGGCCTGCAGTCGCGCCCCACAGGGGGTGTACTCCTGACCGGGCAGCTGGACCTGCTGCTGCAGAACCCCTTTGGCGGCGGCAAGCTGCTGGCGGTTAACTGGCAGCGGCCAACGAAGAATCGCAGCAGCTGAAACTGGCCTACCGGCATCCTTACCTGCTGGGCTCCCCCCTGAGCCTGGCGCTGGAAGGGGGGTTGCTCAAAGAGCAGCAACAATTCCTGAATCGTATGGCCTCCGTGCAGCTGCAGAGCCGGCAGGCAGGGGGGCTGTTGCTGGGGCTGGAGTACCAGTTTAAGGATGCCCGCCTGCTGGATGCCGCCAGGGGCCCAAACCTGGCTAGTTTCAGGCTGCATAAGTGGGGCCTGCGGGCCGAGTGGAGCCGGCTGGACAGCCGGCTGTTTCCCCGCCAGGGCTACCGGCTGGAAGGAGGGGTGCTGGCCGGTCCCAAGCAGATCACCGCCGTACCGGACGGAAGCCCTGTTAGTACAGGCAAAAGCCTGCAGCTAAGTGCCGAGTGGGCCGCCGAGCGTTACTGGCGGCTGGCGCCCCGCACTACGCTGGTGCTGCAGACCCAGGCAGCCTTTTTGCAGGATGAGCGCCTTTTCTTGCCCGACCTCTACCGCCTGGGTGGGCTGCAGTCGATCCGGGGGTTTCGGGAGCAGTCGCTCTTTGCGAGCCGCTACGGGTTGCTGCAGGCAGAAGTGCGGCAGCAGTTCGGAAACTCTTCTTTTTTGTTTTTGTTCTATGACCAGGGCTGGCTCCACTACCGCCTGCCGGATACCCGCTATGAGGACTGGCCCGCCGGCCTGGGCAGCGGGCTGAGCCTGCAGACCAGTGCCGGGTTGTTCAGCCTGGTATATGCCCTTGGCCGTCAGCAGCATCAGCCGCTGTCCCTGCGAAGTTCCCAGGTGCATTTTGGGTATACCAGTCGCTTCTGACTGGTTTTGTGTTGCCGGAAATTTGGTGTACTTTTGGTATTGGATAAAAGCCGTTTCTATGTACTTGAGTCTGCTGATTGCTTTTGTGTGGGCGCTGATTGTTTCTCTCTTTACCGTACCCTCTGTAATACGTGTTAGTCATAGCAAAAAGCTGTACGACGAACCCAATCATCGTACCATCCACGAGATGCTGACCCCCCGCCTGGGCGGCCTGGCCATCTTTGCAGGCTTTATGTCGGCAGTCACCATATTTGGAAAATTCGGAGATGGTGTGCAGCAGTTGCTGGCCGGCTGCATTGTCATGTTCTTTATCGGTGTTAAGGACGATATCATCTCGGTATCGGCCTTCAAGAAATTCTTTGTGCAGATCATCGCCACCTTTATTGTTATGTTCATGGGCGATGTGCGCATTACCAGCCTGCAGGGCTTTTTAGGCATTGGCGAGCTGGAGCTGGGCATCAGCTACCTGTTTACCTTTCTGGTGATTGTGGGCATTACCAATGCCATTAACCTTATTGACGGGCTGGATGGCCTGGCCGGTTCCATTATTCTGCTCATTGCCCTGTGCTTTGGTACCTTCTTTTACTTTTACAGCATTGAGTATGCCTTTGTAGCCTTTTGCCTGGCAGGGGGTATTCTGGGATTTCTGCGCTATAACATGTACCGGGCCTCCATCTTTATGGGCGATACCGGCTCGCTGGTCTCAGGCTTTGTGATAGCCGTGCTGGCCATTAAATTTGTAGAGCTGCGGGCGGTGCCGGCAGCGCCGGCTACGGCTGTGGCCATTCTGTTTATTCCGGTATTTGATACGCTGCGGGTGTTTGCCATGCGCATTGGCAATGGCCGCTCCCCCTTCAGCCCCGACAAAAAATCACCTGCACCACCGCTTTCTGCAGCTGGGCCTGCCCCAGATCATGGTAGTTACTCTCATGATCATGATCAACCTGGGGGTAATTGTAGGTACCATCTGGTTTGCAGACATGGGCAATACCGGCCTGCTGCTGGCGCAGATTGGGGTTGCGGCGGGCATTAGTATTTTGCTGGCCATCTTTGGCAGACAACAGCCTAAAATCTATGCCAAAGCATAAGTGTTACCTGCTGCTGGTACTGCTGCTGGGGGTGGCAGGGCCTGCTTTTAGTCAGTTGCTGCAGGTGCAGGGGCGCCAGTATGCCATAGTGCACGATCTGGAAGCCGACCTGCTGGTGTACGACGATGATGTAGAAAGCTACCTGCCCTATGTGCGGGGCACCCCTTTTCTGTCAAATGCGGCCACCTTCTGGCTGCCCCTGCACCAGTACCAGAGCTACCTGCTGCTGATTGGCGCTCCGCCAGAAGCCTCCCTGCTGATCAATCAGAATGTAGTAGCCCACTACCCGCAGGGGGGTAGTTATGTGTACCCGGTCGACAGCCTACGCAGCCTCTATGGCGATAGTTGCCTGGTAACCCTGTACCGCTACCCCCTGTCGCTGCCGGAGGTGCAGCTGGCGGTGGTAGGCCAGCAGAGCCTGCCCGTAACCGAAAGCCATGTGGGCGAACAGTTCTTAAAAGTACAGGAGCGGCCCTCCCGCAATTTCGATAACTTCTTTGTGATAGCCCTGGTGCTGATCCTGGCAGGGCTGGCCATGCTGCGCAACCTTTTTCCGCGGGTGTTCAGCAGTTATTACAGCCTGGGGGAGGTGCTCTCAGATCGGATGCCCAATTCCAGCTCGGCCTTTGCCTATAAGCTGGGGGGGCCGGGGCAGCTGCTCTTTATTGTCGTATACAGTGCGCTTTTTGCCTTTCTGCTGCTGGTGCTGCTGCATGCGGCCGGCTACTGGCCCGAGCTGGGCTGGCTGGGGACCGATCCCGGCTTTGGGGCCTACCTCTGGAGCTGGCTGCGGCTGGTGGCCCTGGTGCTGCTGCTGCAGCTGATCAAGTACTTTATGCTGCAGATCATGGCGGGCATCTTTAACTTTCAGGAATTTGCCTCGGTGCATTATTTTGATTTTCTGCGCATCTCCCAGATGTTCTTTTCCATGCTGCTGGCGGCGGTAGCGGTGGTGTTTCTGAGCCTGCCCATGCAGGTGTCGGCCGGCGCCAGCCTGTTGTTGAAAGTAGTGCTGATCTTTGCGCTGCTGCGCATAGGTCTGATCTTTTTTAAACTAATGCAACTGGCCAACTTTAGAAAAACCTATTTATTTTCTTACCTTTGCGCCACAGAAATACTGCCGCTTCTGGTTGGTCTTAAGCTACTTATTGATTAGTCTGATCTGCCTTGAGCAAACTGTTCGAATCCACATGACACAAAAGGAAAAAGAGCCCAAACTGAAAGAAGTCCGGAGCATTCTGGTATCTCAGCCAAAACCCAGCGACAGTAAATCTCCCTACTACCAGCTGGCGGAGAAGTACAAGCTGAAGGTGGATTTCCGGCCTTTTATCCAGATCGAGCCTGCCGATATCAAGGACTTCCGGAAGCAAAAGATCGATATACTGGCCCATACGGCGGTGATCTTTACCAGCCGCAATGCCGTAGACCACTTTTTTCGTCTGGCGCAGGAAAGCAAGGTAGAGATACCGGCCGACATGAAGTATTTCTGCATCTCCGAACAAACTGCAAACTACCTGCAAAAATATATTGTGGTGCGCAAGCGCAAGGTGTTTACCGGCTACCGCACTGCAAACGATCTCATTGAGATCCTCAAAAAGCATAAGAACGAGAAGTACATCTTTCCCTGCTCGGATATTCGCAAGGAAGATATTCCGCAGTTTATGGAGGAGAACGGCTTTACTTACAGCGAGGCCATCATTTACCGCACCGTAGCCAGCGACCTCTCTGACCTGGCCGATGTCAATTACGACATCATAGCCTTCTTCAGCCCTTCGGGTATCAACTCGCTTTTTGTGAATTTTCCGGATTTTGAGCAGAAGGAAACACGCATTGCCGCCTTTGGGCCTACTACCGCCAAGGCGGTGCTGGATGCCGGCCTGCGGCTGGATATTGAGGCTCCGCACCCCAATGCCCCTTCTATGACCGGCGCCCTGGAGCTCTATATAAAAAAGGCGAATAAAATTAAATAGGAAATATTACATTTCGCGCAGACTTAACTTCCTACTCTATAAATTAGCAGAAAATCCGGTATATCCGGATTTTTCTTTTATATTAAGAGCACAACCATCCCAGGCTTATGAGGAAGATATACAGTTTATTGCTCACCCTTGTTTTGGTGGGGGGAGGCAAGGTACTGGCGCAGCAAGATGCTCAGTTTACGCAGTATACATTTAATACCCTGTTCTACAACCCGGCCTTTGCAGGGGTAGAGGGGCTTACGCGTCTTACGGCTGTACATCGTACTCAGTGGGCTGGCTATGGCTACGGAAATCCTACCACACAGGTAGTCAGTTTCAACACCCCCATCTACCGCCTGAGCAGCGGCTTTGGGGCGCACTTTGTGCAGGACCGCCTGGGCCCTGAATCTACCCTGCAGCTGCAGGGCTCCTATGCCTACCACCTGCACCTGAAAGAGCTGCGTACCAAGCTGAGCTTTGGAGCACGCCTGGGCGCCATTGCCAAGTCCATTGACAACTCCAGGTTTCAGGCCAATGACATGGATGACCGCCTGCTGCAGATTGGGCAGGCCTATGAGATCCAGCCCGACTTTGGGGCAGGGGTGTACTTCCGCTCTGAGAAGGTGTTTGGCGGGGTAGCCTTCAGCCACCTGGTGAAGAGTGAATTTAAATACGCCAGCGACCTGGCCACCAACCCGCTGGAGAATCACATGAACTTTATCTTCGGCTATGATTACGAATATGGCCGCAAAGTAACCATTACCCCCTCGATGCTGGTACAGACCGATTTTAACGGCTATAACTTTACCCTCTCGACAATAGGTAACCTGGATGATAAATATTGGGCAGGATTGTCTTTTCGGCAGGGGGAATCAATAAACATTATTACGGGTTATAGCGTACTAAAGGACAAATCGCTCCGGTTTGGGTACTCCTTTGATATGGTGATCAAGGGGATGGATGCAAAATCCCGTGCAGGATCGCACGAAGTTGTGCTCAGTTATACCCTGCCGCAGGCAACACCCAACAGCAAAAAAATTATACGCAATCCAAGATTTAGGCACGAATAAGCCAATAAAAATCAGGACTTTGCGTTACCAGAGACAGAATATACAGGTGTAGTTATTTTTCTGCAATTCCGGCTAAATATTACAAGCTACAGATTTGGGCCGGTATTGACAGGTATGGAAGAGTGAGACCCTATAATTTTGGGTCATACAGGTGAGAAACAGATGTTAAACAATAAAAGGTGTTATGAATAAAGTGCTATCCCTCAGGAAAGCTATTACCTACTGTATGATAATAGCTTCGGCAGCTTCTATCCAAAGCTGCGGCCTGTTCGGTGGTCGATCTGGTGAAGACTACGGCGAATTGGTGGGTGTACAAGGCCGCGAAGGCTGGACCCCGACTACGCCGTATGGTATGGTGGTTGTGCCTGCCGGTACGTTCCATATGGGACAGGCCGAGGAAGACATTGCCCAGACCCAAATCAACTTCAACAAGCAGATTACCATCGGCAGCTTCTACATGGACGATACCGAGATCACCAATAACGAGTATCGCCAGTTTATGAACGCCATGCTCGAAGATTCTGTGAGCACCCTCGGCGAAGATTTCATCATGCAGCAGCTGTATCCCGATACAACCGTGTGGATGAAGGACTTTACCCACCACATGGGCGATCCGCTGACAGAATACTACTACATGCACCCCGCCTTCGACGACTACCCTGTAGTAGGTGTGGACTGGGTAGCCGCCAAAACCTTTACCAAGTGGCGTACCGACTATCTCAACGAGTACCGCAAAAGCCAGGGCGAGTTTGTAATGCCTGCCTTCCGCCTGCCTTCTGAGGCTGAGTGGGAATATGCCGCCCGTGGCGGCCGGGACATGGCCACCTATCCCTGGGGTAACCCCTACATCCGCAACGCAAAAGGATGTATGCTGGCCAACTTTAAGCCAGGGCGCGGGAACTACTACGATGATGGTTTCGCTTATACCTCTCCCGTACAATCTTATTTTGCAAATGACTTTGGTCTCTATGATATGGCCGGTAACGTAGCCGAATGGTGCGAAGATGCCTTCAACCCCGCTGCTGTACCCCTTGTTTGGGACCTGAACCCTACTTACTTCGATGAGAACGAACCACGCAAAGTAGTTCGTGGCGGATCCTGGAAAGACGTTTCCTACTATCTCCAGACCGGTACCCGCAGCTTTGAGTACCAAGACTCAGCTCGCTCGTACATTGGCTTCCGCTGTGCCATGACCCACATTGGCCGCTCAAGAAGTGATTTCTAATTAACAAGCTTCATCATAAACCCTAATCCTTAAGAAAATGAGCAGAAAGAAAGGTGGATTCATGAACCTGCTATATGGTTCTATCATGCCTAAAATTTACGGCATCGGTGCCGCCATCGTAATCGTAGGTGCCCTCTTCAAAATCCTTCACTGGGAAGGTGCAAACACCATGCTTTTCATCGGTCTGATGACTGAGGCAATTATCTTCTTCCTGAGTGCCTTTGAACCCAAGCACAGCGATCCCGATTGGTCTAGAGTATATCCCGAGCTGGCCGACGATTTTGACGGTGAGCCTACCAGCCGCCTGGCTGCCCAGTCAAATGGCAACGGTTCTATCACCAAGAAGCTGGACCACATGCTGGAAAGCAACAAGATCGGTCCTGAGCTGATCCAGAGCCTGGGTCAGGGCATGCAGAGCCTGGCGGTGAATGCCAAGCAGATGGCCAACCTGAGCAACGCTGCTGTAGCCACTGAAGAATATGCTACCAACGTACGTGGCGCTTCCAAGTCACTGGTAGAAATGAACAAGTCGTACGGCTCTACTGTAGAGGCCATGTCGGCTATGGCCAGCGCCAGCAAAGACGCCAAAGAATACCACAACCAGGTTCAGAACGTTACCAAGAACCTTGGTGCACTGAATGCGGTGTACGAAATGGAACTTCAGGATGCCAACAGCCACGTGAAGGCCATGAACAAATTCTACGCCAGCATCTCAAGCGCAATGGACAATATGGCCCAGGCCAGCAAGGAAAGCGAGCAATTCAAGAAAGAACTGTCTGCCCTTACCACTAACCTGAGCTCACTGAACAATGTGTACGGCAGCATGCTGACGGCCATGCGTAGCGGCGGACAGCAGCAAGCCCGCTAATCACTCCTAACCAATTTATCAGGTACTTAACCACAACTTAAGGAAAACCCAATGGCAGGAGGAAAAGAAACCCCAAGGCAGAAGATGATCGGCATGATGTACCTGGTGCTGACCGCCCTGCTCGCCCTACAAGTGAGCAACACAGTACTAGAAAAGTTCATCTTCATTAACAGAAGCCTAGAGCATACCGTATCCGAAACCAATACTGGAAACAGCAACCTTGTGTCGCGCATCCAGAAGCAGGTAGATGAATCCGGAAACCGTAAAGACGACGCTGCAGTATTGCAGACCGCCCGCGAAGTGCGGGAGCGCACGCAACAGATCATTGCCGAACTGAATCAGATCAAAGCAGATCTGGTACAACAGACCGGCGGCTTTGGTGAAGACGGCGTAACCCCCGTTAACATCAATGACGAAGAGGTACTGGCCAACCTGATGATCAATAAGAAGAAAGGCGAGGAGCTAAAAGCACAATTGAATGATTATGCTGCTTTCCTGCAGCAAAAATCAGGTGTGAAGACCGACCCGATCGCTTATGATGGTGCCGAGCACCCCATCTTTGCCAATGACCCTAACCAGAAGAGCAAGAACTTTGCCGAGCTGAACTTCGGACAAACCCCTCTTGTAGCTGGTCTGGCCACCATTACCCAATACGAAACCGAAGTGCTGATGCGCGAGCAAGCGGCCCTGGATGAGCTGGCCCGCAAAGTAGGTGCAGAAGACGTGAAGTTTGACCGCGTAGTACCCATGGTACTGCCAAACGCCCGGGTGGTAGCCGCTGGTACCAAGTATACGGCCGATATGTTCATCGCCGCTTCTTCTTCCAGCATTACCCCGGACATGTACGTAAACGGCAAGAAACTGCCTGTAGGTCCTGATGGCTTTGGTAAAGTTGAGTTTCCGGCCTCGGCCAGCAGCTACGATGCCGATGGCCTGGCCAAGCAAACCTACAAAGCGGAGATCCGTGTAACACTGCCCGGCGGCCGTGATACTACCTACACCAATACCATCGAGTACTTTGTAGCCAAGCCGGTAATTCAGGTACAGTCTGCTTCTGTGCAGGCCCTTTACCTGCAGTGCGGTAACGAGCTGAACGTGCAGGTACCTGCCCTGGGTACTGCCTACCAGCCAAACTTCACCGCCGATGGTGCTTCTGTACTGCAAGGCAACAAGCCTGGTATTGTAACCCTGGTACCGAACGCCAAGAATGTAAAACTGAACGTAAGCAGCGGTGGTACCTTCATTGGCAGCGAGAACTTTGGTGTACGCCTGGTGCCTAAGCCCGATATCATCCCTACCGATGGTGGCCGGGAACTGGATCAGAAGCAGGGAATCAAAGCTGCACAGCTGGGCCGTATTGTAATGCGTGCCGATGCTGACGCCAGCTTTAAGGAATTCCTTCCTAAAGATGCCCGCTTCCGTGTAACCGGTTATACAGTATACCTGGCCCGTGGCAACCGCCCCGTAGCCAACCAGAAAGTAAACGGACCAGAAGTAAACCTGCGTCAGTGGGCTGCCCAGGCAAGACCCGGCGACAGGATTGTAATAGAAGTGACTGAAGTGAAGCGGATGAACTTCCGTGACGAAGTGCTGGATGTGCCCATGGGTACTAAAACCTTCACACTTCCCATAAACGAATAAGGTGTTGTTAAAACAGGTGTATATGAAAAGATTTTGGTACATAGGTGCATTCGCCATGTTCCTGGCAGGAGCCAGCCCGGCTATAGCACAAGAGAGAGCCTCAGAGTACAATGAGAACTCTGTACGCCCGATACGCGAATCGGATATCCTCTTGAAAAAGCGGGTATGGCGCCGCATTGACCTGAAAGAAAAGCAGAACAAGCCCTTCTTTGCCTACAACAATGAGATCAGCAAGATCATGATTGAGGCGGTAAAGGCGGGGGTCCTTACTCCCTATGCAAATGATTCTCTGAAAACCCGCATGTCGCGCGAGGATTTCCTTGCCAACCTGCAGATGCCGGATACCGGCGGAGGGCTTACTGAGGAAGAAAAAGCAATGGGCTTTTCGCAGGAGAACAACAGCGGCTGGGATACCAGCGGCTGGGGCTCCAACAACAATTCAGGTGCTGCAGGAAACAATGCCGGAGCTTCATCAGGAGCGTCCAGTGCCTCTGCTACCGAATTCTTGCCCCGCCAGATCACTACCCTGGAGCTGATGGAAGACATGATCTTCGATAAGCGCCGTAGCCGTCTGTACTGGGATATTCAGGCCGTGAAGCTGGTAATCCCTGCCTCACAGTTTGAAACAGGCCTGTTGCGCGAAGTTGCCGTCTTTAAATACAAAGATGTAGAGCAACTGTTCCGCAGCATGCCAGGCGAAGCCATCTGGTTCAACCCGCACAACAGTGCCGGTCACCTGAACCTGGCTGATGCCTTTACCCTACGCCTGTTTAGCGGCCGCATCATCAAAGTTGCCAACCCTGATGACTCTATGCTGGTGGATATCTACAACCGCAGCAACAAAGACGGTCTTATGGCCTCTCAGTGGATAGAAATGCAACTGCTGGAACTGGAGCACGAGCTCTGGGAATTCTAACACACGTTCATAACATCTGATAATGAAAGAGCCGCCCTGTTGGACGGCTCTTTTTGTTGTAGAGGGAGCCTCCGCTTGGCGCTTCCATCCCTTAGCTACCCCAAAACCACCCCTGCCCCTCCTAATTCAGGAGGGGAATCGCTGCAGCTGAGCATTTTTACTGCCGCTACCGTAGTAGCTAAAGCTAACGTGAATTATGGATTAAGCTCTTTACCTACAGAAGGATAACGTACGAAATCCCCCTTGGCGAAGGGCGGCCCGCGTAAGGGGCAGGGGGATTGGTGACATTGTATTCGAGGCTTATTAATATCATAATGAACCTGACCAGTAAAAT